>JAADEM010000081.1 GCA_013153405.1 Chlorobiota bacterium
GTTAACCCTCCCGAGATTCCTCGGGACAGGCTGATTTAGAGATTCACTGTTTTGGCGATAGACGAAACAGATGAATGTCTTAATCGATGGGCATTTAGAGTTGTTTTACAATTCTAATGACCATTTTGGGTTAAAGTTAATTGCTTAACTGGAACCACAGCTTGGTATCCTGCTTGTCGGGACCTTGTCTGTCAAGTGCTTCCTGAAGGTTGTCGCCGTTTTTGTTGTAAGCAGATGTACCGTATTGCATCCGTGTTGGATATGCACCGTTAATGTCACCGGGGCCGAAAATGTCATTGTCATGAACACCATCTGACAATTCTTTCGGGAAGCCGGTTTTTCTTACGATAGCCCAGGCTTCAAAGCCGTCGGTGTAGGCATTTATCCAACGCTGAATTGCGATGTTTTCGGCAGATACCTGTGTCATAGGAACTCCGCTGCTGAGGAAGTCGGCAATTTTGCCGTCTTCAACACCCCAGTATTTCATAGAGCTGGTAAGCCCCTGAGTATACAGAGTCTGGGCATCGCCGCCATAACCGTCAAGAGCTGCCTGAGCCTGCAAAAAGTATGATTCTGCAGATGTCATTATAAGTTCAGGTGAGATTGGTTTTCCTTTGAATTTCTCCTGAATGATATAATCGGCAGGAGTACAGAAAAACTCAAACCTTGCAAAACTCTTGATAAAGCTGTTTAAACGTGTTGGTTGTCCGATGTAATATTGATTTTCGGGAACGGTGATTGTTGCTGAACTCAGGTCAGTAGCAAATTCAAGCACGTTGGTAGTGTCTCCCCCCTGAATATCAATTGCTTTGCTGATAACATGAGCAATGAATCTGATTCTTTTCTCAAAGTTTGCATAGCCGTCCGGATTTGACTCCTCATCGGGACGAGTAAACGAGAACTGTCCGCCGATGGCAGGATTAACATACTTTTCAATTCTTGGATCATTGTTCTCTATCAGGTAATTAATAAGTGTTTCTCCAACTGTCCATTTAGAACCCAGTCCGCCAAAGTTCCACCAGATGTCACCGTAACATGCGGAGCTCCACTGTGAAATCTCACTGTCTTTAGGAAGAACGCAGTCTTCGCCTTCCTCAAGGAAGAAACCTCTGGCAATGGCATCTCTTATGCTGTTGTCTGAGAAATCATCACCCGGAGCACCTTTAGCTCTTAGAGCTATTCTCATAATGAGAGTGTTAGCAAGTTTCTTCCATTTCTGAAGATCTCCGTTAAAGTAAACATCATTCTCCCCTAAATCATCAATACCTTGTCCTGTACGTTCATTATCACCAATGGTGGCAATAGCGTCCTCAAGATCGGCAATAATTCCTTTATAGATATCTTTTTGAGTATCGAATTTAGGAAGAACAATATCGGGATCGCCAACCTGTGAGTAAGGAATATCTCCGAATACATCGGTGTACATCTGGAAATACAGACCTTTCAAAATTTTACCGACAGCATACATAAGTTCATTTTCAAATTCTCCGCCAGGAGCTGTCAGTTTCATATAGTTGTCAAGGCCTCCTGAATAACCGGCAAGCCAGTCCCATGTTGCATCTGTGTACGACATGCTGTAAGAATAACCAAGCTCATCGCTCCACCAGCTGCCGTGGTGTCCGAAACAGAAATGTCCCGAATAACGGTCGGTGTGTATCAATTGGGCTCTCCAGTACGGATACCTGTTAGGTCCGTAAAGTGCTACCTGAGGCTTTGTGATAAAGTAGCGACCACTGGCCTCATCCGGAGTAACAATGTTCGGATTAGTATTGATATCCGTAAAGTCATCGGTACAGGACATCAAAACCAACGTAAAAACTATACTAATTAAAAATATACTCTTTTTCATCATCTTTGCTTCTTAAAAGTTAATATTTAAGCTAAATCCAAAACTCTTGGTTGTAGGCAGGTTATACCATAACACACCCTGAGAGAAGTTACTTGTACTGAAACTTGATTCAGGATCGAAGTTATCGATGTCTTTATAAATAAAGAACAGGTTTCTGCCAACCAGACCAAGTGTTACCTTTTCAATGAACAGATTATCAAACATTTTTGACGGGAAGTCGTAGGTTATTGACAATTCCCTGAGACGTACATTTGTCTGGCTGTAAACGTGATAATCGGCGATTCCGGCCATGGCACCCCAGTACTGCTGTGCAGTTATGGTCTGAGTGTTAGGTTCATAAACCGGATTATCGGGAGTTCCTGTGTTTACAACAGCATCAAGAACTACACCGCCTTCTCTGTATTCCAGAGTACGTTCTGTAACACCGGCAGCATCCATACTGGCATCTGTACCAGAATACAATTCGCCACCGAATCTGGCATCGATAAGGAAGCTAAGGTTAAATCCGTTTAAGAAGTTGAAAGAGTTTGAAAGTCCGGCAGTAAAATCCGGCTGATAGTTACCAAGATAAACTTTTTCGCTTGTTGGCAGCGGACGACCGTTGCTGTCTACAATCATTTTTCCATCATCGGTTCTCTGGTATGTAGTTCCGTAGATGTCGCCATAACCACCTCCAACTGTTGCCTGCACAACAACAACACCACTATTTGTGGTTGTAAATATGTAGTTGTCAAGTCCTTCAATGAGGTCGACAAGTTCATTTTCATTGTGAGCAATGTTAAACGAAACATCCCATGAGAAGTTCGATGATTTAACTGGTGTACCACCCAGCATAAGTTCAAAACCTTTGTTGGTTATTTCTCCCACATTGCTACGGAAGTAGCTGTAGCCGGTTGATGCCGGAACAGGAACATCCATTATCAAATCGGTTGATTTGATGCTGTAATAAGAGAAATCACCGAATAATCTGTTGTTAAACATTCTCCACTCCAGACCAACTTCAATTGATTTTGTTTCCTCAGGTTTAAGGTCAGGATTCATCTTGGTTGCCGGACGGCTGAGTGTAGTAAGTCCCAGGTATCCTATCTGGTCAAGGTTGTAGCCTACATCAAGCTGATATGGATCAGTATCGTTACCAACCAAAGCATAACTGCTTCGTACTTTTAAGTAGTCTAGCCATACTTTATCTTTGTCGATAAAGTCATTCAGTAGGAATGATAAACTTACTGACGGGTAGAAATATGACCAGTTGTTCTCAGGAAGGGTTGAAGACCAGTCGTTTCTGGCAGAAACGTCAAGATAAATCCAGTTTAGGAATGCCAACGAAACAGAACCGTAAACAGAGTTAATCCTCTTTTCTCTCAGTGGAGTGTAAGACGGATAAAGTTGCTTGGCACTGCTTGTAGTTGGTTTTGTGGGGATTTTAAAGTCTTCTCCGCGTACACCGTTTGATGTATAAGTCTGGTGCATCATGTTTCCACCAAAGTTGGCTGAAAGACTAAAGTTTTCACTGAAGTTTTTATTATACATAGCCAGGAAGTCATAATTACTTTCCTGTGTTTTGTATGTAGAGAAATTGAAACGGCCTGTTTTGTAAAACCAGTGTCCGTACTGATTTATTGTTTCTATACTCTGGTTTGTCCAGTCTGTACCTGCACGCAGGAAGAATGATAAAGAATTTGTAACCTCAAATGTGGCTTTTACATATCCCATGAACCTGTCTCTTGAGTCATCATTCACATCATGGTTGGTTATCCAGTATGGGTTTGCACCGAGTGATGAGTGTGAAACAGATGAGAAATCAGGTGCCTGATAGTTTTTATAGTCATTTATATCGGCGTTACGTGGTATAGTGTAAAGATAAGCCATAATACCTTCGGTTCCCTGTACGGCTCTGTTGCTTGCCTGCTGACTGAAATAAGTTGCTTTTGCATCAAGGGTCAGCCACTTGCTGGCATTCATAACACCTCTTAAGTTGAAGTTGTTTCTCTTAAGATCTGAGTTCGGAATGATACCTGAAGATGTATTGTTGGTGTATGAGAATCTCATGTTAGCCACATCATTTCCGGCTTCAATTGCAAAGGTGTTCACATATGTATGTCCTGTTTCAAAAAAGTCTTTAACATTATCAGGATATGCAACATATGGTCTTGTTGTGGGGATACCCGATCCCGGAGGATCCTCTACCCAGTACATTTGTTGTGAACCGTCAAGTTTTCCACCCCACGAACCTGAATTGGTTTTGAATGTCGCGAGGTCGGGATAGTCATTCGGATAGTTGCCGTCAGAACCTTGTCCGTATTCGTTCTGGAAGTCAGGAAGAACAAGAGGAGTTTCAAATGTGGTTTGAGATGACCATGTTACTCCTATACCTTTTCTTGATTTACCTTTTTTGGTTGTGATGATTATTACTCCGTTTGCAGCACGTGAACCGTAAAGGGCAGCGGCGTTCGGGCCTTTCAGAACAGAGATAGATTCTATATCATCGGGGTTGAGGTCGGAAATACCGGTACCGTAGTCGGCACGTGCATATTCTCCGGTTCCTCCTCCGTTAGCACTACCAAAACCTGAATTGTCCATAGGTATTCCATCCACAACATACAGAGGCTGGTTGTTACCTGTAAGAGAGTTGTTACCACGTATAACCACTCTTGTACCGCTACCGGGGCCTGATGTGGATTTTGTGAGAACAACACCTGCAACTTTACCAGAAAGTGAATTCATCACGTTTTGATCTTTAACAGTGTTCACTTCATCTCCGCTAATATCGGTAAGTGCATAACCAAGTGATTTCTTTTCGCGAGAAATACCGAGGGCGGTAACAACTACCTCGTCGAGTTTTTCGGCTTCGTCAATAAGTGTCACGTTTATTTCAGTACGGTTGCCAACTACTATTTCCTGAGTTTCGAAACCGATAAAACTGAAAACGAGAACATCATCACTGCTGCCAACCTGAATGGAATAATGACCGTCCACACCTGTTATTGTTCCGTTAGTAGTACCTTTAATATAAACGGAAACACCGGGGAGCGGCTCTCCGAATTTATCTGTAACCAGACCTTTGATTGTTCGTTGTTGCTGGGCAACAACAGCTTCGTCATGGCTTGTCTTCATAATGGCAACGAAGTTGTCGATTATACGGTAAGTCAGGTCGCTGTTTTTAAGCAGATCGTCAAGCAGCTCGGGAAGAGCCTTGTTTTCATAATCAATAGTATACTTTTTAGAAAAATCGATATCCTCATTTCTGTAATAAAATGAGACATCTGATTTTTTTTCAATTTGTTCGAATACATCGGTAAGTTTAGCATTTCTCAAAGAAATATTAAACTTATGATTCTGGGACAAAACACCTGCAGAAATGTTTAGCAGTGTAATGAAACTAAAAATGAAGGAGAGCTTCATAATCATAAATGCTTTTGTTATCCCGCTGGTTTGCGGGATAGGATTACGCTTTTTTTTCATAAATTTGTGATTTTAATGTTATTTACAAATGATGGCATTAATTACACTCCGGACCGGTAATGTGGCAGCATTGCCGGTCTGTTTGTTTTTTGTGTTCCGGCAGCTAAGGCGGCCGGAATTGTATTGTTACACAGTAAAACTTTTTCATTGTCATTCTGGTAATTTTGGTTAATAAATATATATAGTTTGTTTACCGTTATCTGCGATGCTTATTTTATATCTTATGTTTGTTACCATTGTAAAAGCATTAAGCACCTGCTCTATTGAATAGTTTTTCATAGCTCTGCCCGAAACTTTCTGTTTTCCTAGTTTTTTGTTTTTGAGTACTATCTTTACCTGATAGAAGTTTTCGAGCTTAGGTATTATTGATGCAAATTCTTCATTTTTAAATGTAAATATCTTTTCTTTCCATAATGTAATATATTTACTGTTGCTGTTACTTATTTCTACCTGTCCTGTTTTAATGTTATGTACTGCTCGGTCGCCGGGTTTAAGTACTGCAAGAGTGTTCATGTTGTTTTGAAGTTCGACGGAACCTTCGAGAAGTGTTGTGATAACTTTGTCGCTGGAGTATGCATCCACATCGAATTTTGTTCCAAGAACTTTAATAACAGGACCTTGTTCTGTATGAACACTGAAAGGTCTGGCTGAGTCTTTTACAACCTCAAAAAATCCTTCTCCCTGCAGGTAAACATCTCTTGTGTTTTGAGCTTCAGGATTATCGGGGATTTGTATTTTACTGTTTCCGTTAAGCCAAACCACAGAACCATCGGATAGTGTTACCTTTGCTACCTGTCTTTCTTCTGTTTCAAATACGATTTTCTTGTCGGCAACTTTTTGCCCGGGAACCTTAACCTGTTTGTTGAAAAACGTTTTTCCAATGGCTAGTGCCAGTATAAATACTGCTGCATATTTTAAAGTGGAAATAAACAGCTGCTTAATGTCGGTTCTTTTATTGTCTTTATGATATGTGAAGTTTCGGAAACGGCTATTAATCTCTTCGTCCGAGAATCGTTCATTACCTTCAGATAACGACCATATCTTTAACAACTCTTTATATTGTTTCTGAAGTTCAGTTGAATTGTAAATATCATTAAGAACCTCCTCCTCTTCATTCTGTGATAACTGATTCGTTATCAATTCCCATATTTTCGCTTTGTTAGTCATCCTTTTTGTCCGTTTTATGTAGTTAAGACAGGTAAGGATATTAAAACCCTATGTGAAAAGTAAAAAATAATAAAAAAAAGTAAATTATATTTTAATAATGTATTGTTTTGTTAAAATATACGGAATAATAAAATTAAAGTCAAATAGTCTTTAAGATGTGTTCTGAGTAGTTTTAAGGCTCTTGTCATATTTGCTTCAACGGCTTTAACTGAAATGCCAAGTTCTTCTGCAATTTCTTTGTTTTTCATGCCTTTCAGTCTGTTCATCTCAAATACAGCTCTGCTTTGAGCCGGAAGTGACTCAATGGCTTTGTTTAAAAGCCCTGTAAGTTCGTCGAATACTACTTCATCAATATCAAAATCTTTCAGCACATATATGTCAAGCAGGAATTTTTTCTGAAGATATTCGGAATATTTCTTTTTTGATGCCTCTTTTTCCAGAAAGTTCAGGCATTTGTTTTTGATGGTGTTGTAAAGCCAGGCTTTTAATGAGTATTCAGAAGCGCCCTGGATTGTTTTACGGTTTTCCCATAAAGAGAGAAATGTTTCCTGTACAAGGTTTTCGGCATCGCTTTCATATTTTACATAATGTACGGCAAAAAAGAACAAAGCATTGTAGTAACGCTTGAATATTTTTTCAAATACCTGATGATCTCCCTTTTGTAACAGTTTTATTTCGTCTTTATATGTTGCGACCATTCCCTGTAAAATGACAGAATTGAATTTTTAAGGTTTGGGGTTATTTAGGTTCCTTAAATTTAAGGAAAAAAAACAATTTTACCCAATTATTATCATTTGTAACATTTGAACTGATTGCAAATATATTCACAAGTTTGTAATTAAATGTTATTTTTTTTTAATTAGTGTAAAATATCATGTTCAATATTTTATTTAGTTTGGGTTAAAATGAGTAAATTAGTATTAGGAATTAACCTAAAAATATAATGATATGCCGGTATTAAAAGTACAAACAAATGCTGAAGTTGCAGATAAACAAAAGATGATGGAAGATGCAACAGAACTGTTGAGCCAGATTTTGCGCAAGCCCATACAGTACATTATGGTTATAGTTGAGACTAATGTTGATATGCTTTTTGCAGGAAACGACAAGCCTCTTGCTTATGTTGAACTGAAGAGTATAGGTCTTTCGGAAAACGAGACGACATATATCTCGGCCGATTTGTGTAACTTTCTTGAAGAAAGAATTAAAGTTCCGAAGGACAGAATTTATATTGAATTTGCTGATGCTAAACGTGACATGTTCGGTTGGAACGGAGGTACTTTCTGATGAGAGTGAACTGGTCCTGGAAAATTCATTCATATGATTCCGCCTGACCAAATCGGGTCTGTATGGCGGTCAAACAGGCAGTCTCTTACTTGCCGGGGATTACTTCATCCCGAAAAGCGGGATTACCAATGACGAAACAGCTTAAAGTGCAGAATATCAATGATAGTTGTGCGTAATTGTGGATGTCCAATAAGTAGTCATTCCGAATAAAATGAAGGAATCTCTAAATTCACAAATGCTGATAATCAAGAGATTGTTTCGTCGTTTCTCCTCGCAATGACGTCGGGTTTATACTTTTTGGACATCCTCTTTTGCATTAGTTACAGAAAACATTCTCAGTTAAGTCCTTTCATTGAGAGTTGTATTCTTTTTCGGGAAATATCAACATCCAGTACCTTTACTTGCACGTGCTGATGAAGCGTAACAATGTCGTTGGGGTCGGAAATAAACCTGTCGGCCATTTGTGATATGTGAACAAGTCCGTCCTGTTTTACTCCCACATCTACGAATGCCCCGAAATTGGTTATGTTTGTTACAATACCTGGGAGTTCCATTCCGGGTTTAAGGTCATCAATGGAATGTACGTCTTTGGCAAATTCAAATACTTTTATTGCTTTACGCGGATCGAGGCCGGGTTTCTCCAGCTCTTTCATTATGTCGTTGAGTGTGGGCATTCCCACTTTATCAGTAACATATCTGTTCAAATTAACCTTGTCGCGAAGCTCTTTCTTATCGATAAGTTCCTGAACCGTACAGCCGATGTCTTCAGCCATCTTTTTTACGATGCCGTATGACTCAGGATGGACAGCAGTATTGTCAAGCGGGTTTGTCCCGCCTTTTATTCTCAGGAAACCGGCACACTGTTCAAATGCCTTGGCCCCGAGTCGCGGCACTTTTTTCAGTTCATTTCTGTTTCTGAATTCACCGTTATCTTTTCTGTAGTCCACAATGTTCTGAGCCAGTTGTGGTCCCAGGCCGGATACGTATGTAAGCAGATGTTTGCTTGCTGTGTTCAGGTTAACACCAACCAGGTTAACACATGATTCTACAACAAGATCAAGCGACTCTTTCAGCCGTCCCTGATCCACATCGTGCTGATATTGTCCTACACCTATCGATTTAGGATCTATTTTTACTAATTCGGCCAACGGGTCTAAAAGCCGTCGTCCGATAGAAACGGCTCCGCGTACGGTAACATCGTACTGGGGAAACTCTTCACGGGCTACTTTGCTTGCCGAGTAAACCGATGCACCATCTTCGCTTACGACATAAACCTGGAGTTCACGGTTAAATCTGATCTTTCGTATGAATGCTTCTGTTTCACGCGATGCGGTTCCGTTGCCTATAGCAATGGCTTCAATTTTGTATGCATCAACAAGCGAATCGATCTTTTTCATTGCTTTTCCTTTCTCGTTCTGAGGAGGGTGGGGAAAGATCGTTTCGTTATGCAGCAGATTTCCGGCTGCGTCGAGACAAACAACCTTACAACCTGTCCTGTAGCCGGGATCGATGGCAAGTACACGTTTCTGACCAAGCGGCGGAGACAAAAGGAGTTGACGAAGATTTTTTGCAAAAACATTAATGGCTTCGGTATCTGCTTTCTCTTTCGAAGATGCTGAAAATTCTGTCTCTATTGACGGGGCGATAAGCCGTTTGTATGCATCAGCCACAGCAAGAGAAACCTGAGCTGAAGCTTCTGTGTTGCCTTTTACAAAGAATCTTTCGAGTCGTTGTGTTGCATATTCATCGTCAGCAGTAATATTTACTTTAAGTATGCCTTCGTTTTCACCGCGACGCATTGCAAGCAGCCGGTGTGATGGGCATTTCTTCAATGGTTCCGACCAGTCGAAATAATCTTTGTATTTCTGGCCTTCTTCCTCTTTGCCTTTTACCAGTTTTGAGTTAATCACAGCATTTCGTTCGAATACCGAGCGAACAATATCGCGTGCCGTTTTATTTTCATTTATCCACTCTGCAATTATATCCCTGGCTCCTTGTAAGGCATCATCTTCAGTTTGAACATTTTCGTTTAAAAAAGATGAGGCCCTGTCATAAACATCCCGTTCATACTGTTTCATCAGGATCCTGGCAAGCGGCTCCAGACCAAGCTCTTTTGCCTTTACAGCTCTTGTTTTACGCTTGGGTTTGTATGGAAGGTAAAGATCTTCAAGCTCGTTGGCATCCCATGTGTTTTCTATTTTATCTTTTAATTCAGGAGTAAGCTTATTTTGTTCATCAATAGTTTTCAGAATGGTTTCTTTCCGTTTATTGATTTCCTTCAGCTTATCATACCTGTCTTTAATGTTGGCAATAATAACCTCGTCAAGACCTCCTGTGGCTTCTTTACGGTATCTTGAGATAAAAGGAATGGTAGATCCGTCGTCGAGCAGAGCAAGAGTGTTTTTTACCTGATGCACGGTCGTGTTGAGCTCACGTGCGATAATTTCTGAAAATATCTGTTGCATTAATCTTTGTAATTAAATGAATAACCAATGCCCACATACCATCTTAAAACATTGTCTTTGGTATTTGAACTCAGCCCCAGACTGACAGGGCCAAACAGACTCTTGTATGTTATTTTCATTCCGTAACCAAACAATGTGTTTTTGTCTGTTATGTCAAATTGTGTAAGGTCATTAAACGGAACGTATGGATGATGTAGCAAATAGTTGATTCCGTATTTTACATAAAAATTATTCAGTAATATGTTTTGTAAATATACACCTCCCGAAAGAAAGTTCTCTGTTTGTATCTCGGAATAATTCAAACCGAAGAATGTAACGTCTTCAGGATTAACCATCTGATTACCTCCTATCTTGAAATTATCAAATAATCCGTTATTGGCATTTGAGAATGTGAATCCGCCCGATATAGACGGAATTATCTGTAAATTTCTGCGCAGGTTGAAATATTGCAGATAGTTTATTTGCACTTTTGTATAGCTGTTGGGGGTAAGAGACTCTGTAATATATGAATTGAATTCGTCTTCGGTTAAAGGTATCGGATTACCGTAACCGTCATCAAAATATACGGTATCAACATCGGATTCGTAATTCATTTTGTAATCGTTGTGAAAAAATAAACTGGCATATATTCTTATCTCACTTCCGTTTGTAGGGTAGTTTCGGTCATTCATTGTGTTGTAATTGTAAAACAGGTCATATCTGAGCTGTTTTATTTTCATATTTTTGATTCCTTCCGGGTAATCACTCCAGAATTTCAGTTTTTCCTTACCTGTTTTATAATTAAGGCCGAAATAGATACTGTTTCTTAAGGACTGAGCAAGCATAACGCCGAACAGAAATTCGTGATATACAGATGTTTCGATGTCGTTTAGTTTACCGTTGTCATATTCCGGCACCTGTTCGTTCAAAAAGCTGTATTTAAATAAACCTGCAAACCGTTGTCTTTTACCCAGGTATTTCAAATAACTGACTCTTGCCTTAGGACTTTGTGATATATCGCCTTCAACTATCAGACGAGAGGATCGTCCTACAAGATTTCGTAATGTGTTATTTATAACCAGACCTGCAGAGAAGAGATTGTCATAATGAACAGATGCTTTAACAGAAGCCGGTTGTTCTTCAATGATTTTTACCGTCAGGTTATATTTATTCTGATTTGGTGTTTTTTCAATCTGATAGCTTACTTTTTTAAATGCGTTTGTTCCGAAAATTCTGTTTATTCCGTTTTCTATTTGTCGGCGGGAAACAGTATCTCCCGGTAAAATACCCAGTTTCCCGAGTATGAGTTTGTCAGAAACATATTTATTGCCTTTTAGTTTAATGGCAGATATACATATAGGATTTGCAGAGAGAGAGGTTCCTGACGGCGGAGAGGTGCGGGCATTGATTTTTTGAGCCAGATTATGAAATTCAGGCCTTGCTTTTTCGCCGGCAATATATCCCAGACGGAGTATTTCGGAGTAACTGCTGAAGCTGCCGGTTGAATATTCCTGTAAATCCGGTTTTATGTATATATCACATTTTTTTATGTCTTCTTTTACTTTCTTCAGACTGGGGAACATAGCCACCTGCATTAATATTCCCATCATGCTTCCCAGTTCTTTAGCATTAACAAGTCCTTCGTCGGAAACATTAATACCTATTACAATATCTGCTCCCATATCAATAACCTTATCAACAGGGAAATTATTCAGAATACCACCGTCGACTGCGAGCGTACTATCCAGATCAGCTGCTGTAAATACAGTAGGTATTGCCATACTGGCACGCAGAGCTTCCGAAAGAGGACCGTCTTTAAAAACTATTTGTTCTCCTGTACTTACGTCTGTTGCAATACATCTGAACGGAATAGGAAATTCGTCAAAGTTATCGTATTTCATTGCCGGCCATGTATATCTGTTCAGAACCTGGCTAAGCATTTGACCCTCAATCATACCGGATGGAATATTCAGTTTGCCGTCTTTGAATGAAAGGGATACAAGATATCGGTTGTAATATAGTTTTTCTTCAAAAGCAACATAATTGAAAGGAATATTATTTGATAATACAAGGTTCCAGTCTATTGCTCTTATGATAGAGTCAAGTTGATCGGCAGAGTAACCTAATGAGTAAAGTCCTCCTATTATACTGCCCATACTTGTTCCTACAATATAATCAGGTCTTATGCCTTCTTCCTCCAAAGCCTTCAGTATGCCGATGTGTGCTATTCCTTTTGCTCCGCCACCACTCAGAACAACTCCTATTTTCGGACGTTTTGTATGTTGTGCCGAAGTGTTAAACGAAAGTATTATTGCTATAAAAAAAAGAGAAAGTAATTTCAGATTCATTTCTTAGGGTTTTACGGAAACTGTTTATAAATATCTGAACAGTAAAAGTATTCAGATGTTTAAACCGGAATCACATTTTTCACTTTTCCTGATTTATTGCTATTGTCTCTTTTTTCCCTGTCCTTTTGATTTTCGGTTGAAGTTTTTTTTCCTGTATCCTTTTTTATTGTTTTTTCTTGACTTAAACATTGCGGGTGCTCTGTATTCTGGACCTTCGCCAAGTTCAGGAGGAAGTGGTATTTTATAAATGTCTTTTTCTATCAGGCGTTCTATTTTATAAAAATCAATCTGATCGTTTTCGTTAATCAGAGTAATGGCAACTCCCTGTGTCGATGCTCTGGCAGTACGGCCTACACGGTGGACATAATCTTCAGCATCGCGGGGAACATCAAAGTTAACAACAAGGTCAATTTTTTCAATGTCGATTCCACGGGCTATGATGTCAGTAGCAACCAGTATCTGAATGTTACGGTTTTTGAATTCTCTTAAAACGGCCTCTCTTTCTGACTGTTCAAGGTCTGAATGGATAGCATTGGCGTTGAATCCGTTTCTTCGTAATGATTGTACCAGCTCTTTAACAGTCTGTTTTCGTGATGAGAAAATCAGTACACTGGGGATCTCTTTCTCTTTCAGAAGATAGTTGAGCAATGGTATCTTCTGAGTATCGTATACCATGTATGCTGCCTGAAGAATACCTTCAGCAGGCTTTGATATTGCAATATTTACTTCTGCGGGATTGGTAAGTATCTTTTTTGCCAGTTCTCTGATTTTAGGAGGCATAGTGGCTGAAAACATTAACGTTTGCCTGTCGGAAGGTAATAGTTTGGCAATTTTCATAATGTCATCGTAAAAACCCATGTCTAGCATACGATCGGCTTCGTCAAGAATAAGATATTCCAGAGAGCTGAAATCCACATATCCCATAGTGAGGTGTTGTATCATACGACCCGGGGTTGCAATAACGATGTCGCTTCCTGTAGTGAGTGCTGTTTTTTGTCTTGCCCATTCCTGCGAGTCGTTACCTCCGTATATGGCAGTGGAAGAAACAGGCAGAAAATAACCGAACCCTTCCATCTGCTGATCAATCTGTATGGCGAGTTCACGTGTAGGTACCAGTATTAAGGCCTTTACTCCTTTGTGTTCATTTTCTATCAGTTTATTGCACAATGGTAAAAGATAAGCTGCTGTTTTTCCGGTTCCTGTTTGTGCACATGCAATAAGGTCTTTACCCTCCATGATCACCGGTATAGTCATTTCCTGAACCGGTGTTGCTTTTTCGAAGCGCATAGCTTCAAGACCTTCCAGTATGGCTTGTGAAAATTTAAAATCTTTGAATTCCAATATTGTAATCGATTATGGCCTTTATGTTTTTAAGGCCGGTTTTTAAAATTGTTATAATACCTGCAGCACCAGACCTTTCAGGTATTCGCCTTCAGGGTGGTAAATGTTTATAGGATGATCGGCAGGTTGAGTCATCTGATGAAGGATTCTGACCTGGCGTCCGGCTTTTGCTGCTGCCGAAAAGGCCATTTTCCGGAACATATCCTTATTTACCACCTGGGAGCATGAAAATGTGAAGATAATTCCTCCCGGCTTAATTTGTTCTATTGCGATTGAATTGAGCCGTTTGTATCCCTGTAAAGCATTGTGCACCACATTCTGGTGTTTGGCAAAGGCCGGAGGGTCAAGAATTATAAGGTCATATTTGTCTTTTACGTTTTCCAGATATTTGAAAGCATCCATAGCAAAAGACTTGTGTCTGTTATCACCCGGAAAGTTCAGTTCAACATTTTTATCGGTTATACTTATAGCTCTTTCTGAACTATCGACCGAATGAACAGTTTTTGCACCACCCCGCATTGCATAAAAAGAGAAACCTCCGGTATAACAGAACATGTTAAGAACATCTTTGTTTTTTGCATATTTCTCCAGCAGAGCACGGTTTTCGCGCTGGTCGATAAAGAATCCTGTTTTTTGTCCTTTCTCCCAATCTACCTGAAACTTCAGTCCGTTTTCAGTAGCTATTTTCGAAGGCGGGGTTCCCCATACATAATCGTTTACAGGATTCAGGTTAGCCTTATACGGCAGGCTTCCTTCCGATTTATTGTATATTGCTTTAAGTTCGTTGCCAAGAACATCTTTTAATGCTTCAACTAAAATATCGCGAATGAGATACATCCCAACAGAGTGCATCTGAACTACAGCAGTACCATTGTAGAAATCAATTATCAGTCCCGGCATTCCGTCGCCTTCGGCACCTGCCAGCCGGTAGGCGTTTGTATGTTCGCTGCCGGCAAGTCCAAGTTCTTTACGAAGGTTATATGCAGTTTCTATTTTCTTTTTCCAGAATCCGGCATCTATATCTTCATTATCAAAAGTAATAATCCGTACGGCTATTGAACCTATCTGGTAATGTCCTGTTGCAAGGAACTCGTCCTTATTGTCATATACGGCCACCAGGTCACCTTCGGCAACATTTCCTTTTATTTTTTTTATTGCACCCGAAAATACCCAGGGATGAAAACGTCGTACACTCTGGTCTTTGCCTGATTTAAGTATTACAATTGGAAGATTTGACATTTTAATAGAACTATTTTATGGTGAATTTTTAGTTGTGTTGTAAATGCAGATTAACTCAGGGGCTTAATTTTCAACCCGGGAAATTTTTTATTTAGACCCTCATAAATCAGTAAGGCAGCCCATGCATCTGTAGCGGCGTATGTCATCTGGCTTTCGGTAAGCTCTTCAGCTTCCCAGTTTGACAGTCTCTGTCGTTTACTGACTCTTACATTCATTACCAGAGCTGCAAGTTTTTTCAGACTTATATTTTCAAGTCCGGCTTCCTGAGCCATATCCTGTACTTCGATAAAACCTGCCGGTTCGAAATTGTGCAGTCGTTTTAGAGCTCTTATGTCATCACGAATGCCTACTCCAACCTTTATTATGTCCGGATTTGAAAGTATATCCAGAAGCTTACCGTTAAGTCCTGTTTTGTTTAATCTTATCAGGTATGCTTTGTCGGTAGTTGCAAGCTGCAAAAGTGCTACTTCATGTCTTCTGCCTTTCTTAAACGATGGTTTTGTTTCTGTGTCGAAACCAATAACCTTTTCATTGCTTAATTCATCTGTTACAATATGAAAATGTTCCGGCCTGTCGACGACAATTATCTCTCCGCTAAACTTCACCAAAGGCAGCTCTTCAAGTTCTTCTTTAGTTATGCTCGTATGCATAAATACTTTTTATTTTTATTATTGTGTTCGGGTATTAAGTATTCAAATGTAACGTAATAAAAACAATCTTTGTTTCAGTGGTTATGATTTTCTAAATGGTCGAGGTCGTCATTATCATCCTGCCACATCTTTTGTACTTTTGAAATTATCCATTCGTCGGTATTACGTTTTTTATCCTCTTCTTCTTTCTGTTTTTTTTGTTCTTCGTCGGTGAGATCCTCGCCACTGTAATAAACATTATGCAGGGCACGAAGAGTATTAACAAGGCGCTGGCCCCAGTATAATTCAAAATTGTTTGTCAGCTCAAGCAGGGCATCATTCATTATTTCAGTAACAGCTGTTTTGTACGATTCAATGAAGTTTTTTATGTCCTGATAAATGTCGGCAAGGTCTTCCGAAATAGTTGCCGTTAAAGGCATGTCGCTATGTTGCATGTCTGCAGTGAACACTTCGAGGTAATCATCGTGCTGTCCCATTTTGTTTCTAACCGAATTTAAGATAAACTGGTAGAGTCCTTCATCCACGGCTTTGTCGATGAATTCATTATCCAGCTCTTCTTCGGTTTTTGGCAGAACTGATGCTTTCAGATATAGCAACGGTAAAACCTTTAATGATATATTTATAAAATCTTTTTTCAGGTATTGGTTGGTGTTTTCCAAAATGTTGCAAAACTCTCCTGCAACAGTAACAAATTCAATTACATTTTTCGAATAAACCACATGACTGAATGAATCTTCCATACGCTAATGTTTTTTCCACGCGGTAAAAATACAAAAAATATCTGTGCTTTTTGTGAATGAGTTATTTGCAGCATGATAAACAGTCATTAGTCAGATGAGCTTATTTAAATTTATTCCAAATTAGATGTGTTGTCAAAATAAATGATGATAAAATTCAATATTAAATAAAGAAATTGCTCTATATTTGATGCGGAAACAATTCTTTAATTATTTTTTTAAACCAAAAACAAAACGGAAAATGAAAAAAATTTATTTAATCTTTATCTTGGTAATAACAGGAGGTGCGGTGTTTGCTCAAACTGGCCACTTAATGCAGGGAATAGGAGCATTTAACATGTCGATGGGTGGAGCAGCCACAGGACAGGCACTTGATATTAACGGTGCATTACAATGGAATTCGGCTGCTATATCAAAATTTGATAGTACTATAGCTACTGTTGATATCGGACTTATGTTTTCTTCTCCAACGTTGTATTCAACAGTGCCAACCCAGAATGGTCCGGTAAGCGGAAGTACTGACAGTGAACTTGGAGCTTCGCCTCTTCCGTCTCTGGCAGTGGTTTTCGGAAAAAAAGACAGTAAACATACTTTTGGTATTTCAATGTTCGGGGTCAGTGGTTTTGGAGTCGATTTCCCTGAAAGTACAACAAATCCGATAAATTTTCCGCAAAGTATGGGAGGCTTCGGGCATATTAAATCGTCATACATGCTGATGCAAATAGGGATAACTTATTCATATTCCATAACAGATAAGTTGTCGGTAGGAGTGGAGCCTGTTTTCAATTATGAATCACTTAAAGTGGAGCCGAATCCGCTAACATCACCAAGCATGACTTATGGTTATCCGAATTCTGATAATGCTTCGGCTGTTGGCTTCGGAGCTCAAATCGGAGTGTATTATGGCGGAGAAGAGGGATTTAAGGCCGGAGTTTCGTATAAAACAGAACAGTTCTTCGGTGATTTTACTTTTAACAATACTTACCTTGATGGTTCCGAAGCACCGGATAATACATTTCAGATGAATTTTCCTGCTATTTTTTCAGCAGGTGTAGGATTCTCCAAAGAGATGTTTGATTTTGCTCTTGACTACAGGCATGTGTTTTATTCCGGTACAGAGGGGTTTGAGGCCAAAGGATGGGCAATTGGCGATAACGGTTATCCGACAGGTGCTGTTGCCGGATTTGGCTGGCAGGATATGGATGTCATCTCAGTCGGATTGCAAATTAAAGCGATTGATAATTTTCCAGTAAGATTAGGATATACATACAACAGCAATCCGATTGATCCTGAACTGGCAATGTATTCGGTATCGGCAACTGCAGTTATAAAAAATGCCGTTCAGTTTGGGTTTGGATTTAAATTAAGTGATTTGGTATCGATAAATGCTGCATATCATCACGGTATGAGTGGTGAAAAAACATCAGGACAGATGCTGAATCCAATGATGATAACATCAGACAATCCATACGGCGCAGTGCCGGGAAGTGAAGTAGCTTATGATATGACAACAGATTTGATTGTTTTGGGTGCAACCTTTACCTTTTAATCACGTTTCTGTATTTTACGTTAGTGATTTTGTATGCCGGGCAGGTGGCTTAGTGTCGTCTGTCCGGTTTTTTATGTTGTTTTATTGCTGTTCCATTCCAATAATCCGTTACTGTTTTCAGTTACAATGTCATATTCTTCAAGCCATTTAAGGACTTTTTCTGTTACATCATCAGACTCATCTGTTTTTGACATGAGTTCATCGTATGAAATGGCACCGGAGCTTAATATATTTTCTATCTGTGATTTTATTTTATCAAATTGATTATCATCGATTCCGGTTTTCTTTTTCTCAATACAAACATCGCAAATACCACAGTTTTCCGAGGTGTTTTCTCCAAAGTAGCTGAGCAGTAGCCGGCTTCTGCAAATATGGTTGATAGTTGCATACTCAATTATTGATTCTATACGTTTAGCCAGACGTACTTTGCGCTCATCATAAATTTCTTTTCTCAGTATCAGGTGTCTTGACTCAATACGAGGATGTGTAAAGGTGATAAGCGGAGTTCGTTTCTGAGGATTGTACAGAATAACTTTGAGCTGGGCAAGTGTTTTCAGGTAGTTGTAAATATCGTTTCTTGTTTTGTGAAGGCGCTTTGCGAGCAGATCTTCATCAATGGCAACATATTGTGTGAAAAGTCCGGTGTAAGAGCGTAGCAAAAGCTTAATGAATACGTCGAGTTGCTGATTGGCAAGTTGTATCTCATACAAATCTTTACGGTCAACTGTGATGTGGACCCTGGATGGTAATTGTAAATCTTCAGTGTATTCTATATATCCGGCCAGATGGAGTATTTTCAGGCTGTTGTAGGCTGTTAGTACATTGAATTTGAAAACTTCACAAAATCTGCCCAGATTAAAGTCGAAAGTAGCTCCTTCACCGGCTCCTGATGCAATCTGAAAAAAATTGCCCAATGCATCATAAACCCGTTTAATGGTTTCTGGTTCGGGAAAAGAATTTGTAAGCATCCGGTTAAGTGATGCTTTGTCGTGAGGCGACCACAGCAGAACGGCATAAGCTTTTTTACCGTCGCGTCCTGCGCGTCCTGCTTCCTGAAAATAAGCTTCGATAGAATCGGGAGCTGTCATGTGCACAACCAGCCTGACATCCGGTTTATCTATTCCCATACCAAAAGCGTTAGTGGAAACCATTACCCTGACCTTACCCGATGTCCAGTCGTGTTGCCGCTGGGTTTTTATTTCCGGTTTCAGACCTGCGTGAAAGTAGGATGCGCGTATACCTTTTTTTAGTAAAAACTCTGTGTATTCTTTGGTTTTCTTTCTGTTTCTGACATAAACAATTGCGCTGCCTCTGATACTTGATAGTATCCTGATCAGCATAGTTTCTTTGTCTTCTGTTTTGCGGACAACATAAGCCAGGTTTTTTCTGTAAAAACTTTTTCGGAATACATTTTTTTCTTTGAATTTAAGCTGTACCTGAATGTCATCAACAACTTCAGGAGTAGCTGTAGCGGTAAGAGCAAGAACAGGAACGTCGGGAAACAGCTCTCTGACTTCGGCAATTCGCTGATAAGATGGACGAAAATCATATCCCCATTGTGAAATGCAGTGAGCTTCGTCCACGGCTATCAGGTTCACAGTCATATGTGCCAGCTTTTTGCGGAACATTTCGTTGCCCAGACGTTCAGGAGACAAGTAAAGGAATTTGAAATCGCCGTGTATGCAGTTATCGATTATGATATCTGTTTCATTTTTAGGCAGACCCGAATGTATGGCAAGTGCTTTTATTCCTCTTTCGTTAAGTCCTCTTACCTGGTCGTTCATAAGGGCAATAAGAGGTGTGACAACGAGACATAGTCCTTTTTTTGCAAGAGCGGGAACCTGAAAAGTAAGGGATTTGCCACCACCTGTGGGCATGAGCCCCAATGTATCCCTGCCTTCGCCAACCGAACGTATTATGTCGAGCTGAAGAGGCCTGAACTCACTGTAACCCCAGTATTTTTTTAATATTTCATGGTATATATCCATCCCCGGTCTTTCCTGATTTTTACATCGGTAAAAATACTAAATGGAACTGAGAATTGCTTTGTGTTTATGGTTTTTAAACGTACTGTTTTGATTTTCGCTATTTTAAGGGTAAATTCGAATGTCAGTAATTTTTGTCGAAAAAAGGAATACACCTACAGTGGTGATATGTTAGTAAGAGTGTTTTTAACAAATCTAAACCCATATTGAAGTCATGGAAATTAATGAATCGGAAAAATTCAGCATTCATGTTTTTGTAGATGACTCTGTCAGGTCAATTATCGCACCTAAAAAGTTTTTCAGGAAACTGCCTTCTGAACAAAGCATGAGTAATTCTGTTTATAAGGTTTTGTTGTACGGCCTAGTTTCAGGTATTTTTTCTTACCTGCTTATGTTATCCGGATTCGGTGAGTTGCCAGAATCAATCTGGTTTAATGAGAAGGTTGGTTTTTTAATAGTATTTGCTTTACCGTTTGCATATCTGGTTGTATTATTCATAGGTAGCGGCTTTTTATATCTGCTGTTGTTTGTTTTTGGTGTCGAGAAGAGTTTTGAGACTTATGTGCATGTTGTGGCATCACTGATGGTTGTAGGAGTTGTGAGAACATTGCTGCATTTTTCGATACTGTTGAATTATTATCTGTGGATGATGTCCGATCTTTTATTGACATTCTGGGAATTATATATGTTTTACAATGCACTGATATATACTTTAAATGTAAAGGAAAAAAGAGCCAGGGCTCTAGTTGTTGTTTTGTCTGTTCTTGTTGTTTCAAATCTTTTCATGGATACGATGTAACCAGAAGTTTATAAATATCCTTAAACCATAAAACAGCAGTGTGCTGGAAATACGATCTGTCCTGAAACTTTAAGGTTTTTAATGTTTTTATGTGGTTGTTTTTTTGTAATTTTGCGACAATTTTTAAAACCCTGATTTTAGGATAATTTCAAAAAGTTAAATTCATGTCATTCATAGATGAGAAAATAGCATCGGACGGATTAACATTCGATGATGTATTGCTTATTCCGGCATATTCGGAAGTGTTGCCGCGAGAGGTAAAGCTGACAACCAAGTTTTCGAGAAATATTGAGCTGAACACTCCTATTGTATCGGCTGCAATGGATACCGTAACCGAAGCCCGTATGGCTATTGCCATTGCCAGGGAAGGCGGAATCGGAGTTATTCATAAAAACATGACTATAAGTCAGCAGGCTAAACAGGTTGAGATAGTAAAACGTGCCGAAAACGGTATGATTTATGACCCCGTAACCATAAAAAAAGGCAGCACGGTGGGAGAGGCCCTGAACCTTATGAAGGAGTATAAGATAGGCGGTATACCTGTTGTGGACGATCGGGGGTATCTGGTTGGAATAGTGACAAACCGTGACTTGCGTTTTGAACTTAGCATGAACCGTCTGATTGATGAGGTGATGACATCGGAAAATCTGGTTACAACAGATCAGAAAACCGACCTGGAACATGCAGCTGAGATTCTTCAGAGGTATAAGATTGAGAAACTGCCTGTGGTTGATAAAGATAATAAACTTATAGGTCTTATAACTTATAAAGATATAACCAAAGCAAAAGATAAACCTCTGGCCTGTAAGGATAAGATGGGGCGTCTTAGAGTTGCTGCCGGAGTCGGCGTTACATACAATACTTTCGAACGTATCGAGGCATTGATAGCAGCAAATGTTGATGCTATTGTTATTGATACTGCTCATGGCCACTCAAAAGGAGTGTTAGATACCTTGAAAAAGGCAAAAAGCAAATATCCCGACATTGATATTATTGTTGGTAATATTGCTACAGCCGATGCTGCTAAAGCATTAGTAGAGGCGGGTGCCGATGCTGTTAAAGTTGGTATAGGTCCCGGTTCGATATGTACAACCCGAGTTGTGGCAGGAGTAGGTGTTCCTCAGCTTTCTGCGATTTACGAGGTTGCAAAAGCAGTAAAAGGAACAGGTGTTCCGGTTATTGCCGACGGAGGGATCCGTTATTCAGGCGATATTGTTAAGGCTATCGCTGCCGGAGCCGATAGTATTATGGCTGGCTCTCTTTTTGCCGGTGTCGATGAATCTCCCGGAGATACAATTATTTATAACGGCCGTAAATTCAAGGCATATCGCGGGATGGGTTCACTTGAGGCTATGCAGCAGAAAGAAGGTTCGAAAGACCGCTACTTCCAGGATGTGGAAGACAATATCGAAAAACTTGTTCCTGAAGGAATTTCGGGGCGTGTACCGTTTAAAGGAACTCTAATTGAAGTAATGCACCAGCTTATTGGCGGATTGCGTGCAGGAATGGGATATTGCGGAGCGGCAAGTATCAAAGGATTGCAGAATGCCAGATTTACACGTATCACAAATGCAGGAATGTCTGAAAGTCATCCGCATGATGTTACTATTACACGTGAAGCTCCTAATTATTCAAGATAAAATATTAATGACATACCAAAGAGGATGACCCAAAAGTAAAACTTTTACGTCATTGGTAGGAGGAACGATGAAGTCTGCCTGGAAAATCCATTCAGACAGGCAGGCTTCTTCGCCCAAGCTCATTACAGTGACTCTGATATCCCGTCATTTACTCATTATGCCCCAAGAATTTGGGGTGATATCTGCCAATTACGAAATTACCTAATAGGTTAGCTTGCAGTTGCCTTATGCGTCATTGCGAATCCGTCGATAGACGGGTAAAGCCTGTCTGCGCCGAGCCTTCGGCAGGCAATCTTAACACGGTTGAGATCGCCTGCCCGAATCGTTCAGGCGGGTTCTTTGCTCGCGCTCATCGCGATGACGCTGATATTCCGTCATTTTCTCATTATGCCTCAAAAATTTGGTGTGAATTCTACCAATGACGACTTTTTGGGCATCCTCTTTTTATAAGCCCGCAGATAACCATTTATTTAAGCTTTTGTGTGTGTAAATACAATGCTTTTAATATTTTTGCGTTCAGTATCATTGATGATAAATATTGAAAACATAAAAATAATTATTCAGGCATGAAAAAGTACCGCAGTTTATTTGTCTTGATTTTTTCCACATTATTAATTAATGTGTATGTGTTAAATGCGCAGGAAAAAGAGACTCCGTTACTGGAAATCGGTAATCAGAAATATTCTCTTGAGGAGTTTAACTACATTTACGATAAGAATAATGCTATTTCCAAAGAACCGGTTTCCAAAGAAGATTACCTTGATTTGTTTGTCAACTATAAACTAAAAGTAATTGAAGCCAGATCACAGGGACTGGATACTTTGCCTTCGTTTAAAAAAGAACTTTCATATTACAGAAATGAACTGGCTAAACCCTATCTGGCAGATAAAAAGGAAGAAGAAAAGGTTGCCCGAGAAGCTTATGAACGGATGCTTGAGGATGTTAATGTGTCTCATATTTTAATAAGGGTTCCTAAAAATCCTTATCCTGAAGACACATTGAAGGCGTATAACAAAATAAAAGAGATTAGAGATAAGATAATTAACGGGGCCGATTTTGAAGATATGGCTGTGAAATATTCCGAGGATCCATCGGTTGTTAAGAATAAGGGAAATCTTGGTTATATAACTGTTTTCAGAACTGTTTATCCATTCGAGAATGCTGCCTATAACACACCTGTAGGTGAGGTGTCTCCTATAATAAGAACATCATTCGGTTATCATATTCTGAAAGTGAACGACAGACGAAAGTCGCCGGGCGAAGTGAAAGTTGCGCATATAATGAAGATTGTAAGGCGTGATGCAACAGAAGAGGAAAAAGCCAAAGCAAAAAATGAAATTGATTCTATTTATAATTTGCTTCAGAATGGTGCCGACTTTAAAGAGCTTGCCCGAAAATATTCTGATGATAGAAATACAGCCCCTAAAGGAGGAGAACTGGAGTGGTTCGGGATAGGCCGTATGATTCCTGCATTTTCAGATGCAGCTTTTGCTATACCCGAAAACGGTCAATACAGTAAACCGGTTCGTTCGAGAGTTGGATGGCATATAATTTACCGAATCGATAAAAGAGGTGTAAAACCGTATGATGAACTGAAAGATGAATTAATAAAAAAAGTAAAAAGGGGAGAGAGGCAACTTGCAGGTCGCAAAGCCACAATCGAACGTTTGAAAAAAGAGGATAATTTCAGGGTAAACAGTAAAGCCGTAGATTTCCTGAAGAATAGCATTGCTGACAAGAACCAACAAAAGGAAGAGTTGCTGGATAAGCTGGAGAAGTACCCTGAACCGCTATGTTACATTGGTGATACAGCCTGTTATTTGTCCGATTTTGTAGAGAAGCACGGAAGAGATGTGAGTTTTGTTCCCGGGGCATCATCAATTGTTATCGAGAAAAAGCTTGATACTTACTTTAATAACAGGATTATTAATTATGAAAAAGAACATCTTGAAGATAAATATCCTGAGTTTCGTTATCTGGTTACCGAATATTATGACGGCTTGTTAATCTTTGATATCAGTCAGAAAGAGGTATGGAATAAAGCGTCGGCAGATACAACAGGGCTAAAGAAGTTTTATGATGAGCATAAGGAAAATTATTATTCTCCTGAAAAATTTACCGGAGATATTTTTATCTGTAAAAGTAAAAAAGCTAAGAAAACCGTAAGTAAATTTGTTAAAGATACCATAACACCGGAAATTATTGATTCACTGAAGACCTTGTTGGGGGATGATTTAAGACACGAATCGGGTGTGTTTGAGAAGGGCAATAATGAGGAGATAGATGCAATGCTGTGGGGACAAGAAGACAGACAGAAGGGTAAAAAGCCAAAGGTGTGTTACTTTGGAAAATTTGAAGAAAAAAAGGAACAGAAGTTTGAAGATGTAAAAGGACTTGTTATTGCTGATTATCAAAAATATATTGAAGATAAATGGATTAAAGAGCTCAGGGAAAAGTACAAACCGGTGATTCATTACGATGTGTTAAAAAAAACAGAATAATATGTATCCCGAATCCATTTCTGTAAAAGACGGTGTAAAAGCCGTAATGTTAAATTTATTTGTAATTGGTGTGTTGGTGTGGTCATTGCCGGGCTGTAAAAGGGAGGAGCATAATCCTTTGGATGAACCGGTTGTTACCGTAGGAGAAAAGATTCTGACTAAACAGGAACTATACGATGCTATTCCTGATAACATTTCAAAAGAGGACAGTAACATACTTGCCCAGGATTTTCTGAACAGATGGATCCGGGCCGAGTTAATGCTTCGTAAAGCTGAACTTAACCTTACTCCTGAAGAGAAAGACGTATCGAAGCTACTGGAAGAGTACAGACGCTCATTACTCGTAAACCAGTATCAGATGAAAATGCTTCAACAGAAGTATTCACCTATGATTACATCAAATGAGATAAAGCAGTATTATGATAAAATGATTGACAATTTTGTTCTAAACAAGAACATTGTTAAAGGAATATTTATTATAGTACCAAAGAATGTGGCAGGTGTTAATGATTTGAGAAAATGGTATAAAAGCGATAAATCAGAGGATATGGTTAAAATGGAAGCTTTTTGCTTTCATAATGCAATCAGATATGATGTTTTTCTTGAAGAGTGGCGACCGTTTGATATGATAAACAATAAATTACCGTATCCGGTTCGTAATCCCGAACGTTTTCTCAAATACCACAGACATTATGAACAGTCGGATTCGGCAAATTATTATCTTTTGAATATAAAAGACTATAAGCTGATGAAGGAAACGGCCCCCCTGGATTATGTCGAAAACCGTATTAAAGCTATTTTGTTAAATAAGAAAAGGGTTGATTTTATAAATAAACTGGAGTCGGATCTGTATGAAGAGGGTCTTAAACAAAAAATAATTAAGTTTTATTGAACTTTAAGTTTGTTTCATCGTCATTAATATGAACCTTTTTTATATTTGCATAATTTTCAACTAACAAATTTAATTTTATAAGAACCATTTAGTATGCAAAAAATATATTTATCAGTTTTTCTTTTCCTTTTTTCTTTCCAGATATTTTCGCAAGAAAATATGATTGACGGAGTGATTGCCGTAGTGGGTGATAATGCAATTCTGAGATCTGAAATAGAACAACAATATCAACAGGCGCTTAGTGAAGGTGTTACTTTTCCCGGAGATATAAAATGTCATATCTTTGAGCAGGCATTAATTCAAAGCCTTATGCTCAATCAGGCCGATCTGGATAGTATTGAAGTGAGTCAAAACGAAATAGTTAAACAGGTTGATGCCAGGATAAATTATATGATTCAGCAGATTGGCGATAAAGAAAAGCTGGAGGAATATTTCAATAAATCCCTTATTCAGATAAAAAGGGAGATGATGGAAACGGTAAAAAAACAAATGTTGGCTCAACGAGTACAGTCGGAGATAACAAAAGATGTAAAAGTAACCCCGTCGGAAATACGCGGATTTTATAAAAAAATGCCTGAGGATAGCCTTCCTATGGTTCCCACACAGTATGAACTGAACCAGATTGTTATTTACCCCAGAGTGGAACAAAGTGAGATTGACAGGGTGAAAAAACAGTTGAGAGAGTTTCAGAAGGAAATAAACGAAGGTCGTGACTTTGCAACCCTGGCTGTTCTTTATTCCGAAGACCCGGGCTCTGCCGCCAGAGGAGGCGATCTTGGCTGGATGTCCAGAAGCCAGTTGGTTCCTGAGTTTGCCAGTGTGGCATTTAACCTTACTGATAAAAACAAGGTTTCAAAAATTGTAGAAACAGAATTTGGTTATCATATTATTCAGCTTATCGATCGTAAAGGTGATCGTATTAATGTAAGGCATATACTGCTGAAACCTAAGATATCGGATGAAGCACGAAAAGAGGCTCTCAGCCGTCTCGACTCTATCCGGACATTTATTCTGGAAGGAAAACTATCGTTTGAGGAGGCTGCGTTGCGTTTTTCAATGGATAAAGATACAAGGGCAAACGGTGGAATTATGGTAAATCCTAAAACAGGCGATACCAAGTTTGAAATCAGCGATATTCCTCCTCAGATAAACAGGGCAATAGCCGGATTACAGCCTGGTGATATTTCCAAGCCGTTTAGAATGATGGATGAGAGAAAAGGTAAAGAAACATACAGAATTGTAAAGCTTAAAAGTAAAACACCTCCTCACCGTGCAAACCTTCGTGAAGATTACCAGTTGCTTAAAGGAATGCTCGAAAACAAGAAAAGAAAGGAAGCTGTTGATAAGTGGATAGTTGAAAAACAAAGAACAACATATATAACAATTGATAAAAAATGGTTAACTTGTGACTTTGAATACAAAGGATGGGTGAAGTAGTTAAGGTTATACGTACCTAGATGGTTGAGAATCGGAAAATATTAGTTCTATTTTTATTGCCGGGTATTATTGTTTTATTATCATTAATGTCCTGTTCGAGAGAGATGTATGACCTTACCGTAAAAACCGTTATTGCCGATTCGAAAACAAAACAACCTATTCCCGGTGCATACTTCGATGTTGTTTGTTTCTATCAGGATAATATTGATAAATCAGCAGTTGTAAGGCGTAAAGTGCAGAGTGATGCCTCAGGAAAAGTGAGGATGACTTTTGAAAAAGGGTATCTTCTTGAGGTTAAGGCCAGTTCTGCAGGATATCTTAATCTGAAAAAAGAGATTCCTGCAAAGAAAGGATTGCCCGATACATTGTTTATGGTGAGAGAACCCGATAAAACAGATCTTGAATTATCTGTTCTTTCCGGTTATGACCTGAACGAAAACACCCCGTTTATAAGAGTGAAAAAAGAAGTTTCTTCAACAGAAAAGGAGAAAAAAAGAAATTATGAAATTTATGGTTTCGATTTCATAAATAATAAAGTTACGGCCGATTTGAATGATGCCGATATATGGCTTGATCCCAAATCAACATCTGAAGCTTTGATTTTCAGAACAAGTGAAAAAGGCGGAATCTTTCCTGTGTATGAAAATGAACTTAGTCAGTCATTCTTTCTTGAAATAGAATATGTTCCCGAACTAAAATATTATAAGTCGTATAAAACAACCGGAAAAGAAAAAGGCTTTTTTGTGTTGTGCCGGGACGGAAAAAGAATAGCTAAAATGATTCCGGAAAACTATTTGTGTAAAGTAGAATATAACGATGGATTGAAAAAGGTAGAGGAAACAGGAGTAAGACTAAATTATATTATTCAGAAAGATACTGTAAATTCTAATAAATTTCCGCTTGTATTGATTTATGAACTCCTGAATATCGCTCAGACTACCTCAATGAATAATGTTAATGAGGAACAGCAGATAAATGTTAATCAGTGATTTTATCCTTTTGTTAAGGAAAAGCCTTGTCAGGTTTTATTTTCGGTTATTATTCCCCATTTTTGCATTTTAAAAATAAATCTCATTGAAATGAGAAGATTATTGCTTGTTTTTACATTGTTATGTGTTTTTGTTGTGCTGGTTTCAGGACAGAACAACCAGAGAAAGACGCGTAAGATTCAGATTACCGGAACCAAACTTGTTCATGATGATAACATGGCAAAAGATGTTCAGCTTATTCTGGGCAATGTGAAAATAACACACGGAAACGTAATAATGTATTGTGACAGTGCCTACAAATATGGTGATAGTAACAGGGTAGAGGCATATAGCAATATACATATCATACAGAATGATTCTATACACCTTTATGGCGATTACCTGGAATACGACGGTGACTCACGAATGGTAAAAGTCAGGCATAATGTTCGTTTGGTAAAAAATGAAACAGTTCTGACCACCGACTATCTTGATTATGACCGAAACAATGATATTGCATATTACTTTAATGGCGGTAAGATTGTGGATGGAGGAAATACCCTGACAAGTAAATTAGGATATTTTTATGCGAATATAAATGAAGCTTTTTTCAAAGATTCTGTAATTGCTGAAAATAACAGATACACAATTTTCTCCGATACTCTTAAGTATAATACCGTAACAAAAGTTACCAGAATACTGGGGCCTACATTTATTGTCAGTGATGAGAATGTAATATATTCCGAGGATGGATATTATGATACATCAGTTGATTTTGCCAGGCTGATGAAAAATAACTATGTCGAAGGAAAAACATCACTGTTAAAAGGAGATACGATTTTTTATGATCGCAAAAAGGGAATAGGTGAGGTGTTCAGTCGTATGGAGCTGATTGATACTTCAAATAACATTATAATAAAAGGCAATTACGGTTACTATAACGAATTGTCTAAGAAGGCTCTGGCTACAAAAGAAGCAACTTTGCTGCAGATTTACAGGGGCGATACATTGTTTTTGCATGCCGATACTTTGCGTATGGATCCTGTAATGGATACAATAACCAATGAAGAGAGTAAATTAATCAGGGCATTTCATCATGTGGTGTTTTTCAGGCATGATATACAGGGCAGGTGTGATTCAATGATATATGATTTTCGCGACTCGGTAAATACTTTTTATCATGAGCCCGTATTGTGGGCAATGGGTAATCAGATGACTGCTCAGGTAATAAAACTGTATTCACGTGACAGAACTCTTTACAAGGCAGAGCTTCTGAATAATGCTTTTATTGTA
>JAADEM010000093.1 GCA_013153405.1 Chlorobiota bacterium
GGCATTTGAAATGTGTTTGAATTTAAATTTACAAAGGCCTTGCAAAGATAAAAAAACAAAATTATTTAAACATACAGAAACTTGAATATGTCACCATTTTTTGTTTATGTTTTCAATGAATGAAAGTATTTCGTCTCTTCCTTTTCCCGAAACCGAAGAGGTGTGAAAAACAGGAGGTAACTCTTCCCAGTATTCCAGCAGCTTATCGGATATTGAGGATATATGTTTGTCGTAAGTTGTTTTTTTTAGTTTATCGGTTTTAGTAAACACAATGCAAAACGGAATTGATTTACGGCCTAAGGCCAGCATAAATTCAAGGTCTGACTTTTGTAACGGAATTCGTGAGTCGATAAGAACAAAAAGACACATTAAGTTTTCTCTTGTAAATATGTACTCTTCGATAAGCTTGCCGAATTTGTGCCGTTGAGATTTAGACACCTTGGCATAACCGTATCCAGGAAGATCAACCAGGTACCATTCATTGTTTATCAGAAAATGGTTTATAAGTTGTGTTTTCCCGGGAGTTCCCGATATTTTAGCCAGTTTTTTTCGACCTGTAAGCATATTTATCAATGAGGATTTTCCAACATTCGACCGTCCTATAAAAGCATATTCAGGTTTGTCGGGTTTAGGGCAATCCTTTGTTTTCTGACTGCTTTTGATAAATCTAGCTTCTTTAATCTGCATTGCCATTTAATTTTATGCAAATGTAGTGAAAGTTTTTTGTGTATTTTAATTGACATTTCTGCATTTAACATTACATTGTTAAGTATTTTTGTATACAAAAACATAAAATCATGAATGATCTTTATCCAATAAAATTTAAACCCATATTAAAGGATAAGATATGGGGAGGCCGGAAATTAGAGACAATATTGAATAAGAAAATCTCTCCGTTGCCTAATGCGGGAGAAAGCTGGGAAATTTCCGGTGTTGAAGGTGATGTGTCTGTTGTGAGTAATGGATTTCTAAAAGGAAATTCTCTGAATGATATTCTTGAAATTTATATGGGTGATTTGGTGGGGGATAAAGTGTATGAAAGGTTTGGTAATGAGTTTCCGCTGCTTATTAAGTTTATTGATGCGAATGATGTTTTATCTATTCAGGTACATCCTGATGATGAGCTGGCCATGAAGCGGCACAATTCAAAAGGTAAAACCGAAATGTGGTACATAATTCAGGCTGATGAAGGTTCATCTTTAATTTCAGGTTTTTCAAGAACAGTTACTAAAGATGAGTACCTGAAATATTTGGAGGAAAAAAGACTTGAGGATATTTTAATGCATCATAAAGTAAAGCCGGGTGATGTCTTTTTTATTCCTGCAGGAAGAGTTCATGCTATAGGCAAAGGAATACTTCTGGCCGAGATACAGCAAACTTCGGATATAACTTACAGGATATATGATTTTGACAGAAAGGATGCAAACGGAAATACCAGGGAGTTGCATACGGAACTGGCTCTTGATGCAATTGATTTTGAGTATCACGATGATACAAAAACGGAATATAATTACGAATTGAATAAAACATCAAATCTGGTTAAATGTGACTATTTCACCACTAACATCTTAGAGTTTGATGCTGTTATAGAGAAGGATTTTTATCACCTGGACTCTTTTCTTATTTATATGTGTATTGAGGGTGAATTCAGAGTTTGTTACGGGGACGGCGATTGCATCAAGGTCAGCAAAGGAGAAACAATACTTGTTCCGGCAGCAGTTCGTACAGTTCGTCTTGAACCTGTAACAAAATCCAGGATTCTTGAAGTACACCTTTAAAAGATACTTCATTTTTCATCTTAAGTGTTAAGAATTGCACATAAAATTAAAAACACAACAAAAAGTTATTAAAAAACCATTGTTGTTTTATTTTTATTTCTATTTTTGTTGCCGAAAATAATGTTATGCCGGTATGTTTATGCCGGCTTTTTATAATCCTGAAAATAACATGAAGGTTTTAAAATTTGGCGGAACATCTGTAGGTTCTGCAGAGAGAATGAAAGGGGTGGCTAAGCTTATAAGCGATGGCAACAGGAAGATTGTTGTGCTATCGGCCATGTCGGGTACCACAAACGACCTTGAAAAGATAGCACAATGCTTGTATGAAAAAAGGCATGAAGATGCGAATAGGGTGATAGACAGTCTTGAGGAAAAATATATAAATACTGTCGAAAACCTTTATGATACTGATGAATACAGGGAGAAGGGCCGAGGATTGGTAAAATCTCATCTGGGATATATACGATCGTTTACAATCGATTTATTCACTGTGTTTGAAGAGAAAACGGTTCTGGCACAGGGAGAATTGCTGACTTCGGCAATGTTTTATTATTATTTGCTCGAAAGGCATGTTGCAGCGGCATTGTTGCCGGCTCTTGACTTTATGAGAATAAATACAAATAACGAGCCGGATACTGAATATATAAAAGATAACCTTGCCGGATTGTTAAAAAAGTACAGCAACGAGGAGATACTTATAACCCAGGGGTATATTTGTCGTAATGCATTTGGCGAGATTGATAATCTGCAGCGAGGAGGGAGTGATTATACAGCATCTTTAATAGGAGCAGCTGTTGGTGCTGAGGAGATACAGATATGGACGGATATTGATGGAATGCATAATAATGATCCGAGAATAGTAGAGGGAACCAGATCTATTTCTGAACTTTCGTTTGATGAGGCAGCAGAGCTTGCATATTTCGGAGCTAAGATTCTTCATCCCACCAGTGTTTTACCTGCCAAACTTGCCAATATACCGGTAAGGCTGCTTAATACCATGAAACCCGATGCTCCTGGAACTCTTATTTCATCAAAACAGAAAAAAGACAGAATTACAGCTGTTGCGGCAAAAGACAATATTACAGCCATAAAAATAAAATCGGGTCGAATGCTTCTGGCATATGGTTTTTTGCGAAAAGTATTTGAGATTTTTGAGAGTTACAAAACTCCGATCGATATGATTACAACATCAGAAGTCGGTGTATCTGTGACAATCGATAATAACGAACACCTGAAAGAGATAGTGGATGACCTTAAAAAATATGGTACTGTTGATGTGGATGAAGATCAGGTGATTGTTTGTGTCGTAGGTGATCTGGTTGCCGAACATCCGGGATATGCGCATAAAATTCTTGAGGCAGTAAAGGATATTCCGTTACGTATGATATCATACGGAGGAAGCAACTATAATGTGTCGTTGCTGATTAATGCCAGAGACAAAGAAGCTGCACTTAAAGCTTTAAGTAGTAAACTTTTTAACTGAGAAGGGGAATGTTTGACAGTAAACTGATAAAAAAATTAGACAGAATAGATACTCCGTTTTATTATTACGACCTGGAACTATTGCGTGATACATTATCAGAAGTAAAGCAGGAGTCGGATAAATATAATTACAAAGTTCATTATGCTTTAAAAGCAAATGCCAATGACCGTATATTGCGAATGATGAATGAATATGGTTTTGGCGCTGATTGTGTGAGTGGCTACGAAGTGAGAAGAGCTCTAGAAAAAGGCTTTGATCCCCGTAAAATTGTTTTTGCCGGAGTTGGTAAAGCTGACTGGGAAATAGAGCTCGGTATAGAAGCGGGAATAGCCGCATTCAATGTAGAGTCGATTCCTGAGCTGGAAATAATTGATGAAATAGCAGGAAAGAAAAGAAAGATTGCAAATGTTGCGTTACGGCTTAATCCAAATGTGAATGCCAATACTCATCATTACATAACCACCGGACTGGAAGAGAACAAGTTCGGAATAAATCAATGGGATTTAGAAAAGGTTGTCGATGTTCTTCTGAAACTGAACAATGTGAGATTCATAGGTCTGCATTTTCATATTGGTTCGCAAATAATGAACCTGGAAGCATTCAAAGATTTGTGTCTGCGGGTAAACAGCCTTCAGGAGTGGTTCGTTTCTAAAAGACTATTCCCCAAGGTATTGAATCTGGGAGGCGGACTGGGAGTTGACTATGAAAATCCGGAAAAAAATCCAGTTCCTGATTTTAAAAAGTTTTTTGCATTGTTCGATGAGATCCTGGAGCTGAAACCGGGACAGGAAGTTCATTTTGAATTAGGGCGCTCTATGGTGGCACAGTCAGGAACGCTAATATCAAAAGTATTGTACGTAAAAGAAGGAGTACATACAAAGTTTGCAATAATTGATGCCGGAATGAGCGATCTTATCCGTCCTGCCCTTTATCAGGCGTACCATAAAGTTGAGAACTTGTCATCTGACCTTCCAGAAGAAAAATATGATGTGGTAGGCCCGATTTGTGAGTCTTCCGATAGCTTTGGGAAAGCAATAAATCTGCCAAAAACAGGAAGGGGCGATATTATAGCTATTCGCAGTGCAGGTGCTTACGGCGAGGTGATGGCATCAAGATACAATCTTCGACGGCTTCCTCTGGCATACTATTCTGACGACGATCTTTTCTGAGCAAATTGAAAGCAAAGCAGCTTAGTTCCTGAAATAATCGGAACAAGCTGTTTCTCTTTGCAGTGATGTGAATGTTTTACTTTCTGTACTTTCTTATGTTTCTTTATACTTCGTAATCGGAGCAGGCACGGCTCTCAAGCACTGCACGTATCAGCGGTATCACAGCCTGATGATCGGGGTGTTCTGCATATGTTTTCAGATCATCAAAACTTTCGAATGAGGTGGTAAGTGCAATGTTGTAATCTTCGTTGGGATTGGCATTTATTCCTACCTCTATCGATTTTAATACTTCAATTTTATCTTTTAAAGCAAGCAGGGCATCTTTAATCTCCTGTTCCTTTACCTGTTTTTCTTCATTTGTTGCGAAATTCTTCAGCTTAAATAGTACTATGTGTTTTATCATATCCGTAATTTTGTTTTAACTTTGGGTTAAACAAAAATATAATAAAATGCTAGAACAATACCGCTTAGAAGATATTTTATTCCTCGATATTGAAACGGTACCGCAGGAACGGAATTTTGACAATGTGCCCGAAACATTACAAGAACTTTGGGATAAAAAATCAAAATACTTCAGGAAAGAGGATGAATCTCCGGCCGATGTATATCAAAGGGCAGGAATATATGCCGAATTTGGTAAAATTGTTTGTATATCAGTTGGGTTTATACGCATAAATGAAGGACAGAAATCCTTCAGAGTAAAGTCTTATGCCGGTGACGATGAAAAGAAAATTCTGACAGACTTTGCAGATTTGATAAATAAAAACCGGAATAAATATCTGTGTGGTCATAACATAAAGGAATTTGACGTGCCTTTTATTGCCCGCCGTATGCTGATAAACGGCATAAAACTTCCTGATATGTTGAATATTGCCGGTAAAAAACCATGGGAGGTGAATTTTATCGATACTCTTGATTTATGGAAGTTCGGAGATTTTAAGCATTACACATCTCTTAATCTTCTTACCAATATATTCGGCATTCCATCACCCAAGGATGACATCGATGGCAGTGAGGTTGCACGGGTGTTTTATGAAGAAAACGACATAGAACGGATAGCAATTTATTGTGAAAAAGATGTTCTTGCCACAGCACAGTTGTTTTTAAGATTTAAGGGAGAATCTCTTATCGAAGAGGATAAGGTAGAGAGGGTTTAGTTAAATGGTTCTGTTATTGAAGTTTGTAGATTAGTTGATTTTCAGGTGTTTTTAGATCGCAATTCAGTTTTTAGTTCCCGGTATTTATCATACTTTCTTTGTCTTCGTTAATTACCGATCGACAGTTTTTCGGTTTCTCAGAAACTCCAGGGTTTTTTGAATAAATATTTTGGGTTGTTGGGCGTGTAGCCAGTGGCCGGCACCAGGAATTGTTACTAATTTTGCGTCAGGAAATATTTCTTTTATCAAAGGAATATCCTTGTCGGTGATGTAGTCGGATAATTCTCCTTTTAAAAATAAAGCTGGAACATGTACAGGTATGTCAATGCCGGTAATTCCTGACATTATATTAATGATGTTTTTTTCAATACTGTCGATGTTTATTTTCCATCTGTAACAGCCGTCTTCTTTTCTTTCTATATTCTTCAACAGAAACATGCGAAGCTGCACGTTGTCAATGTACCTTGAGAGTTGTGTTTCAATTTCTTTACGAGTTTTTGCTTCTGAAGGATCAATAGACTTTAATGCTGCTATTATTTTTTTATGGGTTTTTACATTGGGTGAGGTTGTGTCGTATTTGCCCGGAGCAATATCAGCAACAATAAGTTTTTTTACTTTGTCAGGATGTGCTGCGGTGAACCACATGGCTGTTTTCCCTCCCATGCTGTGACCAATGATATTTACAGACTCCAGGTTTTGTGACTTTATGAACTCATGCAGGTCTTCGGCCATCGATTCGTAACTCATGTCATCGGCATGAGGAGAGCGGCCGTGATTACGCTGGTCGATAAGGTAAACCTGAAAATAGTCTTTCAGTTCATTAGCTATCGATATCCAGTTATCACCAGAACCATACAGGCCGTGCAGTATTATGAGCGGTTCTCCTGACTCTCCTTTTTTCCTGAAAAAAAGCTCCAAAATGTTGAATTAAAGTTTAATTATTATCTGTTAAGCTGGGCTTTGTATAAAGCAATAGTTTCTTCCAGTCCGTAATAAAGAGCATCGCAAATCAGGGCATGTCCTATTGAGACTTCAGCAAGAAACGGAATGTGCTCATTAAAAAACTTAAGGTTTTCAAGATTAAGGTCGTGTCCGGCATTTATTTGCAGTCCTTGCTTTCTGGCCAGATTTGCTGCTTCCACATACGGTTCTATGGCTTTTTCAGGGTTGTCAGGAAAGATTCTGGCATATGGTTCTGTGTACAACTCAACCCTGTCGGTATTGGTTGTTGCGGCATGTATTATGTTTTCTGAATTAGTGTCAATGAAAATTGAAGTTCTGATACCCTCTTCTTTCAAATCGGCGATTATTTCACGCAAAAAAACCTGATGCTTAACAGTATCCCAACCGGCATTAGAAGTGAGAGCTTCGGGGGGATCCGGAACTAGAGTTACCTGATGTGGCTTAACCTTCTTTACCAGTTCAAGAAAACGTTTGGTCGGATAACCTTCAATATTAAATTCGGTTTTGATGAGAGGCTTCAGGTTAATTACGTCATTGTAACGGATATGTCTTTCATCAGGGCGCGGATGTACGGTGATTCCGTCTGCACCAAAGTTTTGTACATCAACGGCAACTTTCAGTACATCCGGAATATTTCCGCCTCTTGAGTTTCGTAGAGTTGCAATTTTATTTATGTTTACACTTAATTTTGTCATAATCTGATTTTAATGTTACTGAAAATGTTTGTTGAACCCGTAATATGTTCTATATTTATATTTGATAAGTTAAGGGAACGAGACTAACTTTTATGATTAAATATTTAAGAAGTCCGTTCTGCAAATTTAAAGTATTTAGTTGAAAGTAACCTATGTTGGCAAAAGATTTATTATCGGATGTGATACCCTCTCTGAAAACCTCAGATACCGGGCTTGATGCCTTAAACTGGATGGAGATTTTTCGTGTTTCACATTTGCCAATAGTGAACAATTCAGAATTTCTTGGATTGATTTCCGATTCGGATATATATGATTTGAACAAGGCGGAAGAACCTATCGGAGCTCATCAGTTATCATTAATGAAGCCCTTTGTGTATCATTATCAGCATATATATGATGTTATTGAAATAGCTTCGCGTCTGCAGCTTACTGTTATTCCTGTGTTGGATGACAATAAGGAGTATTTGGGAGTGATAACACAGAGCGATCTTTTGCATAGATTTGCAGATCTTATCGCAGCACACACTCCTGGTGGAATAATAGAAATGGAAATTCAAAAAAACGATTACAGTTTATCTGAGATTGCCAGAATAATTGAGGACTCTGAAGCAAAAGTGCTGAGTCTGTATGTTTCCCAACCGGAACCCGGCGGGCGATTAATTGTTACGATAAAACTTAACAGAAGTGATATTCAGCCGGTGCTGAATGCTTTTGATCGTTATGGCTATCAGGTGAGAACAACATATATAGGAGAAGGAGTAAGCGATGTGAAGGCAAATGAAAATTATGACGCTCTGATGAAATACCTTAATATATAGCCATTGTTGAATTTTAATATGTGGTGAATAAAACCCTCGCAGGGGATTTAAAAAAAAGAAAATGAGAATAGCCGTTTTTGGTAAACGTTTCGGAGATTCATTCAATGAAACATGTATAAGTCTTTTCCGGATTCTTGAGCAAAACAGTGTTGAGGTTGTTATATATCGTAAGTTT
>JAADEM010000103.1 GCA_013153405.1 Chlorobiota bacterium
CAATTTTTTTATATAAAAATAAGTTAAAAACTGAAACAGATTACATTTTAAAGGAAAACAATATTTTTGAAAAAATCACTTACAAAAAACAATCTTTTTTTTATTTTTTACGTAACAAAGCAAAGAATTATGCCAATGTCGAAATTTGTTTTATTTTTAAGTTTAATAATAACACAATTATCTAAAGTTTTAAATAACTTACGGCGAAATTAAAAAATAATAACCCGAATATTAAAATATTATTCCAATGAGAAAAAGCATTTTAACATTTGTAATTTTAATAATCATATCATTTTTAAGTACAACAACCCTTAATTCACAGGAAGAAGCAATGCTCAACAAGTGTATTGACAATATTCAGTCTCCGTTTATTGTTAGTGGCCAGCCTTTCAAAGCATTCATTACAGACGATGAGGTTGCCGAGTTTCACACTACCTTGTTTTCCGGCAGCACATATCGTATAGTAGCCTGCAGTGCAAAAGAACCCAACATAATTTTTTCTGTATATGATACCGATCGTAATCTGTTGTTCTCGAATAAAGATTATGATAATTCACCTTACTGGGACTTTAAAGTTGAAGGTTCAATTGAATGTATTGTTGAAGCCAGGCTCGATAAAAGTAAAGCAACTTCAGGCATTGCACTTATTCTTGTAGGTTTTAAAAGCAGTGAGCAGGACGAATAAAGTTCCACTTTTTCGATACTAATAAAATAATCTCTGAAATATGAGTGAAGACATCCTTAAAGCATTAATGCGGCTTTTTGCCCTTGTTGCATATGGTGATATTAAGGATCGTCGTTCTGTTGTAGAGGATTTTTTAATACAACAATTATCTCTGGGCGCTATTGAAGACTACCTGTTCCTGTTCGACAAGTATGTTGATGAGTTCGAGGAAAAAAACAAGAAGCGCCAGAAAAGAAAGAAAAAACAATTCTCACAATCAGTTTCCGGAAACGTAAAAATTGTAATGATTGCCGGAGAACTGAACAAGGAACTCACACACTACCAAAAACTTATAATATTAATTAAGCTCATTGAGTTTCTAAACTCAGGTTCCGGAATTGGTGAAAATGAAAAAGAATTCATAAACACCATTGCTGAAGTATCCAACATATCAAAGAAAGAATCAGATCTTATATTCAGTTTTATAACAGCTCTTAAAACCGGAGAAGAACCCCGATCAGGGAATGTACTGATTATTGATGATATTAAGGAAAATAAATACGAGCCTTGTAAACATATTTACCGTTCTTACTTAAAAGGTAAGATAAGTATTCTTAACATAGAATCGGCAAACATGTTTATTTTCAAGTTTGACACACGGCTCGATTTGTTAATCAATAATCAACCTTTATCAGGAGGGCTTATACACGTCTTGCAACCCGGTGCTTCACTGAGCAATCCGAGAATAAACACCATTTATTACGATGACATAATCGGGCAGTTTACACTGGATAAAATAACCACTCCGGTGATTTATGAAGTCGATAACATCACATATTATTTCAAAAAACACAAAGAAGGGCTTCACAATACATCGTTCAGGTCAGAATCTGGAAAACTTGTCGGCATAATGGGTGCAAGTGGTGCCGGTAAAAGCACTCTTATTAATGTTTTAAGCGGCTTGCTTCCTCCGGCCAGTGGTTCCATAAAGATTAACGGAATCGATCTGAATACCGAAGCAGAAAAACTTGAAGGACTAATTGGCTATGTTTCACAAGATGATTTGCTAATTGAAGATCTTACTGTTTTTCAGAACTTATATTTCAATGCCAAACTGTGTTTTGGTCGCTTATCTGAATTTAAAATAATCAGGAGGGTACTGAGCATATTAAAATCATTGGGATTATACGAAATAAAAGATATGAAGGTCGGCAGTCCTCTGAATAAAAAAATCAGCGGTGGACAACGTAAACGGCTCAACATAGCACTAGAGCTGATACGAGAACCGGCCATTTTGTTTCTTGACGAACCAACATCCGGCTTGTCATCAAAAGATTCCGACAATATTATTGACCTTCTTAAAGAGCTTACCATTAAAGGGAAACTGGTGTTTGTTGTCATACACCAACCCTCATCAAGTATTTTTAAGCTTTTTAATCAGCTGCTTGTTCTCGACGAAGGAGGCTATCTGATATACAACGGTGATCCGGTTGAAAGCATTAGGTATTTCAAAGAATGCATAAATCTGGCAAACAAAGATGAAGTAGAGTGTCCGAGTTGTGGTAATGTAAATGCCGAACAGATTCTGAATATAGTAGGCTCTCAGGTTGTAGATGAATACGGCAATTTCACCTCCACCCGCAAACTAAAACCTGTAGACTGGCACAAAAGGTTTTTGCAATGGAATAAGAAAAAGAAAACGGAAGAAGAACCGGAGCCTCCCCGGGAGCTTCCCAAAATATCGTTTAAGATTCCCGGTAAACTAAAGCAGTTTATCATTTTTATGAGACGCGATGTTGTTGCCAAACTTACAAACAATCAATACCTTCTGATTAATCTTCTTGAAACACCTGTTCTGGCACTTCTTCTGTCATACATTATCAGGTATTACAATATCGACTCAAACAGCAATGCAGGATATATATTCTCAAAAAATCCAAACCTTACCATATACATAATAATGGCTGTTATTATAGCCTTTTTTGTCGGGTTAACGGTAAGTGCTGAAGAGATAATCAACGATCGTAAGATACGTAAAAGGGAATCTTTTCTTAATCTAAGCAGGTTCAGTTATCTATCGTCGAAGGTGGCCATAATGGTAATCTTATCAGCCATACAGGCATTTACATTTGTTGCCATCGGTAATGCCATAATTGGGATAAAAGGCATGTGGATACATTACTGGCTTATTCTGTTCAGCACATCAGTATTCGCAAATATGCTCGGACTGAATATTTCCGATTCTTTCAGAAAAACAGTAAATATTTACATCACAATACCTTTCCTGGTTATTCCCCAACTCATATTAAGCGGCATATTTATCAGTTTCGACCGTTTCAATCCTGACATATCTTCTCCCAATGAGATACCCTGGTACGGTGAACTGGTTACTTCCAGATGGGCATTTGAGGCTATTGCGACTTACCAGTTCATTAACAATGATTATGAGAAACACTTTTATGTATACGACAAGGTAAAAAGTAAAGCAAGCTTCAAAAAGGAGTACTGGGTACCTGCCATGGAGAACAAACTTGAAAAAGCTAAAAAACTTTTTCTGAAAAAAGACAATCCTGAACAATTCGATTACACAATGAAACTGCTGAAATACGAATTTGGCAAGAATCAGGTATCTGCAGTTGATATTAATGAATATTTCGACCTTAACACATTCAAGGAGAAATTCAACATAAACGAATACGAATCGGCAAAGCAATACATAAAGAAACTAAAAAATTACTATAGGCAGCTGTACAATACAGCCGACCAGTTACAAGACAGTGAAAAAAGGAAACTTACTAAAACACCAGAACTGCGTCAAAAATTCATACAACTTAAGAACGACTATTACAACGAGGATTTAGAACGTTTTTTGCGGAACAAGAACAATTTTTTCTCCAGTAAGATAGTAGAATACAACGGCCGGTTTTATCAAAAAACAGATCCTATATTTCAGGATCCTGAACATCCGTTTATCAAAGCACACCTGTTTGCTCCCGTAAAGAATGTATTTGGAAAACCGGTTAGTACATTCGCTGTAAACTTTGCAATATTATGGCTGTTTAACCTTTTCATGTTCATAAGTCTGTATTACAGATGGCTTCCCAAACTATTCCACGTTGGGTTCTTCGTTTCAAGCAAAATAAAATCGAAGCATAAAAAAGCCGATTATGATGTATAACATAACCGGCTCTATCATATCAGCTAATAAAAATCAATAAGAATCAAAGCATAAATGCTGCTACTCTTCCATTTCTATCATCTTGAACGGAATGTGCACAATAGACTGGTAATCTTCACCTGCCTCGAACATATCTTCGTCGTCCTCCTCATAGTACCAGTTTATTTCAACTTCGTTTCCTTTTTTGTGCAATAACTCAAATTTTCTGAATATATCAAGTATACATTTCGACGAACTGGTATTAAAATACTCAAGTTTCACATTGACACTTGTTTTTGAAGGTGGTTGTTCTGCATACTTATCCAGCCAGTCAATAAGCGGCTTATAAAACTCTATGGCATTTTCGGGAATAGATCTCCCTCTTATTTCAACCAATCCCTTTTCACCGTCAAATTTCACGAACGGTGTTTTTGTAGTCTCTTCACGGATAATTGTTTCCATGTATCAGCAATTATTCTGGTTAACTAATATAAACATCTAAAGCAAAAAAGATATAATCATCATCAACCTGAAAAAAATTATATTCAAGTTTATTTCCTGTTTTTCTAACTATATCAAGCATTCCAAGTCCTCCGCCACCTTTTTCAGTCATCTCAGAGTTTCCCAAGATTTTTCTGTAAGCATCTTTCAGCTCCTGATCAGACAGGGCATTCACCTGATCTATTCTGTCTTTTATATAACTCAACTTCTCTCTTTTAACAAAATTACCTGTTGAGATTCTGAAAAAAGACCCATCTCTGCAAAGAACAACTGCTCCGTATTTATCTTTTTCATCCACACTAACATCTACAGGAGGTTCATCAACATGGTGATAAAGATTTTGCAGACATTCGACCAAAACGTTATAAACTTTCTTACGATACTTACTTAAATCACTTGAGTCGCTTACTTTCGTTTCAAACTCCGACAAGAGCTGATCGATAACGTCAGATGAGATACTCCCGGCATACTTGAGAATTACATTTCCCTGTAGCTTTTCGTTATACCACTTTACTAAATCAAATCTCATACTGACATTTACAAATAGATATTACAAATATAAAAAATTTAATCAAAGTTAATTGTCTTTACAAGTATATATTAAATACGTGATATATAAGATTATTTATATGGTTTTTTGGCGAATTTACTTAAAAAGTAGATAAAAGTGTTAAAATTATCACTTTACACTTTGCTTATCCTTTCAATAGCTTATCTCTTGAGCCTGACTGAACAACTTTTGAATTAGGCGGCACGTCTGTAGTAATCCAGACATTACCACCGATTATAGAGTTTGCGCCTATACGGACCCTTCCAAGAATGGTTGCCTGGGCATAAATAATCACATTATCCTCAATTATAGGATGCCTGTCGATGCCTTTAATGGGATTACCGTTTTCATCAAGAGGAAAACTTTTGGCACCAAGCGTAACTCCTTGATACAACTGAACATTTTTCCCAATTATTGTTGTTGCTCCTATCACTACTCCTGTTCCATGATCAATTGTAAAATACTCTCCTATTGTTGCCCTGGGATGAATATCAATTCCTGTTTCCGAATGTGCCATTTCGGTAATAAACCTCGGAATAAGAGGCACATCCATTTCGTAAAGAACATGTGCAATTCTGTAACTTGATATTGCTCTGATGGCAGGATAACAAAAAATAACCTCACCCCTGCTCTGAGCTGCAGGATCGCCCAGATATGCTGCCTCAACATCAGTAACAAGCATCTTGCGTATGTCAGGCAATTTGCTTATAAATTCAGCCGACATACGGTCAGCTGTGTGTCGCAAGGAATCTCCTTTACCTTCTTCTTCAATCTCCTCTTCATTACAAGCAAAACAAAGACCAGCAAATATCTCTTTCGATAAAAGTTCATGAAGTTTCTCTACATTAACACCAATGTAATAACTTATACTATCATTTCTTATTAAAGAATTTCCGAAATATCCGGGAAAAAGAATTTCTCTAAGTATATTCACAATACGTTCGAGATTTTGTATAGAAGGCATCGGATAATGTGCCGATGTTTTATGACAAACAGAACGGTATGAACTTTTCTTAGAGAGCTGTTCAATTGCCGTCTTTAATGTTTTGTTTATATTTTTCATAGAAATTATTTTGTTTATATTTTTATTTTTTCAAATTATTTTCCAGTGTTTTACGCCAGCTGATATAACCCATAATTGCCCCCACGGTATACACTACAAACAAAAACGAATAAAAATATATCCCCTTGTATATGTACATAGCTGCCGATACTGCATCAACAACAATCCATATCAGCCAATGTTCAATCATCTTTCGTGCCAGCATCCACGTAGCCACAATACTGGCTGCTGTGGTAAAAGCATCAAGAAAAGGCATTGACGAACCCGCTATCTGAAGATATGGCGGAAGGTAAAGTAATCCTCCCAACAATATAAAATAAATCACAATACCAATGGCAACAAGAGCTATCCATTGTTTAGCAGAGGTACGGACAATTACGGCACCATCATCTTTATTGTTTTTTGTTCCGTGCAGCCAAAAATACCATCCGTATACACTAATAAACAGATAATAAAATTGTAATGCCATGTCAGCATAAAGTCCGGCAATAAAAAAAACATAAATTGAAAGAACCGAAGCCACAATACCCCAGGGCCAGCACCATACTTTCTCTTTTATTGAATAATAAAGATAAATAAGAGAAGATACAGTACCTAATATCTCTATTCCATAAGTACTGATAAACTCTTCCATTTATTTCAGAATATCGGAATAACTCTTTGGATTCTGTATAACTTCCAGTGCCTTGTTATATACATTATTGATTGGGTTCATTATCCTGAAATACTCTGACGTAGACCACAAATCTCTTGCTATCAAAGCCTTCAGCTGAGTACGTATATGCTCTTCAGATCTTTTAAGCTCCTCATCATTCTTTTTCACTCCAGCCTTCTCTCCGGCTGCAATAAGCTTTTCCATCAATTCGTCATCAACATTAAATTTCTTATTGAAGACATTAAAATCAGGGTATTCATTTTCAAGCATATTACGGTTCGAATCAACATAGTTTAACACAAAACGATTCAATACTCCTGTTGCTACAATATCTCTGTAGTAATCGGTATACATCGATGTGTCCATAGGAACATAAACATCCGGCATAATCCCTCCGCCTCCGTATACTGTGCGACCAAGTATTTTCGTCTTATACACCAAAGAATCGGCAAGCCGTACACTGTCTTTTGAAAACAATTCACCATCTGCCGCCCTTTCATAAACCTCCATCATATAAGCCTCGACACCATGCGTATAATCTTTTTGAATACACCGGCCCGAAGGTGTATAGTATTTTGCGATTGTAAGACGAATCATAGAGCCGTCGGGCAATGAAAACGGACGCTGTACCAGTCCTTTACCAAAACTTCTCCTGCCCATTATAATTCCCCTGTCCCAGTCCTGTATAGCACCTGAAACAATCTCACTGGCTGATGCAGATCCTTCATCAATAAGCACAATCAGTTTCCCGGCCTGATAAAGGCCTTTACTGGTGGAATAGTAATCCTGTTTCGGATTTGCTCTTCCCTCTGTGTAAACAATAAGATGTTTACCGCCAAGAAACTGATCTGCAATATCAATAGCGGCTTTTAAATACCCTCCGCCATTGCCTCTTAAATCAAGAATAAGATTGTTTATTTTTCCTTCTTCTTTTATTTTTTCAATAGCCTCAATAAACTCGTCATTCGTGGTAATTGCAAACCGGCTTATTTTCACATATCCGGTACCAGGGGCAGCCATATATGCTGCATCAACGCTTAAAATAGGAATCTTATCCCTCTCAACCAGAAATGTAAGTAACTCCTTCTCGCCTTTACGCTTAATTCCCAAAGATACAGTTGTTCCCTTAGGACCTCTTAGAAGTTTAAACACGTCACTGTTTTTAAGACCAATACCTGCAATATTCTTTCCGTCTACAGTAATAATTCTGTCACCAGCCATAATACCTACCTTCTCCGAGGGCCCTCCGGGTATAGGATTAACAACCATTAATGTGTCATTCAGAATATTAAATTCAATACCAATTCCTTCAAAACTACCGTCCAGCGGCTCATTCATTGCTTCGACTTCGTCGGCGGAGATGTAAACAGAGTGAGGATCCAATGTTTTTAACATTGCAATTATTGCACTCTCCGTAAGCTTCTGTTCATTTACGGTATCTACGTAAAATGCATTTATCAACTGCCAGGTCATCTGCAGTTTCTGCATCTCCTCATCAAAAAACTGTGCTTTAGCGGAAAATGTTCCTGCAAAGAAAAGCAACAGCAATAAACGGGTCAAATTCAGTTTAAGCATATATTTATATTTCATGAAGGATATAACAACTATCCCCCGTTGATTATTTTAAACCTCTTATCATAAATGTTTAATTATTCCCACTCAATAGTTGCAGGCGGTTTAGAGCTAATATCGTAAACAACCCTATTGACACCTCTCACTTTATTTATTATATCATTTGACAGCCTTGCAAGAAAATCGTAAGGCAGATGTACCCAATCAGCAGTCATACCATCTGTTGATGTTACAGCTCTCAGAGCAACTACATTCTCATAAGTTCTCTCATCTCCCATAACACCAACCGACTGAACAGGCAAAAGAATAACTCCCGCCTGCCAGACCTCATCATACAATCCTGATTTTTTCAGACTCTCGATAAATATATAATCCACCTCCTGAAGAAGCGCCACCTTTTCTCTTGTAATTTCACCAAGTATTCTGATAGCCAGCCCTGGACCGGGAAATGGATGACGTCCCAATATGTTTTGTGAAATTCCAAGGGCTTTTCCTACTCTTCTTACTTCATCCTTAAATAGTAAATTGAGCGGTTCAACAACTTTCAGGTTCATTTTTTCAGGCAATCCGCCTACATTGTGATGAGACTTTATTGTTGCAGAAGGACCATTTACAGAAACAGACTCGATAACGTCAGGATAAATTGTTCCCTGCGCCAGCCATTTCACATCCTTTATTTTGTGTGCCTCTTCATCAAACACCTCAATAAATACACGCCCGATGATCTTTCTTTTTGTTTCAGGATCGCTCACTCCTTCCAGTTCATCCAGGAACTTATCTTTGGCATCGACACCAATAACGTTAAGTCCCATATCTTTATAAGAATCAAGAACCGATTCATACTCACCTTTCCGAAGCAGACCGTTATCCACAAAAATACATGTAAGGTTTTTGCCTATTGCCCTGTGAAGCAAAACTGCAGCAACAGAGCTGTCGACTCCCCCGGACAGGCCAAGTACAACCTTATCGTCACCAAGTTTATCTTTCAGCTCTTTAACTGTAGACTCAACAAACGAATCAGGAGTCCAGTCCTGCGAACAACCACAAACATCTACTACAAAATTCTTTAATATCTGTTTTCCTTCAGTAGAATGATACACTTCAGGATGAAACTGAAGGCCAAAAGTCTGTTCGTCCTCAACTTTATATGCTGCAACATCTATATCTTCGGTACTTGCTACTATCTTAAAATTATCTGGCAGACGTACAATAGTGTCACCATGCGACATCCATACCTGTGAATTATTACTGATACCATTCAACAGTTTACAATTCTTATCGATATATGCAAGATTAGCCCTTCCATACTCTCTGGCAGCCGACGGTGCAACTTCTCCTCCGTAATTATGTGCCATGTACTGGGCACCATAACAAATACCAAGCAACGGTAGTTTTCCTTTAATATTCGTGAGATCGGGAACCGGAGCTTCCTCGTCTCTTACACTAAACGGGCTGCCGCTTAAAATAACCCCTTTTACACCTGAATCTAATTCCGGAATTTTATTGTACGGATAAATCTCGCAATACACATTTATCTCTCTCACCCTACGGGCAATCAATTGTGTATACTGAGAACCAAAATCTAAAATAATTACTTTTTCCTGCATCTGGTCTTACTTAAAATATTTCCGCAAAGATAGTGTTAATTTGGTTATACGTTCTATCGTTTATTTGAATATTTATAACAAGTTTTACACCGAATAATCCAGCCCGTTTTCAACAAAACTAATCGGGTTTCTCAAAAACAGTAAAGTTTACTTTCCCGTACTTCCTTACCTCTCTGACATACGGAAGTTCTGAATAATCAGCTTTATCAGAATGCTCAAAAATAAAAATACCTTTTTCGTTAAGAATATCAGAGTTCATTATCATTTCAGGCAGTTTCTCTGCATCTTTCATGTCGTATGGCGGGTCGGCAAATATAACATCAAACTTTGCCGAAGTTCTCTCAATAAACCTGAACGCACACCCTTTTATTACATTTATCTTATCATTCAGATCAAGTTCTTCGATAACTTTCCGTATAAACTTATAATGTCTGAAATCTTTTTCCACAGCAGTAATATCATCACATCCACGCGATGCAAATTCAAAAGAGATACTGCCTGTTCCGGCAAAAAGATCCAACACCTTAACCGATGAGAAGTCAAGAAAATTATTCAGTACATTAAAAATATTTTCTTTGGCAAAATCAGTTGTAGGCCTTGCCTTAAAACCCGACGGCGGACTAAACCGCCTTCCTTTCAACTCTCCGCTTACTATTCGCATAAAGGTAACGTGAATAAATTGTAAAACTCTTCTGATTTCACAGTTTTAAAGGCTGTTCCGAATTCAAAATGACCAGGCAAACTATTAATAAAAACATTTCTGACATAGCGCCTGGTCAGATTCAGACATTCATTTGCACAATCAGCCCTACCACTCATATGAATCTTTACTTTCTGCTGATCCAGATTAAGCTGTTTCAACACATTAAGAGCAAAATAAGCAAACTCTGCCGTATTACGGTATTTAAATGAATTACAAAACCTGATGCTGTATTTTTCAAGAACAACAACATCAAACGAGTGCTGTCTTAAATTCAAATACATTACAGGTTCAGGTTCTATCTTTCCGGTAATAAGATTTGCCTCTATCAATGGGGAATATTGCTGATAAAATGATATTTCTGAGAACTGACTTTTAACTAAAAAGTACAGATAATCAGGTATTGCAAACACATTCCACGCATCAGCAAGTTTTATCTTTCTGCTTTTTACCGCATAGGCCCCCAAGTCTTTTCCTGATGTAAGCTTAAGAGCATTTGCAGCTTCTTTTTCATTATAAAGTGCCCCCGGAACCAAAGTTGCATCCTGAGTTTCAAACAAAAAGTAAACCCTTTTATAAGTATAATTCAATACAGGATCCATTATCAGATGCTCCTGTGTTTTTACAAAGTTTTCATCAGGCTTATCGTAATCAAAACTCCTTAGCAAAATATATACATTTCGTACCGGGTCAAGTACAGAAAAAGAAAGTCCATCCGGAGAAACCCGGATGGACAAAAAATATGATGTACTTAAGTTTTTATCGAACGAATCGTCAATAACATCAATACCAGACATATACCAGAATCTTACTCCCAGTTACCGGCATTGTTGTTAGCCTCTTCAAGTGAACCAACTTTAAGTCCGGGATATCTTTCAAGCTTAACTGCCTTATCGTTAAGATTGATAATCTCCTGTTTGTTAAGTCCCTTCAGGAATACATTATTCGGTGTTTTACACTCAAACACATGAACTTTCACACCAGAACCGGTTTTAACAACTCCGGCTCCCAATTCAAATTTAACACCTCCTGAATACGGAACATATGGTAATGAATCGATTGGATAATCTACTTTGAAAAGAGAATCTTTAACAGCAACCTTGATTGTATCCCTTTTAATAATACCAAGAGCAAGAGCTTTTGATTCAGTCATACCTGCTTCGAGCATACTGTCGGTAAGAGAACCAATTTTTCTAACCAGCGGCAGTGAATCATTTTTAAGAAAATTAACAAGAGTATCAAAGCTTCCGGTATATTTTTCATACACCGATTTATAAGCCACCTCAACATCTCTTATCTCTTCCAGCCGCTTAATAACGGCCTCTTTTCTTTTGTTATATTCTTTCTGAAACTGAATGGGCCTGTTAATACTATCATAAACAAGATATCCCAGGTACAAAATTGCAATTGTAAGAATGATCTGAAAGACTGTTTTCATTATTTTCAATTTTTATTTTTGATTTGATTGTACAAATTTAAAAAAAAAATCATATTATGTTTTTTTTATATGGCTTAATTAAAAAATAAATGCTAAAAAAACACATCGAACAGAAATTACTTTCGGGGTTTGAATATACACCAACTCCTTCACAGGAAAAATTAATTCAGGGACTTGCCTCTTTTATAACTTCTGCTGATCAGAATTCAGTTTTACTAATAAAGGGGTTTGCCGGGACAGGGAAAACATCGGTAATGAAAGCATTCACTTCTGTATTAAAAGAGTTCTCCGTTCCTTTTCGTCTGATGGCCCCCACAGGCAGGGCGGCTAAAGTACTCAGCGGATTCACAGGATTTCCGGCATATACTGTTCACAGGGTTATTTACAGACAAAAATCCGCAGGGAACATTAACAGCAGATTTGACCTCAACTTTAATAAATTAAACAACGGGATTTTTATTGTGGATGAAGCATCTATGATAGCCAATTACTCATTTGAAAATTCAACCTTTGGCAGCGGAAACCTTTTAAGCGATCTTTTGCAGTTCGTTTTTGAAAATGCAAACGGTTCAAAACTGATAATAATCGGAGATACGGCACAGCTTCCTCCGGTAGGTCTGGAAAACAGTCCTGCACTTAATCGAGAAGAACTGGAAACAGCGGGACTGAATGTAACCGAATATTTTCTGTCAGATATTGTTAGACAAGCCTCTGACAGCGGTATTCTTTTCAATGCCACAAAACTCCGCAATCAACTATGCGAGGATAACAACAGCAACGAACTCCCTGTATTCAGAACCAATGGATTCAATGACATTAAACGACTAAACGGCGGAGAACTTATTGAAGAACTTTCTTATTGTTACGACAAATACGGGATTGATGATACCATTGTAATCTGCAGATCTAACAAAAGGGCCAATCTGTATAACAAAGGTATACGCGGCTCTGTACTTTTCAGGGAAGAAGAGGTTACAACCGGAGATCTTCTGATGATTGTTAAGAACAACTACTTTTGGATGAAAGACTACAAAGAGATTGAATTCATTGCAAACGGAGATATAGCCGAAATTGTAAGAATATCGGGATACGAGGAACTCTACAACAAACGCTTTGCCAATGTAACTCTGCGTTTAATCGATTACGGAGAGATAGAATTTGATGCAAAAATAATCCTGAACACACTAGACTCCGAAACAGCAGGAATGACAAAACAGGAACAGGAGAAGTTTTACAGTACCGTTATGGAAGATTATTCGGATATTCCAACGGCAAAAAAGCGCTATGAGGCATTACGTGAAAATCCTTATTTTAATGCTTTACAGGTTAAGTTTGCATATGCCCTTACAACTCATAAAGCCCAGGGCGGTCAATGGAAAATTGTTTTTATCGATCAGGGGTATATTCCCGAAGAACAAACAGACAGATCTTATTTACGTTGGCTTTACACAGGTTTTACAAGAGCCACCGAACGATTATATCTTGTTAATTTCAAAGATGAGATGTTCGGATAAGAATAATACAGGATAATTTACAATCTACCTTTGATTTGCAATTTTTATCATATACTGACCGTAATCATTTTTTTTCATCGGTTCTGCCAGACTCAACAACTGTTCACGATTAATAAAACCTTTTTTATATGCAATCTCTTCAATGCAGGAAACCTTCAATCCCTGTCTGTTTTCTATGGTGGCTATAAAGTTCGATGCCTGTAATAAACTGTCATGTGTACCGGTATCAAGCCAGGCCATTCCACGGCCGAGAAGCTCTACCGACAAACGTCCCTCTTCAAGATACAATCGGTTCAGGTCGGTTATTTCAAGTTCCCCACGCTTACTCGGCTTCAACGATTTTGCCTTTTCAACAACGTCATTACTATAAAAATAAAGCCCGGTTACAGCATAGTTTGATTTCGGTTTTTCAGGTTTTTCCTCTATACTCAGTACCTTACCATCCTCATTAAACTCTGCCACACCATATCTCTGCGGATCATCAACGTAATATCCGAAAACAAGAGCACCGTCATCCATGCTTGCTGCATCACTCAATACTTTTGAAAAGGAATACCCGTAAAAAATATTATCACCCAATATCATGGCAACATTATCATCACCAATAAACTTCTCGCCTATTATAAAAGCCTGGGCAAGACCATCGGGAGAAGGTTGAACCTCATATACAATACTCAGCCCCAGGTGATTCCCGTCTCCAAATAAATTCTTATAAAGATGTATATCCTGCGGAGTACTTATTATTAGTATCTCCCTTATTCCTGCCAGCATTAGCACCGACAAAGGATAGTAAATCATTGGTTTGTCATAAACCGGAATTATCTGTTTTGATATTGATTTTGTAGCAGGATACAACCTGGTCCCTGCCCCTCCAGCCAGTACTATTCCTTTTTTTGTTGCCATCAGCTATTTGTTAAATGAAACTTAATTGTACTAAATACCTTCTCTCAAAAGATTATCAAAATAATCGATGGTTTTCTTAAGGCCTTCAGCTAGTTGTATTTCAGGTTCCCAGCCGTTAAGCTCTTTTTTTGCCAGAGAAATATCCGGCTTTCGTTGTGTCGGATCATCTTCAGGCAAAGGCAGGAACACAAGTTTCGATTTTGAATTTGTCAGTCTTAACACTTCATTGGCAAGCTCCAGCATTGTAAATTCATTCGGATTACCGATATTTACCGGACCTTCAAACTCATCCCGGGTATCCATCATACGAATCATTCCTTCCACAAGATCGTCAACATACTGAAAACTCCGTGTCTGTTTTCCATCGCCAAAAATTGTAATATCCTCTCCTTTCAGTGCCTGAACAATAAAGTTAGATACAACTCTTCCGTCCTGAGGATGCATTCTCGGGCCATATGTATTAAAAATACGTATAATCTTAATTCGTACGCCATTCTGCCTTTCATAGTTTACGAACAAACTCTCAGCACAACGTTTACCTTCGTCATAACACGATCGTACTCCTATCGGATTTACATTACCCCAGTAATCCTCAGTCTGGGGATGAACCAACGGATCTCCGTACACCTCTGAAGTTGATGCCTGAAGTATTTTTGCCCTTATACGTTTTGCAAGCCCAAGCATATTGATAGCCCCCATTACAGAAGTCTTAATCGTTTTTATGGGGTTATACTGATAATGAACAGGTGAGGCCGGACATGCCAGATTATAAATTTCATCAACCTCAATAAAATACGGATGAGTAACATCATGACGGACAACTTCAAAATAATGATTATCCATCAGGTGAATTATATTTCTTTTGCTTCCTGTAAAATAATTATCCAGGCATACAACTTCGTTTCCTTCATTAAGCAATCTTTCGCACAAATGCGAGCCAATAAATCCGGCGCCTCCGGTTACCAATATACGTTTCACTTATACTTCTTTTTTTTATTTTAAAACTTTAATTTTTCACATCAGTCCGGCCTATAGAATAATAGGTAAAACCGTTCTCTTTCATCTCTTGCGGATCATAAATATTTCTACCGTCAAATATCACCTTGTTTTTCATCAGCTTTTCCATTACACTGAGATTTGGAATCCTGAATTCGGGCCATTCGGTAACCAGCAACATGGCATCGGCATCAATTAAAACATCATAAGCATCTTTTCCGTACTCTATTTTGTCTCCTAATATACGTTTTGCCTCATCCATAGCCACAGGATCATAGGCTTTTACTTTTGCTCCGGCTTTAATCAGATGATTTATTATAACAATTGAAGGTGCTTCACGCATATCGTCAGTATTCGGTTTAAACGACAACCCCCACATTGCAAAAGTCTTTCCTGCCAGATTAGTACCAAAATGCTGTTTGATTTTTGTAAACATAACCGATTTCTGGTCTTCATTAATCTCTTCAACAGCCTTAAGTAACCGAAGTGAATAATTATAATCCTCGGCAGTCCTGATTATTGCTTTTACATCTTTGGGAAAACAAGAGCCGCCGTACCCTATACCTGCATATATAAATTTATTTCCTATTCTTGAATCTGAGCCAATACCCTTACGAACCATTGTAACATCCGCACCTACAATTTCACACAGATTTGCAATATCATTCATGAAACTTATTTTGGTTGCAAGCATTGCATTTGCGGCATACTTGGTTAATTCGGCCGATGGTATATCCATAAACAATATAGGATGTCCGTTCAGAAGAAACGGTTTGTACAACTTCTCAATAACTTTTCGTGCCTTTTCCGATTCTGTACCAACCACGATACGATCAGGCTTCAGAAAATCATCCACAGCATTTCCCTCTTTAAGGAATTCAGGATTCGAAGCAACATCAAAATCTATTTCAACACCTCTTTTTTCCAGTTCATCCTTAATAGCAGCTTTAACTTTCTTGGATGTCCCTATAGGTACTGTACTTTTGGTGACCACAACCATATAATGATTCATGTGTTTGCCAATCTCTCTGGCAACATTCAATACGTGAGACAGGTCTGCACTACCGTCTTCGTCAGGAGGAGTTCCCACTGCAATAAATACAACTTCTGCCTGGTCAATACTATCCTTTAAACTTGTAGAAAAATGTAAACGACCTTTCTCAAGGTTATTTTTAAGCATCACCTCCAGTCCCGGTTCATAAATAGGGACTATCCCCTTATTCAGATTTTCTATCTTTTTCTCATCAATATCAACACACGTAACATTTACTCCGGTATCTGAAAAACAAGTTCCGGTTACAAGCCCTACATATCCGGTTCCTACTATAGCTATCTTCATTTTTATAATATTTTATTCATTTTTTAAATTATTATTTTCAAAATTACGACATATTAAATAATTAAATCATATACATGACCGGTTTCTTTTATTCACACGTTTCTTTCATTGATTAAACCGCATAATTATTTTACCAACAGCTGAAAATTCACTTACCCGGATGTCATTTCATTTTCTTGTTATGTTCTTTTCAAACACCGGCTTACCTCCCGAAAACGTGTAAATCACATTTGTTTCAGGCACGTCTGCAATTTCACACTTCATAATATCCCTGTCGGTCACAACCATATCAGCAATCTTCCCGGGTTCAATACTACCTTTTTCATCCTCCTCAAAGCTTCCTTTTGCTGCCCATATTGTCATTGCTTTCAAAGCCTGTTCACGTGTAAGAGCATTCTCCGGCTGAAATCCGCCTTCGGGATAACCAGACAAATCTTTTCTTGCTACCGCAGCATAAAATCCATACAGCGGATTAATACTCTCCACCGGAAAATCACTTCCGTTGGTAAGCCAGCCGTTTTGTTGCAGTAATTTTTTATATGCATAAGCATTCTTTATTCTTTCGGGACCTAAACGTTCTTCTGCCCAATACATATCCGATGTTGCATGCGTTGTATTTACGGCCGGTATAACATTTATTTTACCATACAGCGCAAAATCTTCCGGAGCAACAACCTGCGAATGCTCAATTCTCCATCGTCGATCATTATCCGGTTTTAAATATTTTCTATAAATATTCAATACGGTTCTTACAGCCGAATCGCCTATTGCATGTGTATTCACCTGGTAACCGTTTTCAAAGGCTACAGCACACAATGAATCAAGATATTCGGGGGTATTTACCAGAAATCCGAAATTACCGGGATCATCGTAATAGGGCTGCAACAGGCATGCACCGCGACTCCCAAGCGCACCGTCGGCATATAATTTTATTGAAGAAATATGCAAATAAGGTGTTTTATAAATCCCTTTCTTCACATAAGTATTTACTGTTTCTTTATCGGGGGTAAGCATCGCATAAATCCTCATTTTCAGCTTCCCCTCTTTGTTTAAACTGTCTATAATTTCCACTACGTTTTTATCAAGTCCGGCATCAACCACCGAAGTAAGCCCCACTGTAAAACAATCTTCCTGAGCACCCAGCAAAGCCTCAGAAATCATGGCATCATTTAGTGGTGGGACAATTTCTTTCAGCTTATCGGCAGCATTATCCAGTAAAATCCCGGTAAGTTCCCCGTTCTTTTTCTGAAGTTTACCACCGGGAATAATCGTTTTCTCATTAAAGCCTGCTGCATCCAGAGCTTTTTTATTTACCAGAACAGCATGCCCGTCAATTCTGGTAATCACAACCGGCTTGTCAGGAAACAGTTCATTCAGATTCCTGTTATCCGGGAAAATTTTATCAGGCCAATCATTCTGATCCCACCCCCTTCCAAGAATCCATTTATTGTTTTTATTTTTCTCAGAAAATTCTTTAAGAACGGATAAAACCTCGTCAAAAGATTTTGTTCCTGTTAAATCGGCATAAATCAATTGATCTACTCCATAACCGTAAAAATGGCAGTGTGCATCAATAAAACCGGGATAAACACTTTTCCCTTTCAGGTTTATTATATTTTCAGAAGTATATCTGTTTCCGACTTCTTCATTTGCACCTACAGCAACGATTATTCCGTCTTTCACGGCAACAGCTTCTGCAATATCCATATCTGAATTAACTGTATACACAACTCCATTCAGGAGTATTAAATCTGCGTTTTCTTTTTTCACATCACAGGCATTTATCAGGCTAAGTAATCCGGCAGCAAAAAGTATTTTCCTCATTTAAATCTTTATTGTATTCAGATTGTAAAAATATAATTTATTAGCTCAAACAATATTAACTTATTTCAACAAAATGCTGTAAAACACAAAAAATTATCTAATAAAACATTAAAAAAGCTCTAAGGATCATTCATTTCTGACAAAAAGTTCATACTTTTGCACCGCTTTTTAAGCCATGAATTATTTTGAGTTAATAAACATAATGTCTAACCACTAATTTTTTTAAGAAAGAAAATTAAATGAGTGAATTAAATGAGAACCTTCAGGAGCAGGAAGAAAAGCAACCTGAAGCTAAAAACGAAAATGCACCTGAAAAAGAGGTGAAAGAAGAGGTTTCGGCTGAAGTCCCTACCGAAGATGAGGTGAAAAAAGAGGAAGCTCCAAAAGCTGAAAAAACGGAAAAAGAGACGGAAGAAAAAACCGCTGAAGAAGTTATTGATGTAGAGCCAGACGATGACTTTGACTGGGAAAGCTATGAAAAAGGCGAAATTGCCGAAGTTGCCGAGTCAAAAGAAGAACTTGAAAAACTTTACGACCAGACCTTATCAACAATTTCAGAAAAAGAGGTTATTGAAGGTGAAGTTATTGCACTGAACAAACGCGAAGTAGTTATTAACATCGGCTTCAAATCTGATGGTATCGTTAGCCGTAACGAATTCCGTTACAACCCTGACCTTAAAGTAGGCGACAAAGTTGAAGTTTACGTAGAAAGTCAGGAAGACAAAAAAGGACAATTAGTCCTTTCACACAAAAAAGCAAGAGCTTTACGTTCATGGGATCGCGTAAACGAAGCTCTTGAAAAAGACGAAATTATTAAAGGATACATTAAATGCCGTACTAAAGGCGGTATGATTGTTGATGTATTCGGAATCGAAGCATTCCTTCCAGGATCTCAAATCGACGTTAAGCCCATCCGCGACTACGACATGTATGTGGGCAAAACTATGGAGTTCAAGGTTGTTAAGATTAATCCTGAATTCAAAAACGTTGTTGTTTCTCACAAAGCCCTCATCGAAGCTGAACTTGAGCAACAGAAGAAAGAGATTATTTCTAAACTTGAAAAAGGACAGGTACTTGAAGGAACCGTTAAAAACATCACTTCATACGGTGTATTTATCGACCTTGGCGGCGTAGACGGCCTTATTCACATTACCGACCTTTCCTGGGGACGCGTTTCTCATCCTGAGGAACTGGTTGAACTTGACCAGAAACTTAACGTTGTTATCCTTGATTTCGACGATGAGAAAAAGCGTATCGCACTTGGTCTTAAGCAGCTTACTCCTCATCCTTGGGATTCACTCGATCCTAACCTTAAGGTTGGCGATGTAGTAAAAGGTAAAGTTGTTGTGATGGCCGATTATGGTGCCTTTGTTGAAATAGCTCCGGGTGTTGAAGGTCTTATCCACGTATCTGAAATGTCATGGTCACAACACCTTCGCAGCGCCCAGGACTTCCTGAAAGTTGGCGACGAGGTTGAGGCAATGATACTTACCCTTGATCGTGAGGAGCGCAAAATGTCACTTGGCATCAAGCAGCTCAAGCCGGATCCATGGGAGAACATCGAAGAGAAATACAGTGTTGGAACCAAGCACACTGCTACAGTTCGCAACTTCACAAACTTCGGTATTTTTGTTGAGATTGAAGAAGGTATCGACGGACTTATCCATATCTCTGATCTTTCATGGACTAAGAAAATCAAACACCCTGCAGAATTCACTTCGATAGGTGAAAAGATTGATGTTGTTGTTCTTGAAATCGACAAGGAAAACCGTCGCCTGAGCCTTGGACACAAACAGCTTGAAGAGAATCCGTGGGATGTATTCGAGTCAATGTTCACTGAAGGTTCAATTCATGAAGGAACAATAACCGAGAAATTCGACAAAGGAGCAACTATTGCACTACCTTACGGAGTAGAAGGTTTTGCCACTCCAAAGCACCTTATCAAAGAGGATGGTTCTGTTGCACAGGTAGACGAAAAACTCCCGTTTAAGGTTATCGAATTCAACAAAGCAGCTAAGCGCATAATCCTTTCTCACTCAAGAGTTTTTGAAGATGAGAAAAAAGCTGCCGATAATTCGGAGAAAAAGGCTGCAGCCAAAAGCACTAAAAAAAGTGTTAAAAAGTTGAAAGATAGCTTAGAAAAAACTACATTAGGGGATATTAGCGACCTCGCTGCTCTGAAAACTGAAATGGAAGCTAACGAGAAGAAAGCTCCTGCAAAGAAAAAAGCAGCAGCCAAAACAAAGAAAGCTGAAGAGCCAAAAGCTGAGGAAACTAAAAAAGAAGAACCTAAAACAAAAGAGTCTGAATCTGAAGCCAAAGAAGAGGTTAAACCTGAGGTGAAAGAAGAGACTGCTGAAGCAAAGGCAAAAGAAGAAAAGCCGGAAGCTGATAAAAAGGATTCTTCTGAAACTGAAAAAGAGTAGCAACAAAATTAATTAAGATGGACTTTAAGATTGACAAATTAGATGGATTCACACTGGTTCAGGTTGTAAAAGAAAAACTTGACACTCATATTGCACCATCACTGAAATCAGAGCTTGTACTTTTATCCGGAAGCGGAGAAAAGAATATCCTGCTCGATCTCTCAAAATGCAATTACTGTGACTCATCTGGCTTAAGTGCCATCCTGGTTGCTAACCGACTATGCAAAACTAATGACGGTGTGTTTGTTCTGGCAGGACTACAACCGGCTGTTGCCCGTTTAATCTCGGTTTCACAGCTCGATTCTGTTCTGAACATCGCACCTACTTTGGATGACGGTAAAGAGATGATGAGAAAAAGCATTGAGAAGAAATAATAAAATGACTTTCTCAGTTACTATTCTCGGTAGTAATTCTGCTTTACCTACAACCAAAAGATACCCAACCGCTCAGGTACTTAATGTATCTGAGCGGTTTTTTTTGATCGATTGCGGTGAAGGTACGCAACTTCAACTCAGAAGCAACAAAATAAAGTTTTCACGAATAAACAATATTTTCATCTCACATCTGCACGGCGATCACGTTTTCGGGCTGATAGGACTCATCTCCACATTCGGATTACTGGGACGCACTAACGACCTTCATATTTATGCACACAGTGACCTTGAAACTTTACTGCAACCCCAGATTGATTATTTCTGTAACGACCTTGGTTTTAAACCAGTATATCATCATCTGAACACCAAAGAGCCGGAAACTATATTTGAAGACAAGAGCGTTACTGTAACATCGTTTCCCCTCAAACACAGGGTTCCTACCTGCGGATTTTTATTCCGTGAAAAACAAAAAGAACCCAATATCAGAAAAGAAGCCATTACTAAGTACAGCTTAGGCATTGCCGACATTGTAAAAATAAAACGAGGTGAACCGTTTTTCGACAGCAACGGACAGCAAATATACGCCGGTGAACTGATACTGCCTCCTCCTCCGCCCCGCTCATATGCTTTCTGTTCCGATACGGGATACAATCCTGCAATGATACCCGTAATAAAAAATGTTGATTTGTTATACCACGAAGCAACCTTTGCCGAAGAACACAAAGAACTGGCAAAGAAAACCACCCACTCAACAGCACGGCAGGCAGCCGAAATAGCAAAAGAAGCAAACGCCGGAAAACTGATACTCGGACACTTCTCAAGCCGCTACGATGACCTTTCGGTTATAGAAAACGAAGCCCGGGAAATCTTCCCCGAAACATACCTTGTTAATGACGGCGATGTGTGGGAAGTGAAATAAATTTAACTGGAATCAGGAGTTCCTTGAAAATCGTCCTGTATTTCTTACCTAATCTCATTTGCTGTCATAAACATGTGGCTCAGATGTAAAATGGCTACTGAAATTGTTTTGTAATTCCAATAGCCATTATACCCTTATTGGCAACAACTACAATATTAGAATATCACATACAACACAAAGCTCCATCATCCAATACTGTTCTGATATTTTTAGTGCAGGCAAAACGATTTATATTTTAAAAAGCATCCTAAATGCTAATCAACAATCTTTTCAATAACCTTCAATACTTCCTGACTATCTTCGGCAGGCTTAACATCTCTGTTGATATATATTATCTTACCGTTTTTATCTACAATAAAAGTCTGGCGCTCCAGCGTAACTCCTCTTTTCAACTTAACTTTTTTACCATTGATCTCGTGTTCTGTCTCTCCACCTTTTTTTACCGGAACACCAAACAGCTTAGCAACTTTTCCTTCAGGATCCGACAATAAGGTATAATTTAAGTTATTAGCTTTTCGGAATATTCTAAGGCCTTCCGGATAATCGCCGCTTATGCCTACAACTTCTACATCGTATCCTTCAAGATAATCCATATCATCACGATAACTGCTGGCTTGTTTAGTACATCCCTCGGTCATTGCAGCAGGATAAAAATAAATCACCAGTATCTCCCTGCCTTTTGCTTTATCCGAATCCCATGTATCACCATAATCATCAGTTGCTTTAAACGAAGGCATATCATCACCAATTTTTAAGCCGGCTTCTTTATGCTGAGCAAGACTCTTTACCGGAATAAAAAAAGACACAAAAACGAATAACGTAAAAATCAATGAACTTCTCATAACTTTGAATTTTAAGAATTTATATCAAATTTAAGAATTTAAATTCAACATAACCGTTAAAGATTAGTTAATAAAATGTTAAAATCAGACCAACAGCATGAAATGGTTTTCGGGCTATGCTTACATTTCATACCAGAATACTTTCAAAATTAATCCTCCTCTTCCCATCCAAGGTTAATCGCCATTTCCAGATACCGTGCTGCTTCTTCTTCATCCCCCATCATTCTGCAAGCCTCCGACAAGTAGTAATATACTTCAGGTTTCTTTTTTTTAATTGTACTTGCAACAAGTAAGTTTCTAAAAGCCATTTCCGGCTTTTTCATTAACAACTGAGTACGCCCCAGGTGGTAATATGCTTTAAATGATTTTTTATCAATCGAAACAGCTTTTTTGTAATCTGCTTCCGCGTCCTGATAATCGCCTGTTTCCACTCTGATTCCTGCCCTTCTGAGTAAAGCATCAAAAAAATCGGGATTAAGTTCCAGTGCTTTGTTCAGATTATTTATTGCTGCAATATTGTCTTTATACTGAAGCACACACTCATTTGCCATCAGATAATATTCCCGGGCAAATTTCTCAACACTTTTCACCTGTTCTTTCAACTGCTTTTTAAGCTCCTGTATCTCTTGCCTTTGCTTTTCAATTTTCGATAGTTCTTTTGCTATGAAGCGCTGCACCTTTTTTTGTGGTAAATCATTACGTTTGGCCGTAGCATCACCAAGGTTTTCAACAGCTTCACGAACATTTCCGGCCCTGAACTCCCGAAGTGCCTTAATGTACAGATCATCGGCCTGAGCATTTTCCAATTCACGGCTTATCAGCTCCTTATCATTTGCTCTTTTTGCAAAATCGATCACCTCATTCTGAACAATAACATCACGGAGCGATAATCGTGTTTTAAGAACAATACCATCGAGTGTTTTACAGCGGCTCAAAGCCACATAAAGCTGACCTCCGGCAAAAGCCCCTCCGGAAAAATCAATTATCACCCTGTCGAATGTAAGCCCCTGACTCTTATGAACAGTAATTGCCCAGGCAAGTTTCAGCGGGTATTGTGTAAACGACCCCAGCTCTTCTTCGATTATGCGATTGTTTTTCTCATCGTATTTATACCGTATATTTCGCCACACCTCCTTATCAACCCAATGCTCGTCGCCTGATTCAAGCCGGACTTTAACGGCATCTTCCTCTATCTCTTCCACGCGCCCCAGACTTCCGTTGTACCAGCGCTTATCCTGATCATTCTTAACGAACATAACCTGTGCGTTCTTTTTCAGAACAAGATTCTGTAACGTAGGCAGGGCCGAATCAGGAAACTCTCCTTTAACTTCGCCTTCATAAACAACATCGTCACCTTCCAGTTCCTGAAGCTTTGTTTCGTTAATGTAATCAACGGTATTTCGCCGTGTCGCAAGAGTTATATAAAACTCATCGGGCGGCGGAGAGAAAGAAGGATTGTACCTGCCGTTTATCTTTTCTATGTCCTGATGCACGGCTTTTTTCAATCTTATTTTATCAAGCAGCTGAACGAACTCAGCCTCATTCTGCCGGTAAACTTTTTTAAGCTCAATCTGAACCAGTGGAATCTGCTTAAACACCCTTGCCGAAAAAAAGAAAGGTGAATCATAAAATCGTCTGAGTATATCACGATCGTCACGGGTAACAACCGGCTCAAGCTGGAACACATCGCCCACCATTAAAAGCTGCTTGCCTCCAAAGGGTTGATTGTAGTTTTTAGTGTAAACACGCAAAACTCTGTCGATAAAATCAAGCAGGTCTCCACGTACCATCGATACCTCATCAATGATCAGAAGTTCCATCTCCTTCAGTATTTTCACGTGTGACTTCCGGTACTTCAAAAAATCAAATATCTTCCCGTCTTTGGTTGACAGATCAGGATCATCTGGTAATATAGGCCTGAACGGAACCTTAAAAAAAGAGTGAATAGTTACCCCTCCTGCATTTATTGCTGCAATTCCGGTAGGAGCTACAACTACCGTCTTTTTATGTGTATGCTCAACTATATACTTTAAAAACGTAGATTTCCCCGTACCAGCACGTCCTGTCAGAAACACAGAAGTATTGGTATACTGTATTAGTTTGTAGGCATCCTGAAACTCAGGATTGTTTGTATCTATGGCTTCCAGCGACATCCTCTATCTTTATTTTAACAAATACTCATCAGCATATAAAAGTAATAAACAGCAGGCCCGAAACCAAGTTTTATATCTCCGTTATATGATAAAACACACCTGTTTTTTTTTTGCAAAACAAAATCTTTTTTGATTATATTATAAACTCTTGTCTGATTACTTTTTAATCAATCGCATTAAGCCTAATGGAAAGAAAAACATACAGTCCAATATTAATCCGGCCCAGGCAAATACAGATAACCACAATCCATAAATCTTAAAATCATTAACCACATAGCCCTGTAACCATTTAACACTAAAACCATAGAACACCTGAATCATAGAGCCATAGAATATGTACCTCTGCCACTCATACCATTCCCTCCGTTACGGCACTTTGTCGCCTGAAGAGCTTGTTGCCGCCGCATCATCCTTGGACATCGATACTCTTGTACTTACCGACATCAACAGCACATCAGGGGTGTTTAATTTTGTAAAAACTTGCCAGACACACAATATCAAACCTGTTATCGGAATAGAGTTCCGCATCGACAACAAACTACAGTTTACCTGCATTGCAAAGAACAATGAAGGATTCAGGGAAATGAATGAGATACTGACAGCATACAACATTACCCCCCAACCCCCTGAAGGGGGAGCAACAGGAATCAATTCTCACGATAATCTCTCCAACCAAAAACCACAAAACCAACTAACTTACGAACCAACAAACCACAAAACCAACAAACCAACTAATCAACCTACTAACCTACAAATTTACCAACCTGCAAACCAACAACTAAAAAACTGCCTAATCATCTACCCCTTTGGCCTCAAAACTCCGGAAGCGCTTAAGGAGAACGAATTCACCGGCATACGCCCCTCGGAAGTCAACCAGCTTCTCTCCTCCCCTTACCTGAGACATCCTGAAAAACTGATAATCACACACCCCGTAACATTCAGAGACAACGACAGCTACATTCTGCACAAACACCTGCGGGCAATCGACAGAAACACTCTTTTGGCCAATATCGACACAAATGACCTGGCCGGAGAAGATGAAACTTTCATCCCGCCTGATGAGCTCATTTCAAAATTCAGCGACTATCCAGATATTATCGAAAACAAAAAAAAACTTCTCTCGTCATGCAGCTTTGAGTTCGATTTTAAAAGCATAAAAAACAAGCAGACCTTCACGGGAAGCAAAGAGGATGACATCGCACTGCTCACAAAACTGGCATTCGACGGATTAGAGTACCGGTACGGCAGAAACAACCCAACAGCACGTGCACGAGTGGAAAAAGAACTTGACATCATCAGCCGTATGGGATTTGCTTCCTATTTTCTTATCACCTGGGATATCATCCGCTACTCCATGTCGCGCGGCTTTTACCACGTGGGACGGGGCAGCGGAGCAAACAGTGTGGTTGCATACTGCCTGAAAATAACCGATGTCGATCCCATTGAGCTTGACCTTTACTTCGAACGCTTCCTGAACCCTAAACGCACCTCTCCGCCCGATTTCGACATCGACTACTCGTGGAAAGAACGTGATGAAGTGCAGGATTACATTTTCAAACGATACGGACGTGAACACACCGCCCTGCTCGGTGCTATGTCAACCTTTCAGCCCAAAGCTGCCATTCGCGAGCTCGGCAAGGTTTACGGTCTGCCCAAAGAGGAGATAGACAAACTTGTTTCGCACCCCGAAAGCTATACCCACGATACCGTAACAAAGCAGATACTTGACCTTGCCGTCCGTATAAAAGATTTTCCCAACTTACGTACCATACATGCCGGTGGCATACTGATATCAGAAAAGCCGCTTGCCTGTTACACTGCCCTCGATCTGCCGCCCAAAGGTTTCCCCACCACACAGTTCGATATGTACACTGCCGAAGATATCGGTTTCGAAAAACTGGATATCCTGTCACAGCGCGGCATCGGCCACATCAAAGATTGTGTTGAGATAGTAAAAGAGAACCGCGGTATCTCAATCGACATACACAACGTAGAGAAATTCAAAAAAGACCCGAAGGTGAAAAAGCTGCTGCAACATGGCGAGACTATCGGCTGTTTCTACATCGAAAGTCCTGCCATGCGGGGGCTGCTGAAAAAGCTGCGATGCGATAACTACCTCACGCTTGTGGCTGCAAGCTCCATCATCCGTCCCGGTGTGGCAAAATCGGGGATGATGCGGGAGTACATCAAACGATTTCATAAACCCGACAGTTTTGAATACCTGCACCCCGTGATGAAAGAGCAGCTTCAGGAAACTTACGGTGTCATGGTTTACCAGGAAGATGTGCTGAAAGTGTGTCATCACTACGCCGGTCTCGACCTTGCCGATGCCGACGTACTGCGACGTGCTATGAGCGGCAAATACCGTTCAAGGAAAGAGTTCCAGAGAATTAAAGATAAGTTCTTCCGGAAAAGTAAAGCCAAAGGCCGCCCTGAAAATATCACTGCTGAAGTATGGCGGCAAATAGAATCCTTTGCGGGCTACTCATTCTCCAAAGCACATTCGGCTTCGTATGCTGTAGAGAGCTTTCAGAGTCTTTACCTGAAAGCCCATTTCCCTCTTGAGTTCATGACAGCCGTGATAAACAACTTCGGGGGATTTTACCACACTTCGGTTTACATCAACGAAGCAAAACGATGGGGTGCAAACATCGAACTGCCATGTGTGAACAACAGCAATCAGCTGACTACCATAAAAGGGAAAGACATTTACCCCGGGTTCATCCACATTCAAAACCTTGAAGAAAGCACTGCAAGACGAATAGTCACAGAACGAAAGAAAAACGGCCCTTACTCCTGCCTTGATGACTTTATCCGCCGCATAGCCGTAAGTCGCGAGCAGATGATAATCCTTATTCGTACAGGAGCATTCCGCTTTACGGGAAAGAACAAAGCAGAGCTGCTTTGGGAGCTTCACTCCCTGACAGGTAAAAAAGAGCCGCAGCAACAGCCGGACACACTGTTTGCTTCGCCTAAAACAGACTACCGCCTGCCCAACCTCTCTTACAACAAAAAACGTGATGCCTACGATGAAATAGAACTGCTCGGCTTTCCCGTAACCCTCTCCCTGTTCGACATGCTTCAAACAAAATTCCGCAGCGAAGTATTCGCCCGTGACATGCTTGCCAATGCCGGTAAAACAGTACGAATGCTCGGTGAACTTGTAACTATCAAATACGTAAAAACATCACGCAAAGAGATAATGTACTTCGGCACATTCATCGATGCACGCGGCGAGTTTTTTGACACAGTACACTTTCCCCCATCGCTAAAGCAATACCCGTTCAAAGGATACGGTGTTTATCTGCTTCTCGGCAGAATAGTTGAGGAGTTCGGCTACCCGATGCTTGAAGTTGAAAAAATGGCGAAAATGGGGTATGAGAAGGTGAAAGGGAAAAGTTTGAAAGTTGAAAGTATTTGAACAAAAAAGTATTAAAAGAATTACTCTGGAAACGGCCAGGTTTACTCTCAACATGTATATTGTCTAATGCCATTGCATTGTACGTATTATTTCCGTACTTTTACAAAAAACATATAATCATGTCAAAAAATAAAGAAGATAAAAAGGCCCGTTTTGACACCCGGCTTACAAAAGAGCAAAAGGAGTTAATGGAAAAAGCAGCCCGGCTTGGCGGGTACAGAAGTCTTACCGATTTTGTTCTGTCAACCGCACAGGAGCAGGCAATTGAGATCATAAAAAAAAGGGAAGAAATAATAAACTCGGAAAAAGACAGTGAAATTTTTTTTGATGCCGTAACTAATCCCCCAAAGCCAAACACCGAGCTTTTGAATGCAGTTAACGAGTACAATGAAAAAGTAAAAGAATGAATTTCCTTACGGTCATACTACAGGCAAAACACAGGAAAAAGGATTTTCATTGCGGTAAACCAATGCTCGACAACTACCTTCATTTTCAGGCCAACCAGGATATCAAAAGGAAACTTACAGCATGTTTTGTTTATCCGGAAGAAGACACAAACCTGATAAAAGGGTATTACACCTTGGCAAACAATACGATCCCGCAAAGTAAGATACCTGATAATATCAGGCGTAAGTTGCCAAAATCTTACAAAGCAATTCCCACAACACTCATAGGTAGATTAGCTGTTGACATTAAGTTTCAAGGTCAGGGTGTAGGAAAGTTGTTATTGATAGATGCATTGAAAAGAAGCTATCTGGCATCAAAAAGGATAGGTTCATTTGCAGTGGTTGTAGACCCTCTTGATCACGATGCTGTACAGTTTTATTTAAAATACGGATTCTTCAAATTACCCGACAGCGGAAAGATGTTTATTCCGATGAAAACTATCGGGCTATTATTCTAATTTGTATTTTAGTA
>JAADEM010000174.1 GCA_013153405.1 Chlorobiota bacterium
TTCTCGGGATTATCATTTATCCATTGTTTAAGTATGGTTGATTCTTCAGGTGTTATCCTTTCATCTTCCAGCAGTTTTAAAACAATGTTTTCTATATTTTTATCAACTCTTGGATTCATGGCTTAATGCTTGTACAAAAGTATAGGCAACCCAAGAGCAAAAAATACTTACAAGAATTTAAAAAAAAATCAATTTTTATAAGATAGTTTGATTTTAATAATACGTAATGCTCTGTAGATCTGTGTTTCCACAGTTCTTGTAGAGATATTTAATTTTTTTGCAATTTCTTTATGTTTCATACCTTTCATCCTGCTCAGATGAAATATCTCACGACACTGAGGAGGTAATTCTGTAATAATATTATTCAGATTTAAAAGAAGCTCATTTTCATATATTGTAGCGTAACCGTCATGTTCCGAAGGATTAATATTAAAGAAGTCCGAAATATGACGTTTATGGTTTGATTGTTTTTTCAGATGATTAATTGATGCATTATGTGCTGCTGAGAGTAAATATTTTATCAGAGTTTGTTTTATTTCTATTTTATGTCTTTTTTCCCACAGATATGCGAATATATCCTGTGCTAAATCGTGGCAGACATATTCTTCATTGATGTAATAACGTAGGTAACTGTACACCGGTTTATAGTGCTTCTTAAATATAATCTCGAAAGCCTTTTGATCATTATCTTCTTTAATCTTTTTAAAAAGATATATATCGGTGTCATATACCATAAAAACAAAATTAAAAAAGATTGCTCAATATTGTAATGCTGACCATACCGTTTAAGTATTAAGGGACTTTGGCCGGGATGTATATTTATTTTGTATTATTCCAAAAATTTCAGAAATACTTTTGAGGAAATAAAAATAATAATAAAAGTCAGAACGATAGAATAGCTTAACAAGTTGATAGAATGAATGCTAATACTTTCGGAAAGTCCTTTTTTCAACGTTCTGGTATTATGGTGTGATATAAATATAAATCTGGGCAGAAAATGAATAAACAGACGATAAATTATCCAGGCTATGGTTATTCCCAATAGTGCACCTCCAATTATGTCGCCCGGATAATGAACACCCAGATATATTCTTGAATATGCAACAAGAGAAGCCCATAAAAATATAATAAAGCTGAACCATTTGTTTCGAAAGAATAACGAAAGAAAAGTAGCCAGGCCAAAACTGTTGGCTGCATGAGACGATACAAATCCGAACCGACCACCTCTGTAATTGTTTACGATGTGAAGCATATCTTTGATGTCGAGTTCGTGTGTCGGCCTGAGACGTTCAAAAAAGGGTTTTAACATTCCGGACGAAATACGATCGCAAAGAAAAACCATTAGCCCCATAAAAATCAGTGGCCATATTCCCCTGAAAGAATGATTTTTAATAAAAACATATACGATGGTCAGATATAACGGGATCCAAACGGGAACACTGGTTACTATCCAGAAAAAATTATCCCATAAAGGAGAGTGATAACTGTTTATACATATTAAAAGCTGTTTATCTGCCTCTATTAAAGTGTCAATAATTCCCATAGTTTTAATGTTTGTCCGAAAATTACTTTTTTTGTTTGTTTTATAAAAGTTTCATACATAAGAATTTAAAAAAACAGCTAATTAAGTATCATTGTATCATGATATAATTTGATATATATTTATACAAAATCAGATTAATGGCAAAACGGGTACTAATAATGATCAACCCGGTATCGGGTGTGGGAAAGCAAAAAATAGTTAAGGATATCGCAGGTAAAATTCTGGATGCTGTAAATATTCATGCTGATTTGGTGTATACCGAATATCCCGGTCATGCATCCAAACTAGCTTCAGAAGCAAAGGGTACATACGATATTGTAGTTGCTGTAGGGGGTGACGGAACTGTTAATGAGGCCGGTGGTGCTCTTGTTGGTTCAGATACGGCACTGGCTATAGTGCCAACAGGTTCTGGTAATGGATTGGCGCGACATTTGGGAATATCGCAAAAGCCAGAGCAGGCATTAATGTTGTTAAATGATTTTAAACTGAAAAGGATTGATACAGTAACGGTTAATGATTATATTTCACTGAATGTGGCAGGAGTGGGGTTTGATGCTCATATTAGTCATTTATTTGCCAAATCAAAGCAAAGGGGATTGGGTTCGTATGTTAAACTTGTTGTTAATGAGTTTTCCTCCTATCGTTCTTCAAAATACACTCTTACAATCGACGGCAGTAAAAAGGTTGCATATGATGCTTTTGTAATAAGTCTGGCCAATTCGTCTCAGTATGGTAATAATTTCTACATTGCTCCTGATGCTTCAGTAACCGATGGTTTGTTTGATATTTGCATAATCAATAAATTTCCAAAAATTGCAGCTCCTGTATTACTGATGTCAATGATGCGGAAGGATAACGTCGGGCGTTATCTGGAGAATATTGTAAAAGCCAGACATCTGATAATTGAACATGATAAAGATATGCCCGGACATATAGACGGAGAGCCAGTATTTTTAGGTAAAAAAGTAGAAGTTAAAATAAATCCTGCATCACTTAATGTTGTTGTTCCGAATTGACATTATTCGTGATCTCTGGTAATTCTCCGTCCTGAATTTTAAAATCAAAAATATAATTACAGCATACGGATGATATTGTGTATCTGAAGTCAAAATTGTTTATTGTTTCTTAAACAAACTAGAGGGTTATTATGTAAACAGATGCTATGTTTTAGGCTGCAATTCATTAAATTATACATAAGAAAAACCTTAAAAAAGGAGAAAGTTTGGTATCGTCATAAAATAATACCTAAAATAATACCTAAAATGTAATTGTTATCTATGATAAATAAAACATAAATGAAATTTGTGTGTTATTAGATAAAACTACAGCAATTAAATCTGAACGTGATATTTTGCCAGAGTAAAACTTTTTCGGGGAATCAACGTATATAGATTATTACCATTAAAAACTATAAATAAAAGGCACTAAGGACTCACACAATTTGCATGTTGGTTAAATTTTAATAGCTATAGAAATAAGTTGCCGGCAGCAAACTTCCGTTCAGTATTAGTAATTTATTAGTCATAAAAAGACTGTTTAATTTTAAAAATGAAAAGAACAAATGAATGCGTTTCTGTTTTACGAAAGGCCAGAAAAACATCATGTTAGAGGCTTATTTGCTTTTTTATTAGTGAATATTAACTATGCCTCAAGGTTAATGTTTCAAAGTTTAAACACAAAGTCAATTTTGATTTTTTGTATATTATTTTTAATGGTTTTTAATATAAATGCACAAAATCAAAAATTTCCACTATCCAGATCTGATTCTGCAGATATTAATATATACAAACAAAAAGCAGATGAATATAAGGTAAATAAATATTATAGAGAAGAGAGTGATTGTTATAATAAAATAGCAACTATATGGTGGGAACATAATTATTTTTCTCAGGCTGCTGAATACTTTAACAAATCACTGGAGATAAATAAACGATTGGGTAATGCAAATGGCATTGCAATGATAAACAGCAATTTAGCACTGATATATGCAGATAATGGCGATTACGAGAAAGCTTTGGAGTATTTTGATAAGACACTTTCTATCAGGAAATCAAGAAAAGAAAAAATCGGAATTATCGCGGCACGAATCAATATGTCAGTGGTTTTAAATAATCTAAAACGATATGATGAATCTGTTAAACATCTGGGAGAAGCACTGGATGTAGCCAGGGAGATAAATGATTATAAACAAATGCGATCTTGTTACGGTATGCTTTCCGAGACCTATGAAAAGGCAGGGAATTATAAAAAATCGATGTATTATTTTGAATTGTATAAAAAATTTAATGAATTAGTTGAAGAGGAAAAAATAAATAAGGCTTATCGTTATGCAAAAGAACAGGAATTGAAAAGAGAGCTTGCAGAAAAAGAAAATCAAATAAAAGAACTGGAATTGATAAAAAAGAATTATGAAATAATTACAACTAAAAAAAATCTTCAAAAAACAGAAAAAGAAAAAATTAGTTTGCTGGACACATTATCAACAAAAGAACTGAAAATAAAATATTTGGAAAATGAGAAGAAATTAAACGAAGCCAGGCAAAAAGAAATAGCATTAAAAAACAAATTAATTGTAAGAAACACAATATATATAACCTTAATAATTCTGCTATTGCTCTTCATCGTTATCTTTTTTTACTTTCAAAAAAGAAAATCATATAAGATACTGAGTATAAAGAATGATGAAATATCGAAAAAAAATGAAGAAATAAAAATTCAGAAAGATAACATTGAAGAATTACTGACAGCTACCACATTGGCACATGAGTCAATTAAGGAAAGTATTGATTATGCAGCATATATTCAAAATGCAATGATCAACAAAACCCCTAAACTGTCTGATTATATTCCCAACTCATTTATTCTGTATAAACCCAAAGATATTGTTGGGGGAGATTTTTACTGGTATACTAAAATTGACGATAAAATAGTTGTTGCTGCAGTTGATTGTACCGGACACGGAGTACCAGGAGCATTTTTAACCGTATTGGGAAATAACACTTTGAATGGTTTGGTGAATGTATTGGGAATAACAAAACCGGGAGAGATACTAAAAAGATTGCATTATGAAGTCAGTAGTTCATTAAATCAGGAGAACTCAGACAATAGAGACGGAATGGATATAGCTTTATGTACATTCGATGTTAAGAAAAAGAAATTCTGGTTTGCCGGTGCTAATAATCCTCTGGTATTATTCCAAAATAATGAATTAAAAGTTGTAAAAGGAGAAAAATACGGAATTGCAGGTTTTTCTAATTTTATTTTTGAAAGGATAAATGAAGACAATAAAAATGAGGTTATGTACAAAACCCACGAATTTGATATAACCGAAGATACCTGTTTGTATTTGTTTTCTGATGGATATAGAGACCAAATAGGAGGAAAAGAAAAGAAAAAATTAAAGACAAAGAACTTCTTAAGGTTACTTGAAGAAAATTACCAGAAACCTGTAGATGCCCAGAAAAAAAATTTAATGGAATTTTTTGAAAACTGGAAAGGTGATGAAGAGCAAATTGACGATGTTTTAATTATAGGGATAAAGTTTTAATGGATAAAGTAGTATTAATGTTTATAGGAATAGCAGGCAATTAATAATAATATTTCAAAACATGGATAAATTTCATGTAGTAATTAAAATAACTTAAAATCAAGTATATGAAACAGATTACTTTTATTATCTTTTTTTTATTGACTCATACAGCATTGCAGTGTCTGGCACAAAACCAATTAATTCCTGAAAAAAAGAGTTATGAAGACTCAACAGGATTATTATACTGGAATAAAGAAGTCCCTGTTTATATTCATTTATCGGCAAAGCCTGATGAAAAAGGAGATTTGTTAAAAAATAAAACACAGGAACAATACACCAATCCTTTTTATTTTGATACCGAAGGTGTTAATTATATTAGAACCAGGTATGCTGTTGATAAAGAAACAAAAAAAACAGTATATCCTAAAACCGAGATTTTATTTAAAGTTTATGCCGATGGCAGAGCTCCGGTAACAAAGGCCCGTTTTAACGGTGCAGATAAGGTTATTATCAATAACAGAGTTTTTTACGGAAAGGGGTTGAAAATAACATTGATTTCAAAAGATGCAGGTTCAGGCGTTGATAATATTTATTATTCCATAAATTCAGTTCCTTTTCAGATTTATGAGAATGAAATAATTCCCGATATTAAGAATGACTCATGTGAGTTGAAATTTTACTCAACAGATAAGGTTGGAAATGTAGAAGATATTCAAAAAAATATTATAAAATTTTATATTGATGAAGATGCTCCCGAAACATTTCATAATGTTACGGGAATTAACCTTGAAAAAAATATAATAGCACTCAATACCAAGATCTATCTGGATGCGTCAGATTCAAAATCAGGTGTAAAAACCACATTCTATAAATTTGATGACGGCTCATTTATGCCGTATAACGGCAATGTTTTAGCATTAAACCAGTTGTCGGAAGACCAGCATGTTTTAACATATTATTCTGTTGATAAAGTGGGAAATAAAGAAACCCCAAAAAGCTTTTCATTCTTTTTAGATAAAAGTGCTCCGATATTAACATCCGATGTCCTTGGTGATAGGTTTATTGTTGATGGAAAAATTTACTTCTCAGGCAGAACTAAATTAAAACTTACTGCTGTAGATAATAAATCGGGTATAAAAGAAGTAAAATACTCTATAGACGGATCCGGGTTTAAAGATTATATAGAACCGTTTTATTTACCTAAAAAACCGGGATTTCATATTATAAAATACTATGCCGTAGACAGGATGAATAATAGTACGGGAATTGATAATGGTTATAAATACTCCACTAAAAAGATTTATGTTGATTTAGTGGGGCCTACACTCAATCATACTTTTGTTGGAAAGCGTTTTTTTACACGCGATACTGTATTTTTAGGAAAACAATCTAAAATAAAACTAATGGCAACTGATGCAGAATCAGGATTGCAGTATATTTCCTATTCTATTGATGGTGAACAAAAAGAAACAATATATAAAGCACCTTTTAGTGTATCAGGAAACGGAAAACATTTGATTGAATATTTTGGCTATGATAATGTAAATAACAGAAATATTAAACGATTCTATGTGGTAATTGATGAAGATCCTCCAGAACCATCATATACCTTCAGTGTCGCTCCTTATCGGAAAGAAAACAACTTGGATGTTTATCCTTCATACGTTGTAATATACCTATCAGGAATTGATAAAATGACCGGTACCGAAAAAATATTTTATTCGGTAAACAATGGTCCAGAAAAACTTTATACATCTCCGGTTTCCGGATTTAAAAAGGGGGAAAATACGGTTGATTTTAAAACTGTAGATAAACTGGGAAATGAAAAGAAAAAAACTATTCATTTCTTTGTTAAATAATATGAAAACATAGAACGTTGATGTTAAGATTTAATCACCTGAGAATGCTCTCCATGGTGTGTTTGCATTCGGGTGGTGTTAAACCGTCATTGGTAGAGTTCATTTCAATATTTTGTGTGAATTATACCATTGACGGAATTGCTTAAGGCATTGATTGTCAATAAGACTCATGCGTCATTGTGAACACCGTTTTATGGGGTGAAGCAATCTCAGAACAGTCGAGATAGCCTGCCCGACTTGGTCAGGCGGGCTTCTTCGCTCGCGTTCATTGCGATGATGATGCTATTTCGTCATTTTCTCCTTATGCCCAAAAATTGGGGTGAAATCTCGGAATGACAATTTTTGGGAATGTAATTTTTGAATCTTGAAAAGATAAAATCTAATCCATCATCGATTCAATGATATCAAGTTTTTTGTTAAACAGTTTAATATTTTGTTTTCCGTTTTCAATTTTTCGTTGAAAATCTTTTACCAAAGCTTCAGAACTTTTCGATTTAGCAATAAAACCGATGTTATTTTCCCAAGTAGTAATATCATTTTCAAGCTGTTTCAGCTTCGATATAATTTTGTTTCGTTCCTGAATGAGCTTGTTCATAAAGTTGTCAGAGTTCCTTAAATTTTCAAGTTTATTACGGAACTTCTGGATATTCTTACTGAATTCATCAAGGTTCAGACTGTCAAAATGTTTGTTTATATACTTTCTGAATTCTTGATTAACTCTGTCTTTATCGGCTAACGGAACATGGCCTATTTCATTCCAGCGTTTCTGAAACTCCTGAAGTTTCCTGAAGTTATCTTCTGCATTTTCTCCGGGAGTAAATTCTTTAACTTCTTCAATCAGTTTTTCTTTTAATTCCAGATTTTTTTCATGTTCGGAGTCAATATGGTTAAAGAAATTGGCTTTGTTTTCAAAAAAAGCATCACAGGCCGATCTGAAACGTTTCCATACAGCGTCGGAATGTTTGCGTGGAACCGGACCTATCTGTTTCCATTGTTTTTGAATTTTTATATATTCTTCAGTTGTGTGTTTCCAGTCTGTACTGTCTTTCATTGCTTCAGCCTGTATGCAGAGCTCAATCTTTTTCTGAAGATTATTTTGTTGTTCTTTTTTGTAATTTTTGAAAAATTCACGCTTTTTATTAAAAAAGTTATCGCATGCTGCCCGGAATCTTTCGTAAATAAGGTTGTTATCTTTTTTAGGAGCGAATCCAATGGTTTTCCAAATTTGTTGCAGTTCTACAAGCTCCTTGCTTTTCTCTTCCCACTCTTTGGGTGAATTGAGTTCCTGCGAGGCAAGTGCTTCTGCCTTTTCACAAAGTTCTGTTTTTGCTTCAAGATTTTTCTTAAGTTGCTCTTTCAGACCTTCAAAATATTCCTGATGCCTTTTGTTTATTTTCGTTGTTGCCTCCTTAAAACGTGCCCATAATTCATCCTTCTTTTCAATAGGCACCGGGCCAATCTCTCTCCATTCATCGTGCAGTTTTTGGAGCATCTTAAATGCTTTAACTATGGTTGGTTCAAGCAGTAATGCTTCAGCTTTTTTGCAAAGTTCGGTTTTAAGCTCAAGGTTTTTTTTGAGATCCAAATCCCTGAGCTCTTTGTTTATTTTTATATAATTGTAAAATTTTTCAATGGTGTAGTTATAAGTTTCCCAAAGATCACGAACCTTATTTTGAGGAACAATTCCTATTTCTCGCCATCTCTGTTGCAAATGCCTGAATTCATTAAATGTTTCGCCAAGGGATTCCTGTTTGTTTATCAGTTCCTCAATTCCTTTAATCACCTCCAGTTTTGCCTGATAATTTCGTTCTTTTTCCTCTTCTATTCTTCTGTTGTATTCGGCACGTTTGTTTTTATATTCCTGTAAAAGTTTTTTAAGCTCTGATTCTAAAGGATCGGCAGGAGGGGTAAAATTCTCTTCTTTTTCTCCGCTTTCAAGAAATTTCTTTTTCAAATCTTCAAGCTCTGCATTACGTTTTTTGTAGAATGCACTTTTTATTGCATCCACTTCGGTTTTTATCTGGTTGGGTGGATAGTTGTTTAATACATCTTTAAGTCTCTCAATGAGTTTGTCTTTTGAAAGCTGAATATGCACAACTTTATCAGGACCTGATGGTTTATCGTTGTCTTCTTCGTTAGTTTCATTATTTCCGGTTTCAATATTGCCGTCTGCAACATTTTCCTCTTCCGGTCCTTTTTTTTCTGCAGCGTCAGGTGTGTTTTTTTCCTGACTATCTTCATTTACAGGCTGCTCATTTACCGTTTCTTCTTCTTTAGTTTCTGCTGAATCAGGTTTTTGTTCTGTTTCCTGGCCGGTTAAACTTTCTGATTCCGCAGTTGCCTCTTCAGACATTTTGGTATCATTTAGATTATCAGCAGTGTTATCCGACTTTTCATCGTTAACAGGAGCGTTTGACGAATTTTCAGGTATGTTACCTGAATTCAAATCTTTACCGTCTTCGGTTGATTTGTTTAGATCATTTGCATTCATGGCAATAAGTGTTTCATCTGGTTTTCCTAAAAATAACGTAATTGCTTATTTCTTACGCATTAATTGGTTTACGAATATATTGTTTATTGAGGAATAGACAAACTTTTTTGTTAAAATTAGTTGTATTTTTCTTTATTTCTTAACATATATTTTTCAATGTTTTTGGTCTGTTTTTAAGTTATACTAATGCAACAGTATTATTTATTTTGATTATTCACTTTTAATACAGCTCCAAAGTGTGTTATAACACGTTGCAAATAAGAGATTTCTGAATCTTTTTTATTTTTGAACTTTCATCACTCTATATTCTAATTATTTTATTAGTTTTGCTCTGTTATAATGTTATCAAACCTGAAATAATGAAAAAACAGATTCATGGTATTCTGATTGTCCTGATATGGGCACTCAGCATTAGTTCTGTGTATGCACAAAGCTATACGTATAAGGGGAAGGTAGTTGATGCAAAAACAGGTGAACCTTTAATCGGGGTTAATATTACCGTTAAAGATAATGTTCACGGAACCGTTACCGGTTATGACGGAACTTTTAAATATACATGCCAGTTTGCTCCGCCGTTGGAATTCCATGTTTCATATGTTGGTTACGAAAAGCAGAACTTTATAGTTAATAATGATAAGGATTTTATTGATATAAAACTGAAAGAATTAACAATACTGGGACAAGAGGTTGTAGTTTCGGCAAGTCGTATTGAGGAGGGAATACTGGGGGCACCGGTAAGCGTGGAAAAGATGAACCTGAGAGATATACAGCAGGTTTCAGCAGCAAATTTTTATGACGGGCTTTACGAGTTGAAGGGGGTTGATATGAATGTACATGGTCTTACTTTCCGTACTCCCAATACCAGAGGCTTTAACAGTTATACCAATTACCGGATGAATCAGGTAGTTGATGGCGTGGAAAACATAGGTCCGGGCCTCAGTTTTGCAGCAGGAAATATTTTCGGATTAAGTCAGGTTGATATCGAGAGTGTTGAAATGGTTGTTGGTGCATCAACGGCATTGTACGGTCCTGGAGGAATGAACGGAACGCTGCTTATGCGTAGTAAAGATCCGTTTCGCTATCAGGGACTTACAGTTTCGATGCAAAGCGGATTGATGCATCTTAATTCAAATGTGCTTGATGCTCCCAGGCCAATGGGAGATTTTAACTTCAGGTTTGCTAAAGCTTTTAACAACAGGATGGCAATAAAACTTACTGGATCATACCTTTCAGCCACCGACTGGTTTGCTGCCGATACCAGAGACAGGAATTATCTGGATGATCCGACTAAAAACAGACTGACAAATCCGGGATACGATGGTGTTAATGTTTATGGTGATGAAACACTTGTATCTTTAAACCTTAAAGATGTGGCACCTTCAATAATTGCAGGTATTGCCGAAAATCAGGGAATACAGCCGGGTACACCCGAGTATGATGCTTTGGAGGCCAAAGTGCTTCCGTTTTTTCCCGATCAGATAGTAACAAGAACAGGATGGCTTGAAAAAGATCTTACTCCGGATGCTGAAAACCATGCGGAAAATATCAGGTTAGGAGCATCATTCCATTATTTTATTACCGAAAAAGCAGAGCTTGTTGTCCAGGGTAACTATTCGAAAGGTTCGAGTGTTTATACTGCTGTAAATAGATTTGCACTTAAAGATTTTAGTATTACTTCCGGAAAGATTGAGATTAATCATCCCGATTATTTTTTCAGAATATGGGGAAATGGAGAGAACTCTGGACCATCATACGACCTTGGTGCTACAGCATTGCGAATGAATGAAGCATGGAAAGGATCGCGTCAGTGGTTTACCGATTATCTTGCAAAATATACGACAGATGCACTTCTTGGTTCGCTCGATCCGGATGCCACACCTGAAGAGGTAATGAGAAGAGCTCATATTTCGGCCCGTATGACAGCTGACAACAGAGATCCTGTTACCGGTAATGTGCTGAATCCATACCAGCCTGCAATTCCGATACCCGGAAGCCCGCGTTTTGCCCAGTACAGGGATTCTATTTCATTACTTTCTATTGAAGACGGGGGCAGTGGTATAACGGAAACAAGTAAAATGATGCAGGCTGAAGGAATGTACAACTTTTCTCACATCATAAATTTTGTGGACTTACAAATTGGGGCTAATTACAGATTATATTCAATCAACAGTGATGGAACCATTTATATCGATGAACCAGGAAACCCTATCTCAATTTATCAGTTTGGTGGTTTTGTTCAGGCTATAAAAAGCTTTGCAAAAGAGCACCTGAAAGCAACAGGAACATTCCGTTATGATAAAAATGAGAATTTTAAATCCCAGTATACACCCCGTTTCTCGCTTATATATTTTGTAGATAATGAAAAAAGACACAGTATAAGGGGAACATATCAGACAGCATACAGGTTTCCTTCGATTCCCGACCAGTTGCTTGATATGGATGCCGGACTGTTCAGATCTCTCGGAGGTTTAAAAATAGCTCACGATAAGTATAACTTCAGCAACACATATCTTTTCCCTATGTCGGGAAGAAATCCGGTAAAGGATAAGCCTGTTCTTGATAACGGTCCGTTAAATCTGCCTGAGTTTGGAGTGGAAAAAGTTTCATCAGTGGAACTGGGTTACAAAGGGTTGCTTTTCAAACGGAAACTGTTTATCGATAGTTATATCTTTTACAATGAATATAAGGGGTTTGAAGCATCTCAGCTTATAGCACAATATGATGTGCCTAACCCGGACGAGAATGATCCGTATAAGCTTTATCAGACATACATTACCACAGATATTCCTGTTACTTCAATGGGGTGGGCCATAGGGCTCGATTATCTGATGCCTAATGGTATAATGCTGAAAGGAAATGTGGCTTACAATAAACTGATTGACGGAATTGATGAACCGGGAGTTGAAGCACAATTTAATACTCCCGATTACAGGGCTAACCTATCGATAGGGCATCACCGTATAATTAAAAATCTTGGTTTTAATGTAAACATTCACTGGCAGAATTCGTTTTTATGGCAGGGAGTGTTCGGTGTGGGTGAGATTCCTGCCACAACAACAATCGATGCTCATGTAGCATATAAAATACCGGCTATTAAAACAGTTGTGAAATTAGGAGGATCGAACATTACAAACAATTATTATACAACAAGTTTCGGCAGTGCACAGGTTGGTGGTTTGTACTACATAACACTTGTATATGATGATGTTTTGGGATATATAGAACGAAGGAGAAATTAACAACTTGTAATTTTTGAAATATGAAAAGATTTTATAACCTGATTATTGTTTTTAGTATGATTATACCGTTTTCTGCCTGTGATGACAATAATGATATTGAGGAAGGTGGAACTATCGACAGTTATGTGTCGGTAACAAGAGCTCCGGGGGCAGATAGCTATACAATTAAATTTTCAAAAAATGGTGAGTGGACTGTTTTTATGGGAACTTCGCCTGATAATATTGATATGTCGGAATCTGTGGCAGTGACATCTGAAGATTCTGTTGTAATCTCCGGTCTTAATACTACTCAGAGATACTATTTTTATATTGAATTCAATGCCAATGCAGAAGAGGGGTTTGTCAAGTCCGAAACTCAGATTGCTATTGAGGGACAGCGTAATTTTGCCGACCTGGGAGGAATAACTACAATGGAAGGCAGACATGTAAGGTGGGGAAAATTGTACCGTTCGGGCGAACTGAGCGGACTTACCGACAATGATGTTGAGTATATGGCCGGTTTAAATCTGGATGCTATTATTGATTTCCGTTTTCAGGAAGAAAAGGATGAAGCACCCGACAGGTTTCCAGATGGTGTTGATACTATACCTATTCCTGTTGTTGATGGCTCATACGATCTTGAAACAATAACCCGATGGCTCATTACCGGAGATAAGGAAGCTTTCGATACAATGCTTATTCATGTGAATAAGATTCTTGTAACCCAGGAACAGGAAAAATTTAAAGAGTTTTTTGATCACCTGGAAAGTGGAAAAACATATTTGTATCACTGTACAAAAGGGAAGGACAGAGCAGGTTTTGCTACAGCAATGATACTTTCGGCCCTGGGAGTGGACAGGGAAACTATAATTGATAATTATCTTAAATCGAATGAGTACCTGTCGGCTGTTACTGAACAAACCATTCAGTATGTAATATCTAAAGGTTACGACGGAGAATTGTTACGTCCTATTCTTGAAGTAAGACCGGAATATATTCAAACGGCGTTTGATATTGTTGATTCGGAATACGGAGGAGTCGAAAATTATCTTAGAAATAATTTGGGAGTTGATATTGAAAAACTTAAAGATATGTATCTGGAGTAATTTTCCGGAGGTGTAAAATACCAAAAACGGCGGGTACTAAAAGTTTCCGCCGTTTTTGGATTGTATATTTGTTGTATAACACGAGGCTGTCCAAAAAGTAAAAAACAGACGTCATTGCGAGGAGAAACGACGAATCAATCTCTTGATTCTCAGTATTTGTGATTTTGAGATTCCTTCATTTCATTACCAACGACGGAATTGCTTAAAGCATTGATTGTCAACAAGACTTATACGTCATTGCGAACCTCATTTTATGGGGTGAAGCAATCTCAGAACGGTTGAGAGCGCTTCTTCGCTGCGTTCATCACGATGACGCTTATATTTCGTTATTTACTCATTATGCCCCAAGAATTTGGGGTGAATTTTCGGAATGACGAATGATATTTGTTGTCTTTCAGTTTTTTAGAGAACTCTACCAATGACAATTTTTTGGACATACTCAAAATATTTATGGTAAATAGTATTGGAATTTATTTCGGGCACTCTTCTTATATTCTTCGATAAGATTATCGTATTTTTCCATTAGTATTCTGGTGAGTTCATTTTGCACATCAAAGCTGTAGTTGTCGATCTGTTTTACAGGCATTACCTTAGGTGTGGTTCCCGTAAGGAATACGGCATTTGCATTCGGAAGGTTTTTAACATCGAAAGGAGAACATACAACTTCAATGCCTGATTTGCGGGCCAGTTCAACAACTTTGGCCCTTGTTATCCCTTGAAGTACCATATTGGCAGGTGCAGTAATCAATATGTTGTTCTCAACAAAGAAAACATTAGACCGGCTTCCTTCGGTGATAATTCCGTTGTGATTGGCAAGCAGGGTTTCAAAGACGTGTTTTTCGGCAATTATACGGTTGGCAATATCACGTACCGTATGGTTGTATACTTTTGCCTCGGGGTTGTCACGCTCGGCCTGTTGTATAGTGCAGGTAACACCTTCTTTGTAAACGTCAGGAGCAGGGAACCTAACACGCGACTGGAAAATCATAGAGCTGTAGGTTTGGTTTTCGAAACAGAAAACTATACGGATAAGCCCTACTGAAATTTTGTTCAGGTTAATTAGCCGGAACAGATTGGTGATGATACTGTCGCTTTTTTCATGCAGGGGAATTCCGGCTAAAGCGAAACTTTTATTCAATCGCTCCAGATGGTCTTCCAAAAACAAAGGAATACCATCATCAATCCTTACAACTTCGTAAATGTTAAGTTTGCCGGGCCGGAATGGATTTTTAAAGTTGCTTTTGGTTTTTGGATTGCCGTTATGTATATAGTATTGTCCTGTCATTTATCTGTCCGGTTATTACACTATTAGAGATTTTTCTTTGCTTCATTCCATATGGTTTCCATCTCTTCAAGCGACATTTTTTTCAGGTCTTTTCCCTGCTTTATTGTTTTTTCTTCAAGGTAGTTAAACCTGTTGATGAATTTACGGTTGGTTTTTTCCAGAGCATTCTCAGGATTAATACCATACAAACGAGCAGCATTGATTAATGAGAAAAAGAGATCTCCAAACTCTTCTTCCATTTTTTCCTGATTTCCTGATATAATTTCATGTTTAAGCTCATTCAACTCTTCTTCCACTTTATCCCATACCTGCTCCCGCACTTCCCAGTCGAATCCTACGCCCCGTGCTTTATCCTGTATACGGTTTGCTTTTATCAGGGCCGGAAGTGAATCTGGGACTCCTTCAAGTACCGATTTGTTACCGTTTTTTTCCTTAAGCTTGAGCTGCTCCCAGTTCTCTTCCACCTCCTTGGCATCTTTGACCGTTACATCACCGAAAATGTGTGGATGACGGTATATCAGTTTTTCATTTATAGAATCTATTACATCTTTAATGTCGAATGATTCGGTTTCCGAACCTATTTTAGAGTAAAAAACGATGTGCAGCAAGAGGTCGCCAAGCTCTTTTTTTATCAGAGCATTATCTTTTCTGATAATGGCATCTGCCAGTTCATAGGTTTCTTCAACAGTAAGAGTACGCAGAGTGTCGTTGGTCTGTTTTTTGTCCCACGGGCATTTCTCACGTAGCTCATCCATTATATCAAGAAGCTTGTTGAAAGATTCAAGTGTCTTTTCTCGTTTGTTAATAGTCATCTTATGTTCGGCTTTGTTTTTAAAAAATCTTTCAAAGGTATAAATATCATCGGTTAAAAATGCAAAAAATATTGTTACTTTGCTATTGAATCACAGCATAAGAAAACAGGTATTTCAATGATTGAAAAATTAATATATCTTGAATCGGTGGATTTGGTGAATTTTCTCGGGGTAAAAAACAGTAACCTTGAACTTATAAGAAACAGTTTTCCCAAACTCAAAATAGTTGCCCGGGGTGACTGGCTTAAGGCCATTGGTGATATTGAAGAGGTTGCTTTGTTTGAGGAAAAGATAAACCTACTGCTCGATCATTACCACGAGTATAATGTTATAACCGAAAAAGCCATTGAAGCAATAGTTGCCGGGGAAAGGTTTGCAGGCAAAAGGAGGGAGGCAGATACAATTTTGTACGGAATTAACGGAAAACCGATTAAGGCAAGGACTAAAAATCAGAAACGTCTTGTTGATGCTTTCGATAGAAACGACCTGTTGTTTGCCGTGGGACCTGCAGGTACAGGAAAAACCTATACTGCCATAGCGCTTGCTGTAAGAGCATTAAAAGCCCGCCATGTCCGACGTATTATTTTAAGCCGCCCTGCTGTGGAGGCAGGAGAAAAACTCGGTTTTCTTCCGGGTGATATGAAAGATAAGATTGATCCGTATCTGCAGCCGTTGTATGATGCGTTACAGGATATGATACCTGCAGTAAAACTAAAAGATTACCTTGAAAACGGAACTATCCAGATTGCTCCGTTGGCATATATGCGCGGACGAACCCTGAATAATGCCTTTGTTATACTTGACGAAGCACAGAACACCACAACAAACCAGCTTAAAATGTTTCTTACCCGTATGGGGGCTGATGCAAAATTTGTGGTTACTGGCGATATTACCCAGATTGACTTGCCTAAAGCACAGCATTCTGGACTTGTTCATGCTATGGATATACTAAAAGGAATAAAAGGAATTGAACATATTGAGTTTGATGTGAATGACATTGTAAGACATAGGCTGGTTCAGGATATTGTGGAGGCTTATGACAGAAAGAATAAAAAGGCAGGGTTTAAATGATTTCTTCTGAAATGTTTCTGTTTTTTCATTGCAGTTAATAGTTCATCATATTGAAGAACATCAGGGTTATGTTATATTTGCAGAAATTTTGAAAAATTTATTAATAATGGCAAAAGCAATTGTACACACCGATTACAAATTTCCAAAGCAGAAAAGTGTTTATAAAGGGAAAGTCCGTGATGTTTACGATATTGATGATCAGTATCTGGTTATGGTTGTATCTGACCGTATTTCGGCATTCGATGTTGTGCTTCCCAAAGGCATTCCTTACAAAGGTCAGGTTCTGAATCAGATTGCATCAAAATTCCTGGACGCAACATACGATATTGTTCCGAATTGGAAAATGGCAACTCCCGATCCTATGGTTACGGTAGGGCATAAATGTGAACCTTTCCCGGTGGAGATGATTGTGCGTGGTTATCTTACCGGCAGTTCCTGGCGTTTGTACAAAAACGGAGGACGTGAGATTTGTGGTGTTCCGTTACCTGAAGGTATGCGTGAACATGAGGCATTTCCCGAACCACTACTTACGCCTACAACTAAAGCAGAGCAAGGTGCGCACGATGAGAATATAAGCCGAGAAGAGATCCTTCGCACCGGACTTGTGTCCGAAGAGGATTATATTCAGCTTGAGAAATTTTCTCTTGAACTTTTCAAACGAGGTAGTGAGATTGCCAGAGAAAAAGGCCTGATTCTGGTTGATACTAAATATGAATTTGGGAAAAAAGATGGTAAGATTTACCTTATCGACGAGATTCATACTCCTGATTCGTCTCGTTATTTTTATGCCGAAGGTTATCAGGAACGATTTGATAAAGGGGAACCGCAAAAGCAACTGTCGAAAGAGTTTGTGCGTGAATGGTTAATGGAAAATGGTTTTCAGGGAAGGGAAGGTGATGTGCTTCCGGATATACCTGATGAATTTGTAGAACAGGTTTCGGAACGATATATTGAATTGTATGAAACAATTACAGGTGAGAAGTTTGTAAAGGGAGATGATTATATCGACGTGGAAGAGCGCATATTTAATAATGTCAATAGTTATCTGAAAGATATTATGTAATAATGTCTTAGTTTGCCAGATTTCCAAAAAGAAAATATGAGTAATAAAACATCAAGAACTGAGTTGTTTAAACGCATGATACCGGGATTTATCCCGGTAATTGCTTTTATTGTGGCCGATGAAGTCTGGGGAACATTTTATGGTCTTATTGTTGCAATTGTAATAGGAGTTACCGAGCTTGTTTACAGTTTGATGAAATATCGCACAATTGACAGGTTTGTTCTTCTCGATATAGGACTGCTTCTTGCACTGGGCGGAATATCGCTGGTTTTTGACAATGATATTTTTTTCAAGGTTAAACCTGGTATTATTAATTTGATTATTACCGGACTTATAGGCTACAGTGCATTTTCAAAGAACAACATTGTGCTGATGATGTCGAAGCGGTATATGAAGGGGGTTGAGTTTAATCCTTATCAGATGTGGCTTCTCAACGAAAGTATGAGCCGGTTATTCTGGATACTACTTGTATATTCGGTTATGACTATCATAGCTGCTTTTGTGCCGCAAAAACTTGTATGGGATTTTATGGCAGGTCCGGGCATGTTTGTTGTTTTCGGTGTGTTTATGGGTGTGGAGTGGATAATAAAGAAAAGGCAAAACGAGAAGTATAAGAATGAAGAGTGGGTTCCACTTGTAGACGAAGACGGCAATGTTACAGGACAGGCTCCCCGGAGTGTGGTACACAACGGCAAATCTATGCTGCTTCATCCTGTAGTGCATCTTCAGGTAATTGGCAGTAAAGGTATTTTCCTTCAAAAACGTCCCCTCACAAAAAATATACAGCCCGGAAAGTGGGACACTGCGGTTGGCGGACACGTGGATCCGGGAGAGAATATTGAGCAGGCACTTGGCAGGGAGGCAATGGAGGAGATTGGTATAAGAAGTTTTAATGCAACTCTTCTGAAAAAATATGTATGGGAAAGTGGGGTTGAACGGGAGTTGGTTTTCAGCTTTATTACCAATTATGAAGGTCAGTTCAAAATTGATAGTAAGGAAGTTGCCAGTGCAAGGTTCTGGAGACAGGAGGAGATAGATGAAAATATTGATAAGGATCTGTTTACTCCTAACTTTGTGTATGAATACAAATGGGTCAGAGAGGTACTTAGTAAATTCTGAACCGTTATAAACTGATACGAAAAAGCCCGGTGATGTAATGACCGGGCTTTTTTAGTGTGCTTAAGAATTTTATCTAATCCTGTCCATAGACCTTATAAGAGCTTCATCTTTTCCAATAGCTTTAATGGCCATAATCAAAAGAATAATTGAAATTACTGGTAGTGCGATTGAATAAGGGAAAATAAAATCGGCATTAAGCTCTTCACCTACAGTGTGAGCAAAAAAATAGATGAGTGCAGCAAGTCCTATCTGTAATCCTATATTCAGTCCTGCTATTCTGATTTGAAGTATTCTGTTTTTATAAAGGAAAATTGTAATTATTCCTGTCAGTACACTTACCATTAGTAAAATGGTAAAGGCCGTTACGTTAATATAAATCTCTCCACTGTTCAGTTCACCTTTAAATATTCCATTGTAATACATTGTAAATATACCATCGGGGGCTGTGAATGTTACAAGCTTAATATAAAACATAAGCGATGTAAGTATTACCGAAATTGATAAGTAAATGGTTTGAATTCTTTGTATCATAATTTTTCGTTTTTTTTGTTATCAGAATGCGAATTTAAGATTTTTTCGTTAGCGTGTGAAGCTATTCGTTTTTTTGCTTCCATATTATTGTAAGTCCCTCTTCGATGCGAAACTCTCCACTGTTTAGTCCAGCCGATTTAAGTGCTTTAGTAAAGCCCTCGTTCATCATCCTTCCTGCCTGCAGTGGAAATTCAAACAGCTGTGCATAATGGTTGTCAGGTTTAGGATCTTCATAAAACAGCCGGCACGAATGTTCACTCCTCGACAGGTATATTCGGCAAGCCATAGGCCGGGCAGGATAGGCCAGACAGCTTCCATCATCGTTTAGCAGCGGACAAGCTCCTTTATGATACTGAAGCTCCTGTTTGTTCAGCTTTGATCTTTCGACCTGTAGTTTTTCTGCTTTTGAAATTATTTTGTCCTGCTCTTGCTGTGTCAGGTTGTTACTGATATAATTATTCAGGTAATCGATTTCGTGTGAGACTGCATATATCGGTTGATGGCAGCAAAAACTGCATCCTTTCTTGCAATCGACATTGATATTCTCCCTTGATGCAAAAGAAAGAAGTGATTCGATTAATCCATCTATTGCCTTGTACATGTTTTCAGCAGCTGCATAAATAGCCTCTTTAGTTAAATTGTTTTCTGCTGCCTGAAGTCCCAGTTTATATCCGTCGTTGTAAAACACCTTGTCGGTTTCCGATAATTTCATTTTTGCATATTTTATAATTACAAAGTTAAAAAAGTCTGATGATAATCTCTTCAGGGAAGGTAGTTTCTATTTAACATAAATAATGCTTACAGCTTTTAGTCTCTGGATTTAAATTTATATGGGGAGGATATTTCAGAAAAATGAAAAATTGTGTTTATGATGGTAAAAAATGATTGGTTCGGATTATTGATGGTTTTGTATCTGTTAGTAACTAATTTTTTCCAAACAAAAGAGATATAAAAACCGGAGGGAAGAAAAAAGTTACAAATAAACAGGTTTCATGCCAGGTTACATGTGTAGCCAGATTAATTCCAAATGCGAGATTACAAGAGTAACGCAAATGTTGTACAAAAAATTATAGTCGTTCCACAGGTTGTGGTTACATAAGTAACTGGTATAAATGAAATCAAATAGTAGGAGAGTGTCTTCATAACACACACTAACCCAGTAAGTAAAAAGCGTTGATTAATCTTTTTATTTAGAATGAGATTTACATATGTGCATAAATGGGGGATATTTTGGATTAATTCATGTATTACGATTGATTAATAGTCGTTGAACCAATAGTTTACATGATTTATTTAACTTGTTTGTTTAATTGTTATTGTTATGTATAGATAATCAGGCAGTTCTGTTTTTTATTTGTCCTGTATTAAGAGGGATAAGCATTTAATATGAAAGGTGCTTAATTTATAAACTTGTTATGTACACACAATCCTATTGCGTTTATCTATATTTAAAGCTATTAATAATATGCTTGTTTAAACACAGAGACCATAGAGTAAAATTTGTCATGTTGTCGGTTACAAGAATATCCAAGGTGTTACATAAGTAACAGGATGCTTCGTTTGTAAAATTAATTTAATCTGCTTACATTTGTATAAGCAATCTTATTTAACAGAAATAGCAATGTTGTCATTTGTAATTACACTATTATGTCATCTACAGACGAAATAAGAGATAGAATAAAGAAACTACTCAGGGATAAGAATCTTACATCCGCAGGCTTTGCAGACATCATAGGTGTTCAGCGTTCTGGCATTTCACATATTTTGTCGGGGCGTAACAAGCCCAGCCTTGATGTGCTAAATAAGATACTACTCAGTTTTCCCGATATCTCAGGCGACTGGCTTATTACCGGAAAGGGAGATATGTATAAGAAGGAGATTACCGGTACTACTGTTAAAGATAAAGAACTATTTCCTGATGAACCAGACACAGGAGGAGTTAAGGCTGAGGAACAACCGCCAGGAATAAACATAAACAGGGAAGAAGAACCTCCAGTATACGGTAAAAAACGTGATAGTAGTGTGAAAAAAGTGGAGGCCACAACCAGGCAGGCTGATACATCAGGTTCTGAAAAAATCAGAGAGGTTGAAAAGATTGTTATATTTTATTCAGATCATACATTTACTGAATACAAACCCGAATAGTTTACATGTGTAAATTAATTGTTCTTTTTACCTTTTTAAGGAGCATAATTATAGCAGTGATTAGATAGCTTATTTATGCTTATATTTTATTTTCATAAAATCATCTTACTACAGGGATACGACTTATCTCCTTTATGCTGTTAAGGTCTGAATAGTCGTATTGATAAAACCCGTCCTCTCCAATTATAAACAGGTGGTCATTGAAAGGAATTACATCATAGGCTTTTATATTGCCGAATGAAGCGATTTCATGAGCTTCTATATTGGAAATATCAGAAGCATCATAAACAATTAACCCTTTTATTCCGTCACACACAAACATAATATCATTATCAATTCCCAACCCGTAGGGGGGCCTGAATAACAAAAGAATACTCTTCGGTTGCCGATGTATAATCTTCTTTTAAACGATATACTTCGAGACGGTTTTCGTCCTGTCCGCAGGAATTATCACCCCGGATAGTAACATAGGCTATATGATTTTGCACCACTACAGGATCGCAACTGTAAATGTGAGGAAAGGAGGCCAGATAGAATAGAGCTGTAGGATTAAAGGGTGCATATAGCATTCCTGTACGGGTACCTGTAAATATGTGATTATCGGTAATAAAGATAGTTTCCGATTCACGGTTTATGTACATTTAGTTTATAAGTTTAGAGGTGTTTTCTGTTTTTACACTGAAAACATGAAACCTATTGTCGTCAATGGCATACAGATAGTCACCATCCGGTAACGACACCTCTGGATTCGTCTATTTCATCCAGCGGTAGGTTTTCGTCGGAAAGAGGTGGAAGTGTGTACGGAAAAACATCATTAATCCGTGAAACTTCTACAGGATTATTTATATCAGTAATATCCACGGCCACAAAGTCTACATAACTATCAGCGTATATTTTTATTTTTTTCAGAACCGCAAAAAATGGTATCTTTGAAAAATAAACCTGGTTTACATTTGTAAACCTGATTTTTGTAAGGCATAATGAAAAAATATATTGACGATTTTGTTGTTGTTGAAAATCGAAGGCTGAATCATGAATATGTGATATTAACGCTTCAGCTTGACCGAGAATTGCCTGAAATACTTCCCGGTCAGTTTGCTGAGGTTAAGGTAGAAAACGGCCCCGATACTTTTCTGAGAAGGCCTATATCCATACATGATGCAGATTATGATAAAATGCAGATAAAACTTATGGTTCAGGAAATCGGTGAGGGTACGCGGATTATGGGAGGATTGCAGAAAGGGGACAGCCTGAACCTTGTTTACCCGTTGGGCAGCTCTTTTTCCGAGCCAGATACTGATGATGTTTTGTTGGTGGGTGGAGGCTGTGGTGTTGCTCCGTTGCTTTATTTAGGTCGCAGATTAAAACAGAAGGGGATTACTCCTAAGTTTCTTTTGGGTGCAGGAAACAGAAATGGACTGGTAGCTATTGAGGAGTATGAGAAGGTAGGAGAGGTGAATGTAACTACAGAGGATGGTTCGGCCGGAACCAAAGGGTATGTGATACATCATCCGTTGATGAAAACAGATAAACCTGCGTACGGACATGTATACACTTGTGGTCCCGAGCCTATGATGAAAGTTGTGGCTCGTTTTGCACAAAAACATAATATAAAATGTGAGGTATCGCTTGAAAATAAGATGGCATGTGGTATTGGAGCCTGCTTATGTTGCGTTACCGACACACAGGATGGTCGTGTTTGTACTTGTACCGATGGTCCTGTTTTTGATTCAACTTATTTGAAATGGCAGATCTGACAATAGACTTAAGGAACGGACTGAAGCTTAAAAATCCGGTAATGACAGCTTCCGGTACTTTCGGGTACGGTGAAGAGTATGAGGATTTTTTTGATATATCTCAGTTAGGCGGAATAATAGTAAAAGGCACTACAGGCAGTCGTCGCGAGGGCAATCCATATCCGCGAATGACTGAAACCCCTAAAGGAATGCTTAATGCCGTGGGGTTGCAAAACAAGGGTGTTGATCACTTTGTAAAGGAGATATATCCCCGCATAAAAGATTATGCAACCAATATACTGGTCAATGTTTCCGGTTCTACGGTTGACGAGTATGAAGATGTGGCACGTAAAATAAACGAACTTGAGAATATCCCCGGTATAGAGCTTAATATTTCCTGTCCTAATGTGAAAGAGGGTGGTATGGCTTTTGGCACAAGCTGTCCTTCGGCTGTAGCGGTAATTAATGCCGTGCGTAAGGTGTACGACAAACATATAATGGTAAAGCTGTCGCCTAACGTTACAAATGTGGCTGAAATAGCCCATGCTGTTGAAGGAGAGGGGGCCGATTCGGTTTCTCTTATCAATACACTGCTTGGAATGGCAATTGACGCAGAAACACGTAAACCGTTGTTGTCGACAATAACAGGCGGATTGTCGGGACCTGCCGTCAAGCCGGTTGCGCTTCGTATGGTATGGCAGGTGTCACAAGTGGTTAAGATACCTGTAGTAGGACTAGGTGGAATAATGAATGCTGATGATGCAATTGAATTTATGTTGGCAGGAGCTTCGGCTATTCAGATAGGAACGGCCAATTTTATCGATCCTCTTGTGTCGGTTAAAGTAATTAAAGGAATTGAGGATTATTGTGAAAGGCACGATGTAAAGGCTGTGCGTGAACTTACCGGTGCAATGATTACGGAATAAAACCCGAAGGTTACATGTGTAAACATCACTTTATCCGGTTCCTTTTTCATAAATATAGTTGCTGTTTGGCATTATGTTGAGCACAGGTCTGAACTCTTTTCTTATATAAGGCCATTTATCAGGATATTTTCTTAAAAGCTGCAATATTCGGTTTTGATTCTTTTTTATAGCATCGCGAATAGCCGGAGCGGTTATCTGTTTATCCATTGCTTTACCTATTCGTTCGCTACTGGGCCTGATTTCGTTGGCAATAAGTTTTTGAGCTGCATTTTCCAGTTTTTCGAGCAGCTGATATGCTTTGTCCATACGGTTCATTTTCTCGGCAGACTCAGATGAGTCTATATTGTCTTGTTCAGGTCCAAATACAATATATGAACTTCTTATTTCTGCTGTGGTTACTCCGGGAGCTGCCAATGCATAGGCAAACTTTGCCGCGTTTGTAAGAGCTTGCTTAACATGTTTAAAGTTGTGAGGAGTGTTGAGTAGCGTGTTAAGAGCTTCATCACTGATAGAGTAGCTGATACCTCTACGGTCCGAAAGACTTTCAATGTACGATAAAGCCCACTGTTTTTTCCATTCCAGAAAATGCTTATTGCTGCCCCCGGTTGTTTTTCCAGAGTGATATTCCAGCAGTCGTACTGTTTCATTACGCAGGAAGTCTGTTTTTTCCAGAAAATTTAAGGATGACTTGTAAAATTCACGTGCAAAATTAAGAGCCATTGTGCCTATGATACTTTTCTGGATAGTATTGAAAGGAGAGGAGTCGTGCTGAATGCCGAAATTGCTTTTATCACCCCTGAAAAACAGATAGAACAGATCGGAAAGGTCATTGCCCTTGGCCCTTACCGTTATCACAAGTATAAGGTAATTAAGCTCATCGAACAGGGTTCTTTGCATCAATGCTGCCCCTTTAGCCAGGTAAAAGGGTATCTCTTGTTTGGCGATCCATCCGAAACGGTCTTTTTGTAGTCTCTGTTCCAGAATTTTTTGGAAAATATCAGGGGTTACGGCAAGCTCTTTTTTATCAAAGCCCATGTTATTTTTCGACCACTCTTCCGCTGTCCATTCTTCATAACTGCCTGTTCCTCCTATAAAAATAATACGGTCGATTCCGGGCAGAATGTTGTTCCATTTTTCTGCCATTTCTACAGGAAGAGTATTGTATATGAAATTATAGGACATAAACCGGGCAAATTTTAAGTAAAAATAATAAAAAACATTGATAAGTTAATTCAAAATTCAGTAAATCTTAAGTTAGACTTAAGTGTTTAAGTAGGGGTTAAGTTTTGATTAAGCTAGAATAAAACAACTTAATTAATTCTAATACAGAGTAAAACATGTATTATTTTTGATGTGATTTTTAAAGAGATTGTATAAGATATTATTAAATAAATTAAGTAAAAAATAAGTAAGATGACCAGAACCGATTCAATAACCCTGAAGCTAGCCGACTGGTTTATGGATTTCTTTCTGGATCCGTCGTATCAGTATGAACCTGTTGCTGATAGCAGTATTAAGGTGGATATCCGAAAGATTGAACATGCAGTTGAAAGCATAGAAAATGGTATGACTTGTATTTTTGCCGTTGCTGGCAAAATATACCTGAAACAGTTACAAAAAGTTAACAAAGCAATATTACGGGTGATTTTGATTATATACAGTCAGGTAATGTTATTATCTGGAAAAACAGCCGGTAAATTAATTAAGGAGTTTAGAGCGGTGAAATACACATCGTCGGGAGTATATTCCATGGTTAAATTGTTTGTCTTGCAAAATAAAACACAGAAATTAAACTGTTTATATAACTTATTTATGATTCCTGAAATAAGGTATACTGGTTGATGAAATTGTTTTGATGATTAACAGTCTGATAAAAGCCATCTTTTTTTTATATTGCGAAAAAAAAGATGAGCCGGTATTTTTCCTTTTTAATGCTTTTTATATTCTCAGCATCGTTATATTCCGTGAATGTCAGAAAACTGTCTGAGAGTGCGCGTATTTCGCTTATTACATGTTCGCCCGGAGATGAACTGTATTCAATATTCGGACACAGTGCAATAAGGGTATTCGATGATTCGCAGCACATAAATGAGGTGTACAATTACGGAACTTTCGATTTTGACACGCCAAATTTTTACCTGAAATTTGCTAGCGGAAAACTTGATTATATGTTGTCGGCATATAATTTTAAATATTTTCTGCCTGCATATTACCGCGACGGTCGCGGAGTAACAGAGCAGATGCTGAACCTTACGCAGGTTGAGAAACAGCGTCTATACGAAGCTTTGGAGATAAACCGTCTTCCGGAAAACAAATTTTACCGGTACGATTTCTTTTTTGATAACTGTGCAACCAGAATAAGAGATATTGTGTTTACATCGGTAAATGGCCGGTTACGGTACAATAAAAACGACACGTTAAATATGACTTTCAGAGATATGTTACATTTGTATCTTGATCGCCAGCCATGGACACGTGACGGTATTGATATTATTCTTGGCAGCAGAATAGACCGTAAAGTAACAATGTATGAAAGCATGTTTCTTCCTGATTATCTGAAGGAGTATTTTATGAATACATACATAGTAGATACAAAAAGTAATGATCCCAGACCACTTGTTAAATCTGATATCACACTTTTAAAACCGCGTAACAACAATACGAAAGTAACGAATATAACACCGGAACTTATTGCCTGGGGGCTGTTTATGATACTGTTTATTGTTTCAATGTATGAGGTATGGTCGGGTCGTAAATTTTTTATTATTGAACGGGTTCTTTTGCTGGTAACAGGACTATTGGGAATTGTGGTATTTTATCTTTGGTTTTTAACAGAACATACGGCAACCGGTGCTAATTATAATATTTTATGGGCCATGCCGACGAATCTTATACTTATGTTTGGGATAAAAAAAATTACAGATAAAGGTTTTTGGAGGATTCTGGGAATTATTACCATTATATCGTTATCGGTAGTTTCGTTATTATGGAAATACCTGCCTCAAAGCATGCCGCCCATGGCTTTTCCTTTGGCTCTCATTATGTTTCTTAGAATTTCGAAGATAATTTTTCCTAAAAATAAAAGATTTTAACCAGTACTGCTGATGTGCACGAAGTGTTATATGAAACTTATTTTCAGTTATATCGTATTACAAGTCCGGTATACATGATAATTTTGTATAACCGTAAATTTGTATAAATTTGCATAGTTCAAAATGGTTTGAATGATACTGAAAACAATAGCTAAAACAATAACAATAGCCTCGATTGGGGCAATTGTACTCATAGGTAACTCATTTATAGCTTCCGATTCGGAGTCGTTTGGAAATAACTTCACCGCTCCGGAAGATCATCCATCATCTTTTCATATAACAAACTTTTACTCTGAACATGAAGAGTTTAAAGCTATAGAAAAGCAGGTTGACAGGTTTATGAAAAGAGAGCAGATGATAGGAGCTTCTGTGGCCATAGCCAGAAACGGAAAGCTTGTGTATGCCAAAGGATTCGGGTATGCTGATAAGGAGAATGAGATACCCGTGGAGCCTTATCATCTTTTTCGTATAGCCAGCGTGTCAAAGCTTGTTACAGCCGTTGGTATTTTTAAGCTAATAGAGGAGGGGGCTCTGTCGCTCGACAGTAAAGTATTTGGTCCGGATGGAATACTAAATGACTCTATATACCTGAACTACAGAGATAAAAAAGTAGAAGAGATAACAGTCCTGAATCTTCTGAATCATTCCGGTGGTTGGACGACCCGTTGGGGTGATCCGATGTTTATGCCTGGTGTTATTGCCCGCAAAATGCATAAAGATTTACCGATTGGCAGTCAGGATATAATACGTTTTGTACTATCTAAAAGATTGCATTTCAGACCCGGAACAATGTCATATTATTCCAATTTTGGTTTTATGGTACTTGGTGAAGTTATTAAAAAAGTTAGCGGGATGCCATATGAAGAGTATATTAAAACTCATGTTCTGTATCCTCAGGGCATATTTGACATGAAAATTGGGGGCAGCTATCTTAAAGATCGTTATGAGTTTGAAGTTAAATATTATGAACCTGAAGTTACTTATTATGTAGACGACTTTAGTGGTTCAGGTAAAAAAGTATTAAGGACATACGGAGGCAATGATATGAGAACATTAGGTGCTGCAGGTGGTTGGATTGCCTCATCAACTGATTTGCTTAAGCTTATGCTGGCAATCGACGATATGCCATCGGTAAAAGATATGTTATCGGAAGAAGATATACAAAAAATGGTTACACCTGTATCACCAGGAATGAGTCCGCTTGGCTGGCGAAGGGTAAACAGGTACGGATGGTTTCGTACCGGAACATTAGCCGGAACTTCTGCACTTATGGTTAGAAAGCCTGATGGTATCTCATATACTGTTCTTTTTAATACGGGAAACTGGAAAGGACCGCGTTTGTCTTCTGATATATTCAGAATGATGGAAAAAGGCATAAGAGGTATTGATGAGTGGCCAGATTATGACCTTTTTGAGCTCGATAAAGTCTGGGCATCCAGAAAACATCGTCCTGAAGTCATTTTTTAGTTTTTACATATTTTTATTATAATTTCCACCGGTAAAACAACAGGAATGATTTCATTCTTAGGTGCTCAATTATGTTAAGTTAATGGCCAATAAAATATTTTTTAATTAAACATCTTATCTGTTTAATCAGAATATTTTTATTAATAATATTTCACCTTGTCCAATTTAAATTCTCTGTA
>JAADEM010000131.1 GCA_013153405.1 Chlorobiota bacterium
TGCCCTCTGCACCCATATAATTATACCCACTGTAATAAGAGCCATAGGTGGCAGTATCATAAGACCATTATTTTCATATCCCCAGTCGTACAGAACCTGAGGTACAACATGGATAGTTCCTATAGCCGGCAGTGTAAGTGTACCGGAGCCGAGCAGCTCTCTGAAGAAAGCAATGATTATCAGTATCACACCGTAACCTGCAGCATTACCAATACCGTCGAGTACCGACTGCCACGGCTTATTACCAAGGGCAAATGCTTCAAGACGCCCCATAATTATACAGTTAGTAATAATAAGGCCTACGAAAACCGACAACTGAAGACTCACTTCATAAGCATAAGCTTTCAGTATCTGGTCTACCAGAATCACAAGGGCGGCAACAATAACCAACTGCACAATAATCCTGATGCGCGAAGGAATTGTATTCCTGATCAGGGAGATTATAAAGTTTGAAAATACCAGCACAAACATCACGGAAATCGACATAACAATAGCCGGTTCAAGTTTGGCTGTAACCGCTAATGCTGAACATATACCCAGAACCTGCACGGTAATAGGGTTCTGCGCTCCCAGGGGCGTTGTAATCAGTTTCAGATTCTTGGCTGAAAACAAAGGTTCTTTATCTTCACTCATTGTAATATCTTTTTAATCTAATTTCCTTTCAAAAATTTCTGATATCCGCTGAGGCAGTCACGAAGCATGGCTTCAACACCTTTACTGGTAATAGTACCACCGGATATAGCATCAACGGCATGGGGATCTTTTGATGTATCCTTACCTTTTACCACTTTAATTGAAGTAAAATTACCATTTTCATCAAAAATAGTTTTACCTGAAAACGGCTTTTGGAATTGTGGTTTTTCAATTTCAGCTCCCAGTCCCGGAGTTTCTCCTTTATGACCGAATGTGGCACCGAAAATAGTCTTCTTATCCTCATTCAGTGAGATATATCCCCAGATAGGCCCCCACAATCCTTTCCCCCGAACGGGAATAATATATTTCTTTTGCCCATCAACGGTACAAATAAATATCGGATACTTACGGTCTTCTGGTTTCTTTTTCAACTCTTTTTCAAGATCCACGGCAAAAGCATCACCTTCAATCTTTTCCCCGTTGTAATTAAGAATAAAACTGTTATTTCCGATATACTTTTCATATTTCTGAACTGCATCTTTTGAAGTACTCTGAATATTAACCGACTTCAGGATATCGATCTTCCTGGCGACTTCAATGTTTTTCTGTTGAATAGGCTTCAGCGTTTGTGACACAAAAGCCAGCACGGCAGCCACAACCACCACCAGAACCGATGCATAGATAAACGTGTAGGTATTTCCTTGTCTGTCCATTTCTATAAATTTATATCTTAAGCAGCAACTTTTGCTCTTTTTAAACGACGTTTAATATTTCCCTGAACAACAAAATAATCAATCAAGGGTGCAAATGTATTCATTAGCAGTATGGCAAGCATCACACCTTCGGGGTATGCCGGATTGAATACTCTGATCATAATTGCAAATGCACCTATAAGAAAACCGTAAATCCATTTTCCTTTTTCGGTGCGTGTGGCTGTTACAGGATCTGTTGCCATAAACACAGCACCAAAGGCAAAACCGCCAAGACAAAGATGCATTAAAGGATCAATCTGCATAAGGGGAGTTGTTCCTATTGAATGAAATAACAATGCCATCAGGTATCCTCCGGCCACTGTTGAAACCATAATTTTCCAGCTTCCTATACCGGTAAACAGCAGGATAGCCGCTCCGATAAGAATAGCCAGAGTGGATGTTTCTCCTATTGAGCCGGGAATAAATCCAAAAAAACTGTCGAGTAATGAAACATGAATATTTCCGGTTATGGCATCACCAAGAGGTGTCGCACCTGAAAATCCATCAACAATGTTATCACCCTTCGACAAACCGGCTATCCAGACCTGATCACCCGACATCTTCGACGGATAGGCAAAGAAAAGAAAAGCACGGGTCAGTAATGCAGGATTCCATATGTTCATTCCTGTTCCTCCAAACACCTCTTTGCCAATAACAACGGAGAATGCAACTGCTACTGCAATCATCCACAAGGGTGTATCAACCGGGACTATTAACGGAATAAGCATTCCGGTAACAAGGAAACCTTCGTTTACCTCATGTCCTCTCCACTGGGCAAATCCGAATTCAATTGCCAGGCCTGTTACATACGAAACAATTATAATGGGAAGCACCTTCAGGAATCCAAACAAAAAGGTTTCCCAGAATGTGGCATCCTGCCCTATTGAAAGATAATGCTGATAGCCCACATTCCACATACCGAATAAAAGTGCCGGTATTACTGCCATTACCACTATGGCCATGGTACGTTTCAAATCTATGGCATCTCTGATGTGCGAGCCCCTTTCAGTTGTAGTATCAGGAACGAAAAGAAGAGTTTCAAAAGCGTCGAACGTTGAATGAAACTTCTCAAACTTTCCACCCTTTTCAAATTGGGGCTTAATGTTATCCAAAAAATTCCTTAAAGCTTTCAATGTTATATATTTTTTAAATTTTCAATTGTACAATTACAAATTGTCAATTATGAATTATCATCCTACCTCTTTAATCATTAATTCGATTCCGTCACGAACAATTTTCTGGAGATCGATTTTTGAAGTATCAACAAATTCGCACAGAGCAACATCTTCCTCCACAATCTCATATATTCCGAGCTGCTCCATCTTATCTATATCTTCGGTAATTATCGCCTTGAAAAGAAATTCAGGCAACACATCCATAGGCAACACCTTCTCGTATTGACCCGAGACCACAAAAGCCCTCTTTCCACCGTGAAGGTTAGTATCGAGCCGGTATTCTTTTTTCGGGCTCAACCATGAGAAATAGGCTCTGGAAACACTGAACTTTCCGAAACCAGGTAATGCCCATCCTAAAAACTCATGATAATTACCCTCCGGAATTACTGTGACCTGCGAATGATAAAATCCAAGATAGCCGTCTTTCTCAATTCTGGTGCCGGTAAGTACATTACCGCTTATGTAGCGTACATTATCCTGTACCAGATTATTTTCAACCAAAGGCAATATAGATGCACCTATCATTGTTTTGTAATATCCTTTTTTCTCAACCTCCGAACCGGCAAGCACAACAGTACGTGATGCATCAAATACACCTTCGGTAAACAATTTACCTATGGTAATAATATCCTGTGGTTGAGTAACCCATATTTTATCGCCTTTAAACACGGGCAATACATGATGCAACTGTATACCTACATTACCAGCAGGATGCGGCCCTTCAAAAGCATGAAGAGTAACTCCCGTCAATCCTTTGAAAATTGATGACGGAGTTCTGTTATCAATACCAATATGTACATTGTCGTCACTCAGTTTTCGCAGCACTTCAATACCAGCCTGAAACTCCTTCTCCTGCCCATCAAGAATAAATTCATAATCAGGCGCCAATGGCGAAGTATCAAAACCCGATACAAAAACAGCTTTAGGCTTATCTGTCGGTGAAGCAATAATATCGTAAGGCCTTTGCCGGATAAACGGCCACACCCCTGCTGCCAGCATCTTTTCTATCACTTCTTCACGTGATAACTTAGAAACATCGGCTTTGCCAAAATCTTCTTTCGAGAATTCTCCGTCCGATTTTATTACTATCTCAAGAATCTTACGACGTTCTCCTCTGTTGACAGCCAACAACTCTCCGCTGACAGGAGATACAAACTTTATCTCCGGACGATACTTGTCATGAAACAGTACGGTTCCCGCCTTGACTTTTTCTCCGGCTTTCTTTTCAAGTTTTGGTGTCAATCCGTTAAAATCCGTAGGCTTAAGAGCAAAAAGATTGGGTAAATCAGATTCAATATTTACTTTCTCTGCTTTACCCATCAACGGAATATCCAGTCCTCGTTTGATTTTTATAACCTCTGACATGTTTGAAAAACGATTTTTATATGTTTTTTACAAATTTAAAAAAATTTATGACCTAATTGTATGAAATTTGTTTACATTAGAAATATTTTAAGACCGTCAAACATCAGAAGAATGGCTAACTGTTTAAATATCAAGAAAGATAAACCAACCCTGAACACATCTTTTTTATTAATGATTTTTTACTTAATTATTTTTCAGGGTGGCATTTACACATTTTCACAGACTCCGGATCTGTATTTTCAGAAATCCTCGATAAAAACCGTTCAGTTACACAAACAGGGATGGGACATGAGCTACCCGCTGATTCAGCTCGGAGGAAACGACAAACTGGTTTTAAGTTTTGATGACTTGGGCGAAGAGACTAAAAACTACAACTATACAATCGTTCATTACGACTACAACTGGCAACCGTCAGACCTGCTCGAAACCGAATACATGACCGGATATTCACAAAATCCGCTCACTGATTACCAGTTTTCATTCAACACAAAATTTATATATACACATTACCAACTTGTTTTTCCCAACAACGATTTTCAGATTTTAAAATCGGGCAACTATGTAATTAAGATTTTTGAAGACAACAACAGCGACGATCCTGTCCTGGTCCGGCCTTTCATGGTCTTTGAGCCGCTGGTAAGTGTTATTCCCCGTATTAAATATTCAGCAAATTCATCTGTCGCCAAAGGAATTCAGGAAGTTGATTTTAAAATTCTACATCCTCATTTCAACATCGACAATGCCATAGAAGAGGTAAAAGTAAGAATAATGAAAAATGGCAGGCTTGATGCCCAGATAAACGATCTTAAACCTCTATTTATCCGCCCGGGTGAACTGGTATACGACTACAACAGGGAGAATGTGTTTGAAGGAGGCAATGAATACCGGTGGCTCGATATAAGAAGTGTAAGGTTTGCCCCCGAGTATGTAAAAAACATTGTTTATCACGACCCGTATTACCATTTTGAGTTATTTCCCGATCGTCCGCGTGCCAAAAGCACATATTTTTACAAAGAAGATTTTAACGGAAGATACCACATCGAGGTAAAAGAGTATAACAATCCTGACATAGAAGCAGACTACGTATATGTTCATTTCTCGCTTCTTGCCCTTAACCCCTATCCCGAGGGAGATGTTTATGTCTTGGGCGGACTGTCTAACTGGCTGCTGAACAAAAACAACAGAATGGTATATAATCCGCAAACCTATCGCTATGAGCTCACTCTGTTACTGAAACAGGGATTTTACAACTACCAGTATTTATACCTGAAAAACGGAGAAACACGGGGTAAACTAAAGGAAATTGAAGGCTCGTTCAGTCAGACTGAGAATGATTATCTTATACTTGTTTACTACAAAAAAACAGGTGGTTATTACGACCACCTTATCGGAGTATCGATAGCTAATTCGCTAAAGCCAAACTAACCGTAAACCTGTCTGGCAATATGTTTAAAGCCGGCACATAAAACGGAGTGTTCGTCTTATAAATGTGTTTTATTCAGAGACCTATCGGCAATTAGTTTCCCAATCGAAAAATAAGGCCTCCCGTAAAATCCCCCTGAAGTGTTAAAAGATTTGTATTCATCGAAAGTCCGGCTGATGGCCCGCCGGTGCCTATTCCTACAAAAAATCCCGAACCATAAACATACAAAGGCATAAGAAACCGTCCCTGAAGACGTAAACCAATTCTGTCATTCAGCCACACTTTCACCCCACCCCCGAGTGAAACAGAAAAGACAGCTTCGTTATCCACATATTTATCTTTCATCTGAAACCAGGTAACGCCCCCCTCGAAAAGGCCGAATGGCAAAACCCGGCCGTGACCGGCCTCTTTCACGCCTCCAAACTGAAAATAATTTACCGACATGTTATATTTATAAACTTCACTATCGAAAAACCTCCGGTAAAATGCTTTGGTATCAGAACGGGTAAAAGTAAATTCACCATAAGTTCCCGGCCCTACTTTTACCGACAGCATACCTCCGTAATTAACGGCATTATCCATCTTAAAATCCCCCTCAATAAATTCTATTTTACCATTCAGCTGATATCCCATAATGGGAGTAAATTCGATAATCCTTCCGCTTCCGGTTGTCTGAATATTTTTATCGCTGAAACTGTTGTTATAGGAAGTAACCGGATTAACCTGCGCATACAAACATACTCCGGCATAAAACAAAATCACTGTCAAAAAGATTTTAACCATAACCTGTATTTTAAATTTAAAATAGTTGAATAACAAATATAACAAAACACCTGTAGTAAATATTAAAAACACTGACAAAATTCATAACTACAACATATAAAAGAACGTAAATTTGTGCAAGTTTAAAACAATATTTAAACCAAAATAAACACTTAAAAACAGAATATTATGCCAAATGGATTTTTCAAAGTCCCGGTAGCAAAAAACGAACCGGTTTTAAGCTATGCACCGGGCACTAAAGAGAGAGAAGAGCTGAAGAAGCAACTTGAAGAGTTCCGCTCAATGGAAATGGATATTCCGATGTATATCGGAGGAGAAGAGATACGTACAGGCAAAAAAGTTGCCATCCATCCGCCACACGACCTGAAACACACTTTGGGCTATTATCATCAGGGTGACGAGACTCATGTTCACAAGGCAATTGATGCCGCACTGGAAGCTCGTAAAGAGTGGGCAGAAATGCCTTGGGAAAGCCGTGCCGCAATATTTCTGAAAGCAGCCGAGCTTGTTGCCGGACCGTACCGTCAGAAGCTGAATGCAGCAACTATGCTGGGACAATCGAAAAACCCGTTCCAGGCAGAAATAGATGCGGCATGTGAACTGGCTGATTTCTACCGTTTCAATGTTCAGTATATGACACAGATCTATACTGACCAGCCCGAATCGGCTCCGGGTATCTGGAACCGTCTGGAGTACCGTCCGCTTGAAGGATTCATTTTTGCACTTACTCCGTTCAACTTTACTTCGATTGCTGGTAACCTTCAAACAGCACCTGCTCTAATGGGTAACACTGTTGTATGGAAACCATCGAAAACTGCTGTTTACTCTGCAAACATCCTGATGCAGGTATTCAAAGAGGCCGGAGTACCCGACGGTGTTATCAACCTTGTTTATGCTTCTGGCCCTGTTGCTGCTAAGGTAGTATTCTCACATCCCGATTTTGCAGGATTCCACTTTACAGGATCGACTGAAGTATTCCAGAATATCTGGAAAACTATCGGTACCAATATTCATAAATACAAAACTTATCCGCGCATAGTTGGTGAGACAGGAGGTAAAGACTACATTTTTGCTCATAAGAACTGCGATGCAAAAGCTGTTGCAACAGCTATCTCAAGAGGTGCATTCGAGTATCAGGGACAAAAATGCTCAGCCGCTTCAAGAGCATACCTGCCCGAAAGCCGCTATGATGAAATAATGAAATATGTTCATGAAGACCTTGCTACAATGAAGATGGGACCACCGGAAGATTTCAGCAACTTTATCAATGCTGTTATCGATGAGCCTTCGTTCGATAAACTGGCCGCAGCCATCGACGAAGCAAAAGAGAGCCCTGAAGCAGAAATCGTTGAAGGTGGAAACTATGACAAATCGGAAGGTTACTTCATTGAGCCGACCATTATAAAAACAACAAATCCTCACTACCGCACTATGGAAGAGGAGTTGTTTGGTCCTATACTTACCGTATACGTATACAAAGACAATGAAGTAGACGAAACTCTCGACCTGCTCGACAAAACTTCAATGTATGCATTGACAGGTGCCATTTTCTCACAAGACAGATATTTTATTGAGAAAGCAACCAAACGATTGGTTCACACAGCCGGGAACTTCTACATCAACGACAAACCTACAGGCGCTGTTGTGGGACAACAGCCGTTCGGCGGTTCAAGAGGTTCAGGAACCAACGACAAGGCAGGTTCAATGATCAACCTGATGCGCTGGGTTACTCCGCGTACCATCAAGGAGACATTTGTTCCGCCACACGATTACAGATATCCTTTCCTCGACGAGGAATAGTTTTCAAGTAAAGAGGGGATGTCCAAAAAGTCGTCATTCCGAACGGAGTGAAGGAATCTCAAAACTCACAAGCTTTGAAAGTCAAGAGATTGCTTCGTCGTTCCT
>JAADEM010000135.1 GCA_013153405.1 Chlorobiota bacterium
AATCAACACCGCATTAAAGTTGATCAACATTCCCAGTTTACAATCTGACAACTTCACGTATGTTAATATTTGTGCCAGATGAATGTCATTAAGTGCTTCAACGACTTTTATCTCAATTACAACTTTGTGCTCAACCAAGAGATCGACCCTGTAACCAAAAACATCCTCCCAGTATTTAACTGACTTTTCAATATCCTTAACAGCAACACCTATTATGATCTATTTTCATTTAATCAATTATATTTTCTGAAGTAGTATTTTCCTCTACAACTTTTGCGACTCCTGTAAGGTATGTTTTGGATCCATCATTTTTAATTACATCAACCACTCTTTGGCAAAACAAAGGTGCAACTTTAGCCGAGAAGTCCTCGGCAGGATGAGAGTCTTTAAGTGATCTTGCAAATTCATTCTTCAGATATAAGCCACCCTCAGTTTCCAACTCATAAAAATCCCACAGATATATATTATCATTTGGCTCATCCCATTCATTTCTTACCCAATCAAAAAACTCTTTTGCCCTTTTTGCCCTGTCCGGTTTTGTAGCTTTTTCAGTTAACGCTGCTCCTGTCCATAAAATAAACTTTGTATCAGGATACTCGTGAAGTTTCTTTTTTAGTGCATTATACTGGAGCTTGTAATTTGCCAGGGTCTTGACAGAAGAATCAATATCCGGTTTGCCACCATCCACTATGGCACTTACAGGAAAACAGTGCTTAAAAATTATCACATCCCATAACGGAGCAAGTGTTTTAAGTGTTGGTTGTTCTTTATAGGATTTTTTATTTCCGTGTTTAACCCATATATTATAATAATCATAAGGATAGTTTCTCCATCCGTAACCGAATAACTTATATTTTTTTGCAGTTGGGAAATATGTTTCAAAAAAATTAATCTTCAGTGAGTCTTTACTGTTAAAATTATCAAACCAAGGCTTTACTCCTCCATTATAGATGTTTTTTCCTGTACTATGGTGCAGAAACAGCACATTCACTTCTCCCTTTCTTATTTTTTCTTTATATCCGTCATGAGATGAACATGCAGATAAAAACATAAAAATAAACACTGCAAAAAAAGATTGTTTTTTACTCATAACTTTTAATTTTATACATTACATGAATTACAAAATAAGAATTCTCTTTAAAATATGTAATAACCGGTTTTGTTATTTGACTAACAAACATTATAACCTGATTAATATACAATGCAATATTTTATATTTGTAACATTAGATTCAAAATACTAATTTCATAACTTATTTAATCTGAGCAATAAAAACCTGAAACCTCCCTGATAATGAAAAAAAATATTCTTCCGGTATTAATAACCTTGCTACTAGCAACCTCGTGTGTTCCGTTAAAAAAGCAAATATACCTGCAGGGTGAAATTGCAAAACAGCTTAAAGATATAGAAGATGCATATAAACCCGATAAGTCTGATTATCTGGTAAAGCCTGGTGATAATTTATACATCCGGGTAACCAGTCCTGACGAAAGAACTTCTGCCTTTTTAAATAACGAAACTAATACCACAGAACGTATTTCCGATCCTATGTCGGCAAGCCTTGCCGGATACAGGGTCAATCTTGACGGTTCTATCGATTATCCGTTCGTAGGTAAAATATATGTTGCAGGTTTAACACTGGAAAAAGTAAGGGAAAAAATACAGCTTGCAATAAGCAAGTATCTTGAGCAAAGCAGTGTGACTGTAAAATTGTTAAATGATAATATAACAATAATCGGAGAAGTCAATTCTCCGGGCAGATTCCTTTTATATGCCGAAGAAATAAATATTCTTGAGGCAATCAGTCTTGCCGGAGATATGACTGATTATGCAAACCGTAAAAAAGTAAGACTAATCAGAAAAGACGGGGATACCCCACAAATGATTATAATAAACACGCTGGATGACAACATAATGTTTTCACCATATTTCTATCTGAAACCCGGGGATATTATTTATGTGGAACCCCGAAGGCTAAAATCATGGCAGTTGAGTGCCATCCCAATAGGGCTGACATTAACCATACTTAATACTGCAATATTGCTATATACATTTTATATTACTCAATTTGACACCAACTAATAATATAATTTAACGACAAGATGGATATTGAAAGTTTAGAAGCAGTTGATTCTTTAAATACCAAACCTTTTGATTTTAAAAAAGCGTTTTTCAGGGCATTACAATACTGGTATTATATTCCTGTATTTTTAACACTTTCTATTGTATTAGCAATTTACAATTATAAAACCACACCACCCGAATACCAGATAGGAACACAGATATTAATTACCGGCGGTGATAACAACAGAGCATCCATCGGTTCTGAAGACGGAGCATTTAATGGTGTTACTTTGGGAGCACAAAACAATGTTGAAAATCAATTAATTATTTTAACCTCATCACAGCAGATTGAAAAAACATTAAAGCAACTTGACTTTTCCGTATCTTACTTTCAGAAAGGCCTGTTTAAGACTGTGGAGATATACAAGGATTCTCCGTTTAAAGTCATTGCAGACAGTACAACATCTGGTATATACAGAAAAATATTCTGCATTGAATTTATCAATAATAATGAGTTTTATCTTACTATTGAAGGTAAAGAGGACTTTAAAATAAAAGGCAAATTTTATGAAAAAATAGTTAATCCCGGGTATTCATTCAGTATTATTCCAGTAAAAGATAAACTAAAAAACAAAAACTACATAAACCACACATACTGTTTTAAGTTCAATTCTTTAGACGATCTGGTAAAAGAGTACAAGTCGAAAATTAAGATTCAACAAATAGGTCAGTCATCAATTTATGAGATATCGATAACAGAAAACAACATAAACAAAGGTGTTGACTTCCTAAACCAACTTGCCCAGAACTCTGTTGAATACACACTTGAGAAAAAGAATCAGATTGCCAACAACACTATAAGATTCATTGACAATCAACTTATTGGCGTAACGGATTCTCTGTCCAAGGCAAAGAAAGTACTAGAGCAATTCCGATCACAAAACAAGGTTATGGATGTCAGTATGCAGGGGCAGATGATAATACAACAATCTCAACAATTAGAAGCACAGCGTCATGAGGTTTCACAGCAACTTGATTATTATAATTATCTTCTCGATTACATTCAGAACAACAGAGACAATGAAGAAGATCTTACTCCCCCCTCCTCTCAGAATGTAACCGATCCTTTACTTTCCCGGTTAATATCAGAGCTTTCAACATTAAATGCTGAAAAAGCCAGTCTGTTGTTTAATTCCAGTAAGGAGAATCCTAATGTCACCAGGATTGACAGAAGAATAAAAACCATAAAAAACTCTATTGTCGAAAACACAAAGAATCTTGTTACCACAACGCAAAGAAGATTAGATGACATTGACAACCGGCTTATGAAATTAAGTTACGAGATAAGGAAACTGCCAAAAACAGAACAAATGCTCGCCGATATCCAGCGAAAATTTGAAATGAATGATGAATTACACACCCACCTGCTGGAACGTCGTGCCAATGCACAACTTGCAAAAGCAGCAAATATGCCGGATAATGAAATTATTGAATATGCAATGCCCCACGGTCAGGTAAAACCTGATAAAACAAGAAGTATTATTATAGTTTTCCTGTTAGGACTCTTTTTTCCTTCTGTAATAATCTTTCTTATAATTTTCCTGAATGATAAAGTTCAGGATAAAGATGATTTAGAAGGCATTGAATTTCCGGTAACAGGAAGCGTACCTCAGGAAAAGAAAAACAAAAAGAATAAAGAACTCGAAATAATTTCCAATCCCAGATCGGCAATTGCTGAATCCTTCAGGAGTATCAGAACTTCACTTGAATTCTTTCCGGTAGATAAAAAATGTAAAACAATTCTAATAACATCTTCAATTCCTGGTGAAGGCAAATCATTTACAGCTTCAAACCTTGCTATATCTTATGCACAACTGGGAAGAAAAACACTGCTTATTGAGTTTGACATGCGCAAACCGGCTTTAAAGAAAATTCTGGATATAAAAGAAAACAGATATAAAGGAATATTGAGCCGTTTTTTAGTGAACAATGAAGATAAAAACAACGGCCTCATTATAAAATCCGAGATAGAGAATCTTGATATTATTTTTTCAGGAGATATTCCGCCAAATCCTGTTGAGCTTATTGCGGGTGAAAAAACAAAAATGCTATTTGAACAACTAAAAAACCTTTACGATATAATTATTATTGACACTCCTCCCATCGGACTTGTAACCGATGCTATAATTTTATCAGGATATGCAGATATTAACCTTATTGTGGCACGGCACAATGTTACTCCAATAAAAACATTGAAAGAGATACTGGAGGATGAGAATATAAAGAAAATGAAAAATCTTAATATTATTATTAACTCAATACCTTTAAAAAAACACGGATACTCTTACAAGTACGGATATGGCGTAAAAAATAATTATTATATAAATTGAGCGAATATTTATAAAATTAATAAATCAACCTTATTTGTACCAAAACAGCAAGTTCTCTTGACATTCTAAACGATGGTATAAATGGCTTATTTTTTGAATCTGGCCATTAAAAACCAACAAAACGGTAAAATTAACCCACCCAAAAAAGAAAAACGGACAAATCAAACATCTTAACTTATCCGTTTTTGAGAATTTTACTTTACTTCTGAATATCCCTGATGAGTATATAACGAAATGTTTATCGTCATCGCGATGAGTATTAGCGAAGAAGCCTGTCTGGTAAATCCATTCAGACAGGCTTTATTTCGTTACCAGTGACGTTATGTTTTATGTTTTACTTTGGGGACCTTCCCATTTTATAAATTCTTTCGATTTTCCTGAATATCCCTAATCAGCTCTTCCTATTTCTATTTATAATACTGCCTGTTTTGTCACACTTGTTTCAATAATACCATAGCCATTATCAATTTTAACAATATATCTGCCCGAAGGAAGCCTGAATAAATCAAGAACAATTTTATTATTACCTTTCACTACCTTAAAACCATCTCTTAAAATAACTCTGCCCGCATCATCATATACTTTTACAACAACAGATCCATCTTCAGGATTTATAAAAGTAATTGAAAAAAGATCAACCGCAGGATCCGGTGAAGCTGAAATCAATTCATAATTTACCGGTTCTTCCTTTACGTATTTTTTCACGGTACAACTGTCTGTAGTTTCTCCATCATTAATAGTTATTCTGTAATCTCCAGGTACCTGATCCGACAAATCAACATTTATTGTATTATTCCCTTTCGTAGCCAGATAATTAAATTCAATAACCTTTTCTGAAGAACTATTAAGGACCACAACCGAAACTCCATTATCTTCCGGAATATAAAATTCAATTACCGCAATGTCATAAGTTGATTCCGGATAACTAAGAATAGAAAGCGGCTGAGGAGGTGAAGATTCATCCTCCTTCGTCACCTTACATGAATCGGTTTGTGTTGCATTACTTAATATTATTGTATATATACCTACCGGATTCGTAGTTAAGTCAATCGGAATATTATTATTTTCCCCTTCTGTTGCTGAATGAGCTCCTGAATATACTTCGGCTCCCGAACTGTTTTTAACCAAAACTGAAATACTCTCCTCAACCGGCGAATAATATACAACATTAACCATGTCGTATGTAGGATTGGGTGAATAACTTATAATCTCCAAAGGACGCGGCCTGTCTGTTTTTGTAACCACACAACTGACCGTTATGTTCAGATCCGTCAGTTTTATGGTATAATCACCCGCAACATTCCCGGTAAAGTCTACATCCACACTATTATTCTCACCCTCTTTTGCTGTTATCCCTTTTGACAGAATCTGATTACCGGAACTGTTAAATGCCGTTACTGTTATATTTTCATCTTCCGGAGCATAAAACCTAACAGTTACAATATCATATGTAGTATCCGGAGCATAACTCAATATCTCCAACGGCCTTCTTTTTGTAACAGTACAACTTTCCTCGGTATCCCCATCTTTAAATTCCAGCAAATAATTGCCTTCAGACAGACCTGTTAAATCAATTATTACATCATTATCACCTTTTACAACAGAAATATTGTACGACTTCAATTCTGTTCCCGATGAATTTACAACTCTCACATTCACATCCCTGGTCTGAGGTGAATACAGAACAACAGTTACTGTATCGAAAGTTTGTACAGGAGAATAGCTTACTATTTTTAATGAGTCTGCAACATCCTGTTTTGTAACCACACAGGAGTCTGACGACTCTCCTGCATATAAATATATTTTATATTCACCATTATCTTTTCCTGTCAAGACAACAGGCTCCTCATTATCCCCCTCACTTGCCTCGATTGTTTTAACAAATACAATTTCCCCATTCGGATTTTTTGTTTGTAATTTAACCTCCTGTTGAGCCGATGAATAGTATTTCACTACTGTTGTATCAACAAACGGATCCGGCTCACACGATTTTATATCGACATAATCAGGTGCCCCCGTTACCGTAATACTTACAAATGCTGAATTTGTAGGCTCTTTATCTTCACTGTCAAGCTTTGAAGTATACCAAAATGAAGCAGTAGGAGAACCATCACTCTCAAAATACACCTGACCTGCATTATTCTCAACTGCAGTACCTCCCCGTACATCTGTAAGAATTAAATATTCTGTCAGTATGCCAGCCTCATCGTTTGCAAAAACATCAATAAGCGTTGTTCCATTGGCAGTAACTGTTGCATTATCATCTTTCAAATGCGGAGACACTCCCGTACTACTCTTGACAATGGTATCATGAACAGTAACAGAGTTTAATATAACATATGGATAATATTCACCATCGGGTTCCGATGACAAATCAATATTAAGCAAATTGGATCCCTTACGTGCAATCTGTGTAGTTGAGAAAACCGTTGAACCACTTCCGTCTTTTACCTCTATTTTAGCAGAACCGGCATCTGGTGCAACATATGCAAGTGTAAAAACTCCTGTTGTCGGATTTGGTCTTCTGCGTGTTATCTTAACTTCACTTAAAGATGAAAACGGGTAAACAAAATAATCACTGTTATATCCATTCTCAAGAGTAATCGTATAATTGGAAGAATAATCCTGTTGATCTGACAAATCCATGCAAAATCCATTTGTATACGGAGTACGACTACGAATTGCAATCTGATTATACTGATAAACAGTATCTTTATCAGGATTTATTACAGTTATATGTATCGTATCCTGTGCATTTGATGACATATTATAACTAAGATGATTGAAAAACTCTTTCTCCATATACGCTCCATTTAACGAAACAGATGGAGGCACATGTGTAAACTCCATGGTATCACGGTTTTCTCCATCAGCGGTTAAAAGATACATTTTCCCATAATACAGGCTTGTTACATCTATGGAATCAATATTCCAGCCATCTTCATCGGCAATATCAGTTTGAGTAATAAGAGTATTGGTAAACATACTGTCCATTACGGAAATACCAACCTTTGTTCCAGGTGTTGAATAATAGACAACACCTCCGAGAGATGCAATTCTGTTACATTCATCTACATCAACCATAGGATCAATATATCCTATTTCAGGACTTTTCCATTTGTAATAAAAGTCAGGAATATTAAGAGTTCGTGTAATTACAAGGAATACACCAAAATCAATTGGCGTGTGTGATGTTGGAAATTTATATGGCGGATGCGGAGCAAGAGTATTAGTTGTCATCGGAAAATCAACGGTTCCACCATTATAAACAGTTTTAATAACAGGTGTTGCTCCTACAATATTTTCGGCATCATAAACTATAAGTGAATCCCCTGAATTTAAAACACCAGATAAATCAACTGCTACCGTTGGTTTTTCTGCAAAATTATAAATTGCCACATGAGCCCTGCCATGTTCAAATTCAT
>JAADEM010000099.1 GCA_013153405.1 Chlorobiota bacterium
TTAACCCCGATCTAGAAATACACCATTTTGGTTATTTGCCAAAATGGATGTAGTTCTTTATCGCTATGCAATAGGAAACTGACATCAGTTTACTATTGCATAGTTTGGGTTTAATCAGGATAGTCTTACTTCTGATATTAACATATTTTTTATATTTGAACAGACAATATAACCGATGAACGACGAAACCCCGGATAAAACAAGATGTCCTAACTGTGAAAAGGAATTCGACAGCAGTTTTAATTACTGCCCCCACTGCGGACAAAAGAACGTTGAACCCGACCTTAAGCTGAAGCATTTTCTTTCGGAATACCTTTCCGCCAACTTCAACATCGACTCTAAGTTTTTTGTCACTCTTAAAACTTTGATTTTTGAACCGGCTAAACTTACTAAAGAATTACTGGCCGGCAAAAGAGAAAAGTATCTGACTCCCATTCGCCTTTATCTGCTTATCAGTCTTGTCTATTTTTTCACATTCTCATTAGGAAATGACAACAACGGTGGTATAATCTTGATAAGCCATCCCGGTAATCAGGTCACTCTTGCAGATTCTATTGATGATGCATTAATTACAATAGATAATATTGAAGATGTAGATATCGATTCTTTGAGTTATTCGGAAAAAATACTTTACACCAATCTGAAACTTCTTGACACTCCTGAAGGCAGATTGAAATTCAGACAAAAAATAAAAAAGAATCTTTCATTAGGAATGTTTATCCTTATTCCGTTGACAGCTTTTATTTTTTATATTTTGTTCCGGAAACGAACAAAATATTACATTCCCAACCTCGTTTTCACCATCCATCTGCAATCTCTAATATTTTTGTGGTTTTCCGTATTCTCCATTCTGGAATTAATAACCGATTCACCCATACTGAAAATTGCAGAAACAGCTTTCATCATTTTCCTGATGTTCAAGTGGATAAAATCTTTTTACAACACATCAACAACCGTAACGATTTTGAACCTTTTATTATTTTCTATTGCTTTCCTGATATTGCTGGTTCTGTTTTTTGCAACAATCATAGGGACTAGTGTTCTGTTTTTAAATTAAAGCCCAATACATCAGAGTAATAAAATAGTGAACGACCTGTCTGTTTTTCCCTGCCATGTATTTATTAAGGGATAACCAGATTCTAGAAATATATCATTTTACCTATTTGCCAAAATGGATGTAGTTCTTTTTCGCCAAATAAATATTAGAAAACTTTCTAAATTTTAGAATGCACAGTCCGGGTTAAAAATATTTTTATCCAAAAACAACATGGCAACGTGTAGTACTAAGTATCTTACGCTTTTCATCAAAAAATCATAAAAAACTTAAAACATCATACCTGAAATTAAAATCTTATGATGTCATTTTTTTTTTGTATATTGCGTGTTAGTGAACACTAACTTTTAATACTTATATATTTGAATAAAAAAGATTTAACAATGAAAAATAAGATGATTCTGCTTTCACTCATGCTGTTTTCGGCAACGGTGATGTTTGCACAAACAACACTCACCATTGGCATAGTAAAGGATGCAGACACAAAAGAGTTTAACGAATTCAGCTCAATGCTGCAAAAAGAGATATCGGACCTGGTGGGTCCCGAAAAAAATGTACAATTCAAAGAATTGTCAGCAAACTGGGACACCTCAGCAATTAATTCCGATATCAGTAAATTCATGACAGATCCGGAGACAGACTATGTTATTGCACTTGGATACCTGTCCTCAAGACAATTAACAAAACTAAAGAGTTACAGCAAACCGTCAATAGCAGCAACTATCCTCGACGATGAAATGCTGAACCTTCCCCGTAACAACGACAATACAAGCGGGATAAACAACTTTACTTACATAGAATCGATAATTAATTTAAAACACAACCTGAAAGAGTATTCCCGCATCTTTAATACAAAAAACATTGCTGTTATTGTACCTGATGTGTTAACTGATAATCTGCCAGAGCTGAGCAGTTACCTTAACAAAAACAAATCAGGGTTCAATATATCGCTTGTCAGTGTGGGCAAAAATTGTGATGCCGCACTCGACCTCATATCGCCCGACACCGATGCATCAATAGTGCTGCCGTTAGTAAACTCGCCTAAGGAACAGATAAAAGAATTATTCACTGGCCTGAATAAAAAACACATACCATCACTTGCAGTACAGGGAATAAGTTATCTCAACCTCGGGGCAACAATCACCATGACACCCGAACTTACATTTCAGCAACTTGCACGACAGACAGCGCTACGCGTTCTTAAGATTACCGAAGGTGTTAATCCGTCACAAATTCCTGTAAAACTTGTAGAAAACAAGCAGGTATCTATAATCAACATGGAAAGTTTGCGGGAGATAGGCAAATTCCCGAAATGGAATGTACTCAATGAATCGATACTTATCAATGTCACCAATTTTTCCACAGGCAGAAACCTTAACCTGAGAATGGCTGTTTCCGAAGCACTCGAAAACAACCTGAAAGGAAAGATGGCTGCAAAAGATGTTAAAATTGCCGATAAAGATGTCAGGATAGCCAAAGCAAACGTAATGCCACAGGTGAGTATAGGAGGAAGTGCTGTCGGACTCAGCGAAAACATTGTAGAAGCATCAATGGGACAAAAAGGTAAATTCACTCTTACCGGTTCTGCTTCACTTAAACAGGTGATTTTTTCCGAAGCGGCAATTGCAAATATTGCCATTAACAAACTAATGGCTGAAAATAAAAGATTTTACAACGAACAGGCCGTTCTCGATGTGGTTACACAAACTTCAGCTGCATATATCGGACTTCTTTTTGCAAAAAGCAACCTGCTAATACAGAACGAAAATGTGAATGTGACAATGAAAAACCTGCATATGGCAAAAGTAAAAGAAGAAGCAGGCCAGACAGGTGTTTCGGATATTAACAGATGGATAACAGAGCTCAATCTGAATAAGATGAAATTTAACGATGCTTACACATCATACCGTAACAACATGTTCAATATAAATCAGCAGTTGAACAGTGAAATCAACGGTACAGTAAACATATCCGACTCAAACAGTATTGACAAAACCATACTCCCAGACCGGGAAATAATGAAAACTATTTTCGAAAATCCTGGACTAACCGACCGTTACGCAAGCTTCATTATAGAAGAGATGAAAAAGAACTCGCCTGAACTTCATCAACTGGAAAAGATGGCAGAGATACTTGAACGAAAAAGTAAATTGTATAAACATCAGTGGTATATGCCTGAAATAGCAGCATTTGGCAATGCCGATCAGGCTTTTATACGTAACGGCACCATCGAACCGGTGGGGATGCCTATTCCTCCTCCACCCGATGATATGACTTTCAATGGAGGAGTAAGCCTGAAGATTCCGATTTTCCAGGGTGGAAAAGCTTCGGCACAGGCTAAAAAAACTATAATAGAAATAGATAAGCTTAACGACCAGAAAGATGAACTTTACAACAAACTGGAAACAGGAATACGCTCTAACGTCCAGAAACTCCGTACATCATATCTGAAACTTGAATTGTCGAAGAATGCGGCCAAAGCAGCTGAGGATAATTTTAAAATGGTTCAGGACGCTTATTTCCAGGGTGCGGTAAACCTGATACAACTACTTGATGCCCAAAACATGATGACCAAAACAAAACATTCGGCAAACATCGCATACTATCAGTATGTTCTCGACTATCTGATGGTCGAAAGGTATCAGGGTAAATTCAGCTTCCTGAGTCCAGATGATGAAAGAAACGATTATTTAAACAGATTACAGAATTATATATTAAACAAATAAAACCATGAGAATAGTAACAATAATTGCATTAGTGATATTTTTCACCGGATGTAACAACAAAACTGAAAAAAAAGAGGCGATCCGTCCGGTATTCTATCAGAAACTGTCGGAATCGAACATAACCGGCAAGCGTACCTTTGCAGGTATTTCGCAGGCCGAGAATGAAGCTAAGCTAAGTTTTAAGGTTGGAGGAACACTTGAAGAAATACATTTCAAACTTGGCGAGCCGGTAAAAAAAGGTGAAGTACTTGCCCACCTCAACAGCACCGATTATGAAATAAATTACCAGAAAGCACTTGCTGCAAAAAAGAATGCTGAGATACAACTTGCTGCTGCAAAATCAAATTTTGAACGCATTGAAAAACTTTATGCATCAAACAATGCTTCGCTTAGTGATTTTGAGAAAGTGAAAACACAGTATGAATCGGCAAAAACAATGCTGCGAACTGCCGAAACTCAGCTCAAAGCTGCAAAGAACCAGCTTGAATATACAAAACTAAAAGCTCCTTACGACGGCTCAATATCAAAAATAATGGCCAAGGAAAATGAAATGATAGGTCCGGGAAGACCGGTACTGATGTTTTCTTCAAACGGAAATATAGAAATTCGGACTCAGGTTCCCGAGAACGTTATACACAGCGTTAAAGTAGGACAACCGGCCAAAATAACTTTCAAAACACTGCCGGGAAAAACATACGAGGGCATTGTTTCTGAGATAGGCCGAAGTACTGGCGGTGCACCAACTTATCCGCTTATTATCGATCTGCCTGAAAAACACAACGAAATACTTCCGGGAATGGCATGTACCATTGAAATGACATTCGCAGATAATAACAACAAATATATTATAGTTCCACCCGATGCTGTAGCTCATGACGAAGGCGGTGACTATGTGTATATTCTGAAAAAAAGCGATGAAGATGGAATCTACATTGCAACACGGCGAAACGTAACTCTCGGCGACCTTACTTCAAACGGTTATGAGATAATTTCCGGGCTGACTCCCCAGGATACGATTATAACCGCAGGTTTAAGCTTTTTGTACGACGGCAGAAAAGTGAAACTGCTTGAAAACTAAAAAAACAATTTGCATTAAATCGTGCCTGCATATCAGACAGGTAATTCACCGTTAAAAAAACAAGTATGAACTTAACTAGTATTACATTAAATAACAACCGCATAGCCATTATCGTACTCTTCCTGGTCGGATTAGTGGGCATAAGCAACTATTTCGACCTTTCAAGAGACAGCATGCCTCCTTATACCGTCCGGATAGCAACAGTTGTAACACGCTTCCCGGGAGCAGCACCGCAAAAAGTCGAAAGTCTGGTTACCGATAAACTGGAAGAGGCAATAAGAGAGATGACCGAAATTAAATCGATAGAGAGCGAATCGCGCACAGGCCTGTCGGTTATCACTGTAGAACTTAAAGATTATGTAAAAGCCGAAGATCTACAGTCTGTATGGGACGACCTTGAAGATAAGGTTAACGGGGTTAAACCTACTTTGCCCAAAAACATCTTCGGACCGATAGTTAAAGATAAAGATATCGGTACAGTATTCGGAATTATTTTAGGAGTGGTAAGCGACGGCGTTCCATATAGCACTCTCGAAGACTATGCCGATGATATAAGAGACAAACTGCTGCTTCTGCCCGATGCTGCAAAGGTAAAATACGGCGGAATACAGGAAGAACGTGTTATAATTGAATTCGACGACCAGCTGTTGTCACGATACGGACTCAATGTGGGACGACTTAAAAACATAATTGCAGCCACTAACATACTATATCCGGGAGGAGCAATAAATGTTGGCAAAAAACGAATAATTCTTGAACCTACCGGAAGCTTTGAAAGTATTGAAGACCTGAAAAGGACTCTGATACCTACAAACACCGGTTCATCAATATTTTTGGGCGATATAACTAAAATTTACCGCGATTATATCTCTCCTAAAGAAAAAATAGTAAAATATAACGGTAAAGATGCAATTGCTCTTTTTATGTCTTTAAAAGATGGAGCCAACATTGTAAGATTAGGTGATGATGTTCAGAAAATAATACCCGAAATAAATGCCGGACTGCCTCTCGGCGTTGAGCTTGTCAGGATGGCTTCACAGGACCAGATAGTGGAAAAACAGGTGAACAACTTCCTAATCAGTCTGCTGCAATCGGTAATTATCGTTCTTGCAGTAATGCTGTTTTTCCTTGGATTCCGCACCGGATCACTTGTTGCCACTATGGTGCCAATGGTGATTCTGAGTACGTTCTTTTTCATGAACCTGTTTGATCTCGGCCTTAATAAAGTATCACTTGCTGCCCTTATTATTTCTCTGGGTTTGTTTGTGGATAACGGTATTGTAATGGCAGAGGCAATGCTCGTCCGGATACAGGAAGGACAAACAACATTCAAAGCGGCGGTGGAATCGTGCAAAATCCTGATGATTCCGCTTCTGATATCAACACTTACAACATCAGCAGCATTTTTGTCGTTTGCTCTTGCCGAAACCCCGATGGGCGAAATGGCTTCTCCACTGTTCTCTGTGGTTACCATATCACTGCTAAGTTCGTGGTTCCTTACATTCACATTCATCCCACTGCTTGCACTGGTGATGCTAAAAGTGAAAAAGAATAAAGACAAAAATGCAAAAGAAAACTTCATGGATAATATGATGAGGAAAGTAAACCTTTGGTACAACGGGGTCCTGTTGCGTATATTATCCAAAGCAAGAGTGAAGTTTATCATCATAATTGTGGCAATGTTTCTTATTTCTCTGGCATTTATGCCGATGCTCCCTTTCAAACTGGTTCCCGACAGCGACCGTAACCTGGTAACTGTGGATGTAAAATACCCTACAGGAACACGCATTGAAATTACAGAAGATGCAGTTGCCAGAATTGAAAAATATATACTCGATTCTCTTGTGGTTACTCCTGATAATCCACCGGGAGTACTCGACTTTTCCTCATTCATTGGTGAAGGTCCCGAGCCCTATGATCTCGGTTATTTAAAAAATGAAGCTAACTCAAGTTATGCACATATGTTACTGAATACCACCGGCGACATTGACAACGATTACGTAATTGCAAAACTCGACAAATACTGTTTCAACCACTTCCCCGATGCCGACATCAGGGTAAACAGACTGACCGGAGCCGGAGCTGCCGGTACTCCTGTTGAAATTCGTGTCTCAGGTAAAGACCCCGATGAACTAGCTGTAATTGCAAAAGCATTGAAAAAAGAGCTTGTTAATGTGCCGGGCAGCAAAAACATAACCGACAACTGGGGACCAAAAATCAAAAAACTGGTAGTTGAAATAGACGAAGACAAAGCCCAACGGGCAGGCTTTACAAATATGGATATTGCTATTGCTTTGAATGCAGGCTTGTCAGGTATTAAAGTTGATAACTTCCGTGAAACCGATAAAAGCATTCCCATCTATATGAAGGTGAGAAACAGTGATGAATACGACATTCAAACCATTGAAAGTTATAACCTGTTTTCTCCTTTAACACACCAGAATGTACCTTTGTCTCAGATTGCCAAAGTAAAAGTAGACTGGCAGTTTTCGAAAGTTATACGTCGAAACTTGCGTAAAACAGTAACAGTAGGCTGTTATCTTGAGCCGGGCTATACAGCAAAAGATATATTCGATGCCGTTACTCCTTGGCTTGAAAAAGAGAAAACAAACTGGAAAGAAGGTTATACATATGAATTCGGCGGTGAGGATGAAGACACTAAAGACAACCTGGGCGCTATTGCCCACTGGCTGCCGTTATCGTTCGGATTAATTCTGATATTACTTGTGTTACAGTTTAATTCCATACGAAAGTCTCTTCTTGTGTACTCCACAATCCCGCTAGGCCTGATAGGTGTTGTTATAGGATGGTATGTAGGACACTCGTTTGTAAGTTTCTTCGGTATTCTCGGAGTCATTGCTCTTGCGGGAATCGTGATAAACAACGCTATTATCCTAATCGACCGTATTGCAGGTGAAAAAGAGGAAAACCCGGAACTTACAGAACAGGATGCCATTATAAAGGCGGCAAATCACAAATTCCGCCCGGTTATACTTACAACACTGACCACATCGCTGGGTATGCTGCCTCTTCTTATCAGCGGAGGTCTGTTGTGGCAACCGTTATCACTGGCTATAATTTTCGGACTGACATTCGGTACCATCATCATTCTGCTGTACGTACCGGTGCTCTATTCACTCTTATTCAAAATCAGATTTGATGATTATAAATTTGATAAGAATAAAATATAAAAATATAATTTAGTCCATACTTAGGATTTAGCGGGCGGCTTTGAAGTTGCCCGCTATTTTTTACCCCTAACCCCCAGCCTGTCTAACTTCCATATAGATCCGGCTGGTCAGGCGGGACCTAGAGCTGGAATTTACTATCGTATTAACCTTTATATACTTCCCCTTTAGGATATTGAAGGGTAATGATGCTAAATCCACATTCAGCCCCCGAAGCTTTTCAATTCCCCAATTACCCAGTTCCTCAAATCCTCAATCCTTCTATTCCAATTATTCTGCAAAATCTTTTGACCGTTAGTTAATGTTTACTAACTTTGCATTATATCATGCTATGAAACAAACCAATTGAAACAGGAAAAGCAATGAATAATGACAAAGTCAATAAACTGTCTACGGAAGAGCTTTTCAATAAAGAAATTACTAAAATTGAGCGGTTGCGCTCAGTTATTCTGATAGGCCTGCTTGCTGCCGAAGCAGTATTGCTTCTGGTAATATATCTTATTTTCATCGAGGATTATATGAATCTGTTTAAAAGTAACATTGCCATATTCTCGATACTTCTGTTTACCGTATTAATAATCATATACGAGTCTCTTATTCATTATTTTATGGGGCGCAAAAACAAACCGTTTTTTTTTAACCCCCGCTTATTCGGTTTTTTCAACAGTTTTTCGGAGATAACACTTCTCACTATTCTTCTTGTTGTAATTGTTGAACATTCTGGTCAGATACTCATATTAAAAGCACCGGCTGCATTAACCTATTTTATTTTTATAGTTTTATCAACATTCCGTCTTAATTATAAGCTATCTGTTTTCACCGGAACACTGGCTGCTGCCGAATATATATTAATATCGTGTTTTTATACAAACTACGCACCAGAGATTGCCGAAATAACCTACCCGGCACTAACAGAAATGCAGTACCTTGGGCAGGGACTGATAATGATAATAACCGGAATTGCCGCAGCTTTTGTATCAAACCTGATTAAAAAGAAAATGATAGCTTCCTGGAAAAGTATTCAGGAAAAAAACGAGATAATCGACCTTTTCGGACAGCAGATTTCCCCCGAGATAGTTAAAAACATACTCGATAAACGTCATGAACTTTCAGGTAAACGCCAGAACGTTTGCATCATGTTTCTCGACATACGGCAGTTCACTCCCTTTGTTGAACATCATCAACCGGAGGAAGTTGTAAATTATCTCAACACACTTTTCGGATTCATGATTGATATTGTTCAGTCACACAATGGTGTTATTAACCAGTTCCTCGGAGACGGTTTTATGGCTACATTCGGTGCTCCGGTAAAGTCAGGAAACAGCAGCCTGCATGCAACAAAAGCCGCAATTGAAATAATCAAAACTCTTGATTTAAAAAACAAGGAAGGAAGCATTCCCCATACAAGGATAGGTATCGGTCTTCACTACGACGAAGCTGTAACCGGTAATATCGGTTCATCGGTAAGAAAACAGTATTCCATTACCGGAAGAGTTGTAATTATGGCTTCACGCATTGAGCAGTTGAATAAAAAATACAACACAAACCTGTTGATCTCAAAAGAGGTATACGAACAGCTCACCGACAAAATCAGAAAATATTTTGAATGGCTCGATGATACAAGAGTTAAAGGAAGCGAAAGACTGATCTCAATTTACAAATACATTGATGAAATAAAATCATTACCTGAAAATAATAAAACGGCTTAAAAAAGTGACCTTAAAATTAATAACCATATTACTTGGCAGCATCCTGTTCTTTTCCTGTTCGTTCACAAAAAGAAACAAACCGGAAATATATTTCAGATTGGATGAATATGAATTCAGATACGATGTAAACAGCCCCGAAAAAACATGGGATATGCCTCATGAACTTGCCGAGATTTCAGGATTAACATACATTGATAAGAACAGACTCGCCTGTAATCAGGACGAAAAAGGAAACATATACATTTACAATATCAAAAAGGGAGAACTTGAAGACAAAATAAAATTTAACGGACCAGGCGATTACGAGGCTATAGAGATTATTGGCAACGACATGTGGATAATAAAAAGCAACGGTCATTTATATCGTGTCAAAGATTTTATGAAAAAAAATAAACCAAAAGTCCATAAGCACAAAACACTTTTTGATGACAGGAATAATATTGAAGGAATGGGATATTATCCTGCACGAAAGACTCTTTTAATTGCTTGTAAAGGATACCCTTTTCTTGAAGAAAAAAAACAAAAAGAAGCAAAGAGATATAAAGCTGTTTATGAATATAATCCGGAAACAGACAAGCTGAATAAAAAACCGTTTTTTCTTATTCCTCTTGATAGTATCAGGCATTATAAAAACTACAACACAATGACCCTTATCGGCATCGAATTAAGCTCCGAATTTGATAATGCTGAAGGAGAAGTGTCGTTCAAACCTTCGGGTATAGCTGTTCATCCTGTCACAGGCAACATATACGTACTGGCATCTGTCGGAAAAACATTAGCGGTACTAAACCCTCAAGGCAGAATACTTGCACTTATCAGTCTTAACAAGAAAATTCACAAACAACCGGAAGGTATCTGCTTCAGCCCCGACGGAACGCTTTATATTTCTAATGAAGGAAAAGGCAGCAAAGGTACAATCATGGAGTTTTATATGAAATAATTAAAATGAAACGGAACAATTTACATATAATAATGCTATTGTTACTTTCAACGGTTTTAACATTACCACTGAAAGCACAAAAGATATTTTACGCTCACAGCAGTGAGAAACCAGAAATAACTTCTGTCCGGGATACATCCGAATTGCTTTATACTGTTTTTCTTGCAGGCGACATTAAAAGCTCCGTTGAAGGCAGACAAAACCTGCAAATACTGAAAAAGTATATTGACAAAGCAGGTAAAAACAGTGCAGTGGTTGTATTGGGAGATCTTGCTTATCATCTTGGACTGCCCGATTCCTCGGTTAAATATTTCAAAGTGGCAGTGGATGACCTGGAACGACTGGTTAACACATTTAAAGACTATAACGGCAAGGTGTATTTTATTCCGGGAAATCACGACTGGGCAAACGGAAGAAGACAGGGCGAAGAGTCAGTTATGAATGAAGAACAATTTATAGAATCTCATCTTAACAGAGGAAATGTTTATCTTCCTGACGACGGCTGTCCGGGGCCTGTTGAAATTGAACTAACATCCGATATCACACTTATAATATTTGATTCGCAATGGTGGTTCCAGAAATATAAAAAACCCGAGGGTGATGACAACTGCGGTTTCTCCCGATACGGTGAAATTTTCATCCACCTGGAAGATGCTCTTCGGCGTAATCGTGATAAAAAAGTAATATTTGCCACCCATCATCCTCTTTTCAGCGTTGGAAAACACGGAGGGTACTTCCCGGCATCACGTTTGCTTTTCCCCTTGCTTGATATGAACAGTAAACTTTATATTCCTCTCCCGGGTTTTATTTACACAGGTTACCGGAAATACCTCGGCACTATTCAGGATTTTGCACATCCTGAATACAAATCATTCCGTAACACAATGCTCAATATACTCGATAAATACCCTGATGTTATTTATGCGGCAGGACACGAACACAACATGCAGTATGTTCACAAAAACGGATTTCATCACATCATAAGCGGAGGAGGAGGCAAAGCATCGTATATTGCAAAGAAAAAGGACAAAGCAGATTTTGCCTGCCAATGCAGCGGATTCAATCGTCTTTCATTTTATGCCGACGGCAAAGTGATAACCGAATTCATAAAAACATTCCCGGACACAACCGGTATTATCGTTTTCCGGAAAGAATTATTCAAAAAACCGGTATTCGACACATTAAAAATAAAGAAACAGTTACAACATCCCGATTACACAGACAGTACTGTGATAGAAAAAATAAATGGAATGTATGCTGAGGCAGGTAAAATGCGACGTGCACTGCTGGGAAACAATTACCGCAACATCTGGAATACCCCGGTGGAGTTCCCTGTTTTCGATATTGGCACCGAAAAAGGCGGACTAAAAATACTTAAACGTGGTGGCGGAATGCAAACGCATTCGGTTCGAATGGAAAACAAAGACAAGAAACAGTATGTTTTACGCTCGGTAAATAAATATGTAGATAACGCCCTGCCCGAATATCTGAGAAACACAATTGCCGAAAAACCGGTTCAGGATGCTATTTCAGCATCAAACCCGTACGGTGCTATTACCGTTCCGCCTCTTGCCGATGCAATCGGTGTTTTCCACACCAATCCTAAAATGTTCTGGGTTCCGGATGATCCCAGACTTGGAATTTATCGTGACGACCTGGCCAATGAAGTTTTTCTATTTGAAGAAAGGCCCGATGACAACAGAGAAGACGTAGCAAGTTTCGGCAGATCAAAAAAAATTGTGAGTACTGCAAAAACCATAAAAAAGATACACGAAGACCATCACCATAATGTAGATCAACAGGAAGTTGTAAAAGCACGCCTGCTCGACATGCTGCTTAACGATTGGGACAGACACGATGACCAGTGGCGCTGGGCTTCATTCAAACATAAAGGTGTCACAACATATAAACCTATTCCACGCGACCGGGATCAGGTTTACTTCGTAAATGAAGGATTCATAATGTGGCTTGCCAGCAGAAAATGGCTTATGCCCAAATTTCAGGGATTTGATTATACTATAGAAAATGTAGCCGGGCTTGGTTTTAATGCCCGTTTTTTCGACCGCACATTTATGACAGAACCCGACCTTAATGACTGGCTTAAAACGGCTGATTACATAAAAAATAACATTACCGATTCTGTAATACATGAAGCCATAAAAAGATTTCCTCCTGAAGTTTACGATTCCATAGGTAACAACATTGAAGCAAAACTGAAAGTTCGCAGAGACTCGCTTCCGTATTATGCAGAGGAATATTACCGTTTTCTGGCAAAAGGTGTTGATGTGGTAGGAACCGACAAAAAAGAACTGTTTGACGTTAAGCGTAAAAATAACGGAAATACAGAAGTGAATGTTTACGCATTAAGCGGCAAAACCGGAAAAATAAAAAAACGTTTGTTTCATCGGGAATTCAAACCTGATGAAACCAAAGAGATTAGACTTTACGGACTGAAAGATGACGACACTTTCAGAATAACCGGCAGTGGTAAAAAAGGAATCAAAGTACGGATTATCGGAGGGAAAGGAGAAGACAGCATAATCGACAGCTCAAAAGTTGCAGGAATATCAAAAAAGACTGTTGTTTACGACCGTAAAGACAAAAAAAACAGTATCATTAAAAGCGGAGAAACAAAACTTAAACTGTCGAAAAACAAAGCAGTAAACGATTACGACCGCAAACAGTTCAGATACGATAAAACTATTCCTCTGGTAACAGGCGGTTACAACATCGATGACGGCATTTTCATTGGTGGTGGTGTGAAAATAAAACATTTTAATTTCAGAGATTCAACAATACAAAAAATTACAGGAGACTTGTCTTTAAGAACAGGAGCATTTGATGTAAAGTATGAAGCTCTGTTTTCAGGAGTATTTGAGCCTTTCGACCTTTATCTGAATACAGACATTAGTTTTCCCCGAAGTACCGATAACTTTTATGGATTTGGAAATGAAACTCCAAAACTCACTGACAACAAAAACTTTTACAGGGTAAGATATGAATATGCCAATATTAACCCTATGTTGAAACACTCTTTCAACAATAATATCTATTATGGCTTTGGCCCGTTGTATCAATACTTTAATGTTACCGACACGGCTGGAAGATACATAGGTGAACTTTATCCAGATGTTCTTGATTCTGCCGCATATGAGTCACATCATTATATGGGAGCTAATATTCTTTTAGATATCGATACCAGGGATAACAGCTCAATACCTCATAAAGGCATACATTGGAAAACAGAATTATCAGGTTATTACAGCCTTAAAGAAGATGGCAAGGATTTTATAAAATTGCGTTCTGAACTGAGCTTTTATTTAAGTTTCAGAAAAGATCCACGTGTAGTGTTTGCTCTACGGGCCGGAGGTGCAATGAACTTTGGTGATTATGAATTTTATTATGCCAACTTCATCGGAGGAAAAACGAACCTCAGAGGATTCAGAAGCAACAGATTTGCCGGAGATAACTCTTTTTATCAGAATACTGAAATCAGATACAAAATAACCAACGTAAACTCTTATTACCTTACCGGAAGTTTCGGCTTATTGCTATTCAACGATATAGGACGGGTGTGGATTGACAACGAAGATTCTGAAAAGTGGCATGACGGTTACGGAGCCGGACTTTGGCTTACTCCGTTCAACTTAACAGTCATTACTCTTAACTATAACCGTTCTGAAGAAGATAATCTTGTAACATTTTCGTTTAGTTATTTGTTCTAATAAAATGCCTATAAAAATATCAGTAATAAATGAAAACAATAACAACAGATTTGGTTAAAGAAGCAGAAGACTTTGTTCACAATCTTTTAAAAAAGGAGCTGTCTTGCGATTATGTTTTTCACAATATTGACCATACACGTTATGTTGCAGAAAAAGCCGGACTAATAGGAAAAAACAGCGGTCTGAGTGAAGCGGAACTCAACATTGTTGTTTTTTCTGCATGGTTTCATGACGTTGGATATATCAAGGGCTATGAGAATCATGAAAAAAGAAGTGCTGACATGGCGGAAGAATTTCTGTCGTCAAAAGATATCGGACCCGACATAATTGATACTGTAAAGAGTTGTATTTTAGCAACACGCATGCCTCAGTTACCCAAGAATCTTCTTTCACAGGTTCTGTGTGATGCCGACATGGCACATATGGCGGATGATAACTATTTCGACTGGTTTAAACGGTCCCGAAAAGAATGGAATAACACAAAAGACAACAAGGTAAATAAAGTAAAGTATCTGGAAATGTCGAAAGAATTTTTCGAAAATCATAACTACTTTACAGAATATGCACAGAAAGAACTTCTTCCGGGAAAAGAAAAGAACCTTAAACTACTGGATGAAAAATTAAATTCTGAAAAGTCAAAAAAAGATAAGAAAAAGAAGAAGTCGAAGAAATATTCGCGGGGTGTGGAGTCAATGTTCAGGAATACTGCCAGGATGCAGATTAACCTGAGTGCCATAGCCGATAAAAAATCAAACATCCTGATATCAGTAAATACCATTATCATTTCAATTGCTACAACTGTTCTTGTTTCACGTTTTGAAGAAACCCCCAACATCATCCTGCCTACTCTTGTGTTCCTGTTTTTCAGTCTGGCAACCATAGTTCTGGCAATACTATCTACTCGGCCTCATGTATCATCAGGAACATTTACCCGTGAAGATCTTAAAAACAGTAAAGTAAACCTGCTTTTTTTCGGTAATTTTTACAATATGGATCTTGAAGAATATGAATGGGCACTTAACGAACTAATGAAGAATGAAGACAGATTATACTCTGCCATGATACATGACCAGCACTCTCTGGGTAAAGTTCTGGCAAAAAAGTACAAGTTGCTGCGACTTGCCTACAACACTTTCATGTTTGGAATAATAACTTCGGTTCTCTCATTTATAATCGCATTCATGAATGTCTGAATTATAAAACAGACTAAAGCTAAAAAATTTAAGAATATTCAACCGGAATAAAAACCAACATTGAATATGGAATCCCTGTAACCGTAAAAATCAAAGACATACAACCCCAGGAACAACAGCTACCTCACTTTCAACTTCACCATAAAAGCCCCGTCGTCGTACGGTTCAACGCTGTATTCGTACCCCTTGAATTTTGCTATCTTTTCTAGATTTACAGTTTCCTGCTTAGTGGCAACTATCATCTTAAGCTCTTTGCCTTTGAAATTCAGAAGAGTTGATTTCAACTGATGAGAGGCATCCGGTATCGGCAGGTCCCGGTATTTATCCACTGGCATTCCGCGGGTATCAAGCACGTCACCCTTAAGATTAAGTTTTACACGATACTCACCCATCAAACGATTAGCCGACTCTTTCCACTCTTTCTTACTCATTCCCGGTTTTCCGAACAATGAACAGTGACAAGAACCGTACTCCTCAATCTCGGCATCAATATATTTACAAGGACATATCATTTTCTGATCGCGCTTTTTGTCACCCGAAGGATCAAAACAAGGACAATAACGTTTACCGTAAATGCCCTCCATTTCTGCAAGCCATATCTTCAGGTTTGTATACAGCATCTTATTAGGGTTTATTTCATACCCTTTTATTCGAACAAACTTCTTTATCCACTTATCATGTTTCCTGACTTCTTCCCTATATCTGAAATAATCCCTGACAAAGGCGATCATCATTTTAATCATAGCACATATTTTTAAGGGCACAAAAGTATAAAAAATAACTATTGTTTATTCGTAAAAAGCACATTTCATATTTACCTCACTCCTACATGATATACTTGTCGAAACATATGAATTCAGTTAATTCAAGAATTTGATTCTTAACAGAAATTATTTAAAAGTTTCTGGAAGTAAGCTCATTTAATTAATTAATTTTGGATAATCAGAACTGATTCATACAAATTATCCGGTTTTTACAATAAACGTAACCGGTAAAAACACCTATACACAGCAACCTTAAAAACACTCTAATCATGACAAAAAAAATTCTTTTATTAATTTTAATCTTCTCTCAAGGGTATCTAATCTCAAATGCATGTACCATCATTGCTGTAGGTAAGAAGGCCTCTGCCGATGGTTCGGTTATAATTTCACACACAGACACTGGCCCCGATTCCCGTATCTTTGTTGTTCCTGCCATGACCTTCAAACCCGGCGATAAAGCACCTGTTTACTGGGGAATTCAGGATGCCGACCGCGACCTTCACGACGACGGCATTGTTCTTGGATACATTCCCCAGGTGGAAAAGACATACAAATATTTCCAGTCGGCTTACTCGCACGTTAACGAATATCAGCTTGGAATAGGCGAAAGTACAATCGCACAGCGCGAAGAGCTTGTTTGCACGCGTGAGAACGGCAAACAGATAATGACCATTGAGCAGGCACAGATATTCGCACTCCAGCGTTTCAAAAAGGCGAAAGATGCCGTTAAGTTCATCGGCGACCTGATGACAAAATACGGTTTTCTGCCATCAAGCGGTGACGGTGCCGAGGCATTGGTGATAGCCGACACCGAAGAAATTTGGGTGTTCGAAGTTTTCGGAGTTGGTCCCGGCTGGACACCTGAAAGCGGTAAGCCGGGTGCCATCTGGGCAGCAGAACGCCTTCCCGACGACAAAGCCACAATCATTCCAAACTGGAGTATCATCAAAGAGATCAACCCCAGGGATAAAAAGAATTTTATGGTCTCTGAGAATTACAAACAGGAAGCCATCGATCGTGGCTGGTACGATCCTAAATCGGATAAGCCGTTCATCTGGCAGGAGGCCTACTCTCCTATTCCAGAAGAATATGCCACAAGCCGTTTCTGGCTTTTCCATACCACCTTTGCCCCGCACCTGAAAAAGTGGCCCGACAGATACCTTGATAAAAACAATCCTTACAAAGGTATCCAGCCATATTTTCAGTATGTAGAGCCGTTGTCAATTTATCCTTTTGCCATCAAACCTGAGAAAAAGATATCGTTCCGTGATGTAATTAACTTTCAACGCTCCGTATTTGAAGGAACCATTTACGATATGACTGAAGACCCGGCATGGCTCATTCCCGGCGATGACGGCAAAATGGTAAAGAGTCCGCTTGCAACACCCTTTCCGGGAAAAGATATGAGAGAACTTCTGAAGATTACTTACCGCCGTCCTGTTGCCCGTCACCGCGGACATTACGGTATGGTACTGCAGCTTCGCGACTGGCTGCCTGACGCTATCGGAGGTGTTTACTGGGTTTATCTTGACAATCCGTATTTCAGTCCGTATGTGCCTATCTATGCAGGAAACCTCTCGGTGGATGAATCATACAATACATACAACCCAGAGAAGTATGACGAGAAATCTGCACGCTGGGCCATCGACTTTGTTGACAATCTGGCCAAGCTTAAGTTTCAGAAAGCAATTAAAGATGTACGAAAGGTAAGAGACCCGTTCGAAGAGAAGATATTCAAAGATCAGAAAAGCATCGAGGAAAAAGCTCTGGCTTTGTACAAAGAAAATCCCGAAAAAGCAGAACAGTTCCTCACAAACTACTCTAACGGCCTTATGCAGGAAGTAACAAAAATGTTCCTTGAGCTGAGAAATGAACTGATAGTAAAATACACTAACGACAGAGAGTGATGCTTTAGATGACTTAAGAAAAGAATAAAAATCTCTCGCCCAGGCCTGTTCAACTTGCCAGGCGGGCACTGAGATCACAAAGTTAAACGACGTGATATAAAACACTAATCCTTCTTTGCGTCTTTGCGCCTTTGCGAGAGATTGCTTTTCCCCTTCAACTTTTACCTTTTACCTCACACAAACTTCTCTCTGTTTTGCAGATTTATCAGCCCCCACAGCAAAGCCACAAGAGCAGCAGTTAGAAAAATCAGCTGATTACTTTCAACCACATTCTGATATACTGCCTCACTCATATTTCGCGGCAGATGAAACGGATTCAGAAAAACATTCCATTTGCTTCTTCTCAATGAATCGGACAATATCCAGGCGGCTAAACCTGTAATAACCATCAAAACCGCAGAGCCGTTTCCGTTTTTAACCAGAGTAGAAAAGAAAAAACCCAGCATACTGAAAAAAGTTATGGGAACCATCAATCGTAATGTCATTTTTATTACGGGAACATTTACCAGCAGAATATTACTCAGAAATGATATAAAAAGGAGGTAAACAAAAGCCATTACAAGTATCATAAACAGGCGAACCAGCCAAACCTTGTAACGATAATTCGGAATACCGAAAATTATCTCAAGAATACGGGCATCCTCATCATTCTGAATACCGTATACAGTAGGGAAAAAGATAATCAGCAGAGACGGAAACATCAACTGGTAATACACATCCTCGATGGTAGCCGGCTCGTCAGAAAAAAAATTGAGAGCAGTAATGATCAGATAAAAAAGCACCGAGGCACCAAGAAAGTAAACGAACTTGTTTCCAAACACCACTTTCAGGTTGTAACGCATAAGGGAAACAACAGTACGCATCACATCTTTTAATCCGGATAATGTCATATATTTTTTCTCTGATATTATTTTTTCTGATTTGTCACTCATATTCTTCTTTTTGATTTTGTCACGTATAATAACTGATTATCTTTATTTTCTTGCCACTGCATCCTATCAGTGTTTCAACTAATATCGTACCGTATTATTCTTTCAATCTGTTTTTTGCAAGTATGATTGCCTCATTCAGTTTTTGTACCAAAAACTTTTCATCTGGCAATTCAGTAACATACTCGGCAACTTTAATTTGCTCATCTTTATCAAGAAGCAAATATTTTATCTGCTCAGGTGACTTTTCACTACATAGTATAAGACCTATTGGTTTATCCTCTCCTTCTTTCATTTCATTATGTTCAAGCCAACGAAGATATAACTCCATTTTACCTTTATATTCCGCCTTAAATTTTCCCAGTTTCAGGTCTATTGCAACCAAACGTCTTAGTCCCCGGTGATAAAATAACAAATCAATTTTATAGTCTTGATTATCTATTACAATCCGCTTCTGACGGGCAATAAAAGCAAATTCAGTACCCAGCTCAATAATAAATTTTTGGAGATTTAATAGAATAGCACTCTCCATATCTTTTTCGCTAAAAGAATCGTGCAAGCCAAGAAAGTCAAGAAAATAAGGGTCTTTAAATATGAGATCCGGCGACATTTTACCCTCTTGCTTAAGCAATCTTAAATCATTCAAAATTGTTTGTTCCGGCTTTCTGCTGATTGCCGTTCTTTCAAAAAGCATACTATTTATTCGCTCCTGCAAGACTCTTACACTCCATCGTTCATATGTACACATCTGAATATAAAATTCCCGCTTAAGCTTATCTTGTATTCCAATCAATGTATATATATGTGACCAGTTCAATTGTGCAGACAGTGTCTGCACAATTGTCTCATCAGGATACAATTCACTAAATTTTATAAAGTTGTGAAGATTCCTCTTACTAAACCCCTTACCATATTTTTGGGTTAATTGCCTGGACAGTTCTTTAATCAGCCCCTTCCCATAATCTGCCCTTTTGTTTCTTAAAACCTCATCATTAATGCGTTTCCCTATTTTCCAATAGAGCATTGTCAATTCGTAATTTACCGTATAGGCAACACGCTTTCTGGTATCATCAATCAATTTAACAATTGAATCTATCAGCTCTCTGTCTTTATGAATTAAATCATCAACCATTACATATATCTACAACTTATATGAAGGGCAATTAAAATTATTTAGCAATTTTAACGACCATTGAGGATTTACTTATTCAAGATATCACAAAAGTTAATCCGTGTCAATTCCACCAATCCGCGTAATCCGTGTTCCTTCATTCTGCGCCCGCCTGACCATGCTAGTCGGGCAGGTCTCTGTATTAATCTTTCCTACCGCTCCTCAGAAGCCAGATGTAAGCATCCTCCAATGCAGGTTTCAGCTTAACTGCCGTTTCGTGAGGCCTCTCTTCCGACAGACAGCGTAGTCGTATCCTGTTGTCGGTTGTACGCATATGATGAACAATGGTCAGTTCGCGATTATACTTTTCAAATTCGTGAACATCAACCTCAAACTGCCACACCTTATCATCGGCTATGGTTACCATCTCCGACGGGAATCCCCAGTACCTCAGTTCACCTTTGTTAATCACAGCCACCTGGTTACAAGAGCTGGAAATATCCTCGATGATGTGAGTTGAGAACAAAACCACCCGTTCGCGGCTCAACTCCACAAGCAGGTTACGGAAACGGATACGCTCACGCGGATCAAGGCCGGCAGTAGGTTCATCAACAACCAGAATACGCGGCAGGTGAAGCAATATCATCGCAATGCCGATACGCTGTTTCATACCTCCCGAGAACGAACCTATCTTATCATCCTTTCTTTCCCACATATGCACTGCTTTGAGCACATACTCCACACGTTCGTAACGGACCTTCACATCCAGAATATTCCTCAGGATGGCCTGATAGTCGAGAAACTCAAAAGCCGTCATATTTTCATACGTACCGAACTCCTGCGGCAGATATCCTATCAACCCCTGCAACTCTTCACGTTTCTCGGCCGTATCGAATCCGTTTATTAACACTTTGCCGTAACTCGGTTCAAGTATTCCGCAAACAATACGCATCAGAGTTGTCTTTCCTGCACCGTTCGGTCCGAGCAGACCGATCATTCCGGTATGTATTTCCAGAGAAACACTTTTCAATGCCTTGAACGGAACCTTCTCCTTGCCTATACCCGGAATACTCCGGATAAGCCGGTAGTAGGACCGTTTAAGCCCGGCAAAACGTCCGGTAACACGTTCAATGTTCAGATTGGCAGCTTTCAGCTTTTTACCCGACATGATCAGTAACAAAAGCAGATACCACAGCAATCCGAATATCACAGCACCTGTTTTCGACGACCACGAAAAGAAGAACAGCAGGGTTACGAGCAAAGGATATCCCCACTTAACACCTTTACGAACCTGACGCAACAAGCCCTCTTTCAGGAAGTTTATCTCAGTAAGATAACCAAGAAACCACTGTATGATGAAATAATCAAGCAAAACAAAAAAGAAACGTGCAGTACCATCGTCTAGATACCACCAGGTAAACCATATAAAGAATCCAATCAATGGAATCTGCCAGATAAAACCTTCGATGACTTTCTTCGTTGAGATACCGCTCTCCTGTAACCGTTTTTTGTACATACGTTCACGGCTCTTCCACTCACGTATAAAACGGCTGTCGCGGCCATAAATCTTAACAAGACTGCGTATATTAATTACAATCGGTTCATCTTCATTTATCAGCTTGCTCTTTGCAGTTCTCAAACTGGTAAACACAAAGTAGAGCACAGCAGGAACTCCGGCAACAATCAATACGATAACCAGCAATTGCACTACGAACATATATCCGGAAAGCATAATCACCCACCATATTCCCAGTCCCCACAAAGAGTAAATCAGCACTTTAAACTTAACATTAAGCGAACGTATCCAGTTCAGTGAATTCTCAAGCCCGAAACTGAAAGTGGGGATAAAAACAAGAGTAAGCAGTGTACTGAAACTCAATCCGCCTACAACAGTTATGGCAAACGGAGCACCTAGCGATCCGGCATACTCGTCACGGGCCATTGCAAGCGGCATCATTGCTATGATGGTTGTGGCCGCAGTTATGGTTACCGGACGCAGCCGTGAAATACCGGCCTCGATCAGCGAACGGGCGTGCCCCATCCCTTTGCGCCTAAGCTGACGCGAATAGTCGATAAGCAAAATGCCGTTATTGACAACCACACCAAGCAGTATCAGAAATCCGATGAAAGTATTCAGGTTCAGCAGTGAGTTTCCTGTAAATATCAGGGCCAGCATCGAACCTATGGCAGCAAGAGGCACTGTAAACATCATAACCACCGGTGCTGTAAAACTCTCGAACACCGATGCCAGAATCATAAAAATAAGAATGAGACCTATTCCGGCAAGAAGTTTAAATTCACCGAATTCATCCTCTTCGTGAATAACCTTGACCGAAACATCGGAAGGTACGGGAATAGTCGCCACAAGGTCGTCAACTTCCTTGCGGGCTTCTTCGAGAAGCTCTTTAGAGTTATTTACTTCGCTCGAAAACCTGTAAGTAACCTCAATCTGTTTCTGCTGGTTTACACGCAGAATCTCAGAACGACCGTAAGCATAGACAATATCGGAAAAATCGCGCAGCGGGAACAATGCACCACCCGAACCTTTCACATTAAGCTTTTTCAGGTCATCCATTGTTTTGGTTACCTCTTCTTCCTGCGGCTCATCTGTTTTCAGAACTATATCGTACTCCTCGTTATTCACCCTTAACAAACCACCTGACGACACCTCCGGCTTGAATGTGGTAAGCTCGCTTACAATCACGGCAGGCGTAATTCCGTAAATGCCCATAAGATAGTTATCCATATTCAGATGAATCTCAGGACGGGCTCCTGTGGTTGATACTCTGGCACGAATAAGATTCTCTACATTCTCTTCAAGATAATCCTTAATATCGTTGGCAACAAGAAGCATCTTATCATAATCCTCTCCTTTGATCACCACCTCTTCTTCCTGCTGACCTATACCCAGCATCCCAAGCATACTCATTCCCGGATTGGCACCAAAGCCACGTCCCTGACCTGTTCCTCCTGTTACTGCATCCTGCTGTTCAAGGGTGATTGTAGCACCTTCAATGTTGTTTATCCTGCTCTGTATATCGTTCCTGATCTCATCAATACTACGTCCGGAAATGTCTTTGTAATCATCTTCAAGATTAACCGTAATCTGAGCATCCTCCTCATAAACCTGACTGATTACATCCTTCTTCTCTTTCAGGTCTTCAAGACGTTTTTCAATAGTTCTCACAATCAGGTCTGTATTATCGAGTGTTGAGCCGACAGGCATCTCAACAGTAATTGTGAAGCTTTTGGTTTCCGTTTCCTGCTGCCGTGTAAAACTCAGACCGGCACTGATAAGCAGAACTGCAAAGAACAGTACCATTGCTCCCAGAATGGTAGCTGCCGGTTTTCGCAAAGTAGCTTTAAGCAACAGATAGTAGTACTGAACCAAACGATTGTGAAGCGATAATTTCTCAAGTGTATGTACCCTGCTTCGGAGCACTTTCGATAAAAACAGATGAGTCAGCATCGGTACAAGCATCAATGCAACAAGCAGTGAAACCACAAGCGTGGATATGATGGAAACACTGATATGACGTGCCACCTCCCTGAAAACAACATTGGTTGAAAAAGCAAACGGCAGGAACACCGATATGGTAGTCAGAGTCGCTGCAATAACAGACCTTCCGACCTCTTTGGTTCCTTTCACAACACTTTCACTGGTTCCGTACCTTCCGGTGGATGCCACACGATAGATATTCTCCATCACCACAACACTGTTGTCGATAAGCATACCAATGGCAAGAGCAAGCCCCACCAGAGTGAATACATTGATAGATATACCTGCGGCATAAAAGAAGTTGAACGCACCATAAACAGAAATCGGCACCGACAACATCACAACCGAAACGAGCGGTATGTTTTTAAGGAAAATCCAGAGAATGAACAATGCCAGAATTCCCCCAAGCAATGCAAGGAAGATTATCTGGTCCAGATTCTTTTCCATTGTTTCGGCAGTATTGCTTTCAACAACTACTTCAATATCCTTGTCCTTGTACTCCTGGTTTATACGATCAATCTCAGCAAGTGTCTTACGTGACAAATCGATAAGGTTAACCTGAGCATCCTTCGACAATGCTATGGTAACCGCCTCTTTGCCGTTTACCCGGCTGTACGAATCCTGCTCTTTGACTCCGAATTTTATTTTTGCTATGTCTTTAAGTAAAACAGGGCCGTCGGCATCGACAACAATATTGGCAATATCGGATATATCATTGTAATCGGCTTCGGCAGCAACGTAGTAACGGGTCTCACCATTCACCACCTCTCCCACAAACACCTTACGGTTCTGGCCTCCGCTTATTTTCTGACGGATGGTTCCCATCGTAAGGCCATAACTCTCAAGAGCGTCCTCTGAAACGGATATCTCAACCGATTTCTGACGTCCGCCATAGACCTCAACTCCTGCAATTCCGTCAATACTCTCAAAACGGCTTTTAAGCTCCTGATCAACCACATTCCGTACACGGTCTACTCCTCCGCCACCACGCACCTGAATACTCATAAAACGACTGTTCATCTGTTCCAGGTCGGCCTTAAAAACCATTGTTGTGAAATCCTCGGGCAAAAGTTTCTTTGCGCTGTTTATCTCCTCAACAAGTTTCAGATAGCTGTACTTAACATCAGCATCCATATTGAGGTAAATCATAATCATCCCGCGGCCGGGATTAATGCGGCTCTCAATCTTCTCTATGCCTTCGAGCCGGCTGATGACTCCTTCAAGTGGTATTATTCCCTCCTGTTCAAGGTATTCAGGAGCTGCCTTGGTTGGCTCGGTTACCTGAACAAAAAGCATGGGATACTCAGTATTCGGCAGCAACTCGAACGCCAAATGACGGTATGAGATGACACCCAGCATCGTGAGTGCCACAAACAACATCGCTATGAGAACCTTTCTGTGAATTATGGTGTGCATAAAAATCTTTTCGTTTTCTCTAAGGGTGTTTTGTCACATTTCTTGCAAGCTCGCCGTGCCTTTCAGGCAGTCTTCGCAACAAAAAAGTGCGCCAAAACCGTTTCCTATTGTTTGTTTCTTGCCCCGAGGTTTCATCCCGGGTTATAACATAACGCCCCTACGGGGCTTATCTTTGTTGCTTACCAAACTATTACTTTACCTTTTCTTTGCTACTTTTCGCCTGCCTGACAAATCGGACAAGCAGGTCTTTATGAAAAACCTTCATCACCCTCCTGTGATTTTCGCGATCAACTTGTCAAACACATAGTATACACAGGGAATTACCACAAGTGTAAGCAGTGTTGAAGTTACCAGTCCGCCTATCACGGCAATAGCCATTGGCTCCCGCAAAGCAGCACTGTCACCGAAACCAAAGGTAAGCGGCAAAAGTGCCAGAATAGTTGTTAAACTGGTCATCAGTATCGGACGAAGACGCTGTTCGCCTGCAAGTATGATTGCATCTTTCAGGTCGTGACCTGCCCGCTTAAAGCGGTTAATGGCATCAACCAGTATTATGGAATCGTTCACCGCAATACCCGCAAGCATCACTATTCCGATAAAAGCCATAATATTGAATGACTTGCCAAGAATGAAGAATGCAAGGACTGCACCTACTCCTGCCAGCGGAATAGTCAGCAGAATGGTGAATGGATGTATCAACGACTCAAACTGTGAAGCCATAACCATATATACCAGTATGATTGACAACAACAATGCAAACTTCAGACTTCCGAATGCCTCTTCGCGCTTTTGCTCTTCTCCGGTAACCTTTATGTATGTTTCGGCCGGAAGTGTTATATCTGCAAACTTACTTTTCAGCTCTTTCACAATATGGTCGAACGGTTTGGTATCAGTTACCATTGCCGACACCTCAACAACACGGTTCTGATTGTTACGGATAATCTCACGGGGAGCTTTACCAATTTCAATACCGGCAAGCTCTGACAACAGATAAACTTTATTGTTTCCGGTAATTGCAAGATTCTTAAGTTCATCAAGCTGCACATCAGGCATCTCAAGTGTAATATCGGTCAATTCACCTTTTAAGTCCATACGTCCGGCATCTTCACCACTCAGATAACCTTCAACCTGCTGAATTATGCTGTTCACATCAAGGTTGAACATTCCGGCTTTCAACCGGTCTATTTTCAGATTAACCTCAGGTGCTCCGTCCTCGAACGAACTTTTAACATTATAGACATATTCATCATTTCGCATTATTGTTGCCACTTCGGCTGATACCTCCGACAGTTCATCAATATTCTCACCTACAACCTCAACCACCAGAGGTGCTTCATCGGAGCCAAGAATACTTTCAAGCACCGATTCATCCTGAATAAATCTCACCTCCATTCCCGGAATACCTTTGAACATCTCATCAAGCATTGCCACCAAACGGTTGTAACCAATGTTTACATCATCATTAAGAGCAATTTTTATAAATCCGGTATTATTACCCTGAACCGACGTTCCTGTGCTCTCGCTTCCTGTATCTTCACCCGCGTGGGTGTAAACCCATTTCAACCTGTCGCCAAACAGTTCTTTGGTCATCTCCTCCATCTGGTCAAGCACACGCGATGTGCGTTCCAGAGCCGTTCCCGGCGGAAGCTCAATCTCAACCTTCACCTCGCGCGACTGTGTTTCAGGCATAAATTCACTGCCTATCATCGGTACAAGGAATGCGGCAACTGCCACCAATACCACAGAACCACCCAGCACCAGCCATCGCCTGTCAATTATTTTCGAAAGAATATGTCCGTAACGAGAACGCTCCTTTTCTGCCAACTCACTTCTTTTTATCTCCTTTGGCAACAGCAATTTTGCAAGAAGCGGAATAACCAGCAATGCTACAACGAGCGACGACAACAATGAAAAGGCAACCGTCCAGGCCTGATCCTTGAATAATGCCCCCGATGCACCCTGCAGGTACACTATGGGCAGAAATACCACAATAGTTGTCAATGTTGATGCAGTAATTGCTCCTCCTACTTCGGCGGTTCCTTCAATGGCGGCATCTTTAAGTGAGAGTCCTTCTTCCCGTTTCCGGAATATGTTCTCAACCACCACAATGGCATTATCAACGAGCATACCCGCACCGAGCGCAAGCCCTCCCAGGGTCATGATGTTAAGTGTAAGACCGTTGAAATACATCAGATTGAAAGTGGCAATAACCGAAATAGGAATGGCTATACTCACAACCATCGTAATTCCGAGACGCCGCAGAAAAAGGAACAGGACAATAACAGCAAAAATGATTCCTATCAAAGCACTCTCCTCAACTTCGCTAATGGCACTCTTAATAAATGTTCCCTGGTTATTGATAATATTAAGCTCATACCCTGGCAACCGTTTTTTTATACCGTCGAATGCCTCATTCAGCTTTTCGACCGCAGCTACGGTATTATATTTTGTCTCTTTGTAAATACTTATACCAAGGCATCTCTCTCCGTTGTAATGTACAATATTGTCGGGCTCCTGATTACGTACGGTGACGGTTGCAATATCTTTCAGAAGAACAGGAACTGTTTCGGGTGTCTGAGATGTTTCACCGGCAGTATTGGTTGTTGTTACGTTGTTTAACTTCACCACAAGGTTTTCAAGCTGCGAAGTATTAGTCAGCTCGCTCATTCCTTTAATTATGTACTTCTGCCCCATCTCTTCAATGGTTCCGCCCGACACATTCCGGTTAAAGTTTTTAATAACGTTCACCACCTGGTCGGGAGTCAGTCCGTAACCCTCAAGCAGTTTCGGGTCAGTCTCCACCATAACTTCGGCAACCTCATCTCCTGATATACGCACTTCGGCGATACCTTCGATTCGTATAAGCTCATTTTCAAGGTAGTTTTCGGCAACCTTTCTGAGCTCATTCATATCATCAATATCGGGATTGCTGAATGCAGCAAGAATGACAGGACTTTCGTTAGGGTCGTACCGCGAAATTGTAAGCTCATCCACATCAGGGTCCTGCGATACGGAGGTTAATGCTTTTTGCAAATCGAGGAATGCCTCATCCAGGTCTTTATCCCACGTGTATTCAACGGTAACCTGTGATACTCCCACACGGCTCGACGATGTTACATTCACGACTCCGCTCTGACGCACAGCAAGGGCTTCGACCTGTTCGGTAAAACGGGTCTCCATCTCTTCGGGAGAACGCTCTCCCGATTTAAGTTCAACGTAAATGCGCGGGTTTCGTATGTCGGGAAACAAATCGGTGCCGAGACGGGAAAGTGAAATTATACCGAGCAGGACAATGCCCAGTACTATCATTGTGACCGTTACGGGGTAGTTTACAGAGAATTTGGAAATTTGTTTCATTTGCTCTATGGTTCTAAGACTCTATGATTCTAGGATTAATT
>JAADEM010000114.1 GCA_013153405.1 Chlorobiota bacterium
CACAGAGAATTGTTATATTTTTTCTTGTAGGGACGTACGGCCGTACGTCCCTACAAGAAAATAGATATCCATTGATCGGTCGTAGCGGTGGCGAAGACCATTAATCGGCAACACATAGTTATGGTTATTTCATTCTTTTATAACTTTAAATCCTTCGACATTTTCATTGATATACTTTTCACCGGTTATTTTATCTGCTGTTATGTTTTTCAGGACCACATTTTCAACAGGCAATTCAGCATTGCCCATGATTCTGGATATATATTTAACCGCAGATGCGTGAACATTCTCAAGGTAGATGTCTTCGATCGGAGTAAGCCGGCGCTCATAAGTAGGAACAATGTCTCTCCATTGATACAGTACGTCAGTTTCTATACCGAGAATACCATTTCTGCATCTTTCTGCCTGTACGTTCTTCATAAAAATATTCTTAACAAAACCTCCCCGCCTCTCATTTGTTTTTATGTAAAGAAGATGTTTCACAGGTCTGGTGTTCACTGTGCAGTTTTCAACCAGCACATTTTCAACCCCTCCTGACAATTCGCTGCCGATAGCCATTAACTGATGCCCTCTTTTCACAGTACAATTTCGCACCACAATATTTTTCGAAGGAGTATTCAACCTCCAGGCGTCCCGGTTACGGCCCGATTTTACAGAAATTGCATCATCACCCTGATCAAAAGAGCTGTTTTCGATAAGGACATTGCGACTCATTTCAGGGTCTACTCCGTCATTGTTATGTCCCAGTGCCTTTACATCAACATTACGGATAACGGCATTTTCGGACATAAACAGATGGATAGTCCAGAAAGGACTGTTCCTGATGGATACGCCATCAAGCAGAATATTTTTACACCTGTTAAACTGTATGAACTGAGGGCGAAGATGTGCACTGTCGGCAACCATCTGTCTCTTCTCAACAGGAACATCTTTTGCTGCCATATTGTATAATCTGACCAGCGCCGCCATATGAGGTTTTGGCCTTGCAAACCATTTTTTCCAGATATCCATTTTTGCTTTCAATGTACCCTTCCCGGTAATTGCGATATTTTCACATTCAAAAGCATAGATCAGAGGCGAATAATTATAACACTCCATTCCTTCCCACGATGACTGTACCGGCGGAAGATAATCAGCGGGATCTTCAGAGAACAAAAGGACAGCGCCTTCGTTCAGGTGCAGGTTCACATTACTTTTAAAATGCACTTTACCAGTCAGCCATTCACCTTCAGGAATTACAACAGTTCCGCCGCCAATTTTATTTGCCTCATCAATGGCATCTTTGATGGCTTGGGTGGTTTTATCCTTATCACCCTGAACTGCGCCAAAATCGGTTATCAGCAACTGTTTGCTATTACTAAAATCCGGGATCTTTATGGTCGGCATTTTGAAAGGTGCATCAACTGCTATTTCATTTAACCGCACTTTACCCGGATCACCGCTGCACGAATAAAATATTATAAAAATAATCAGCCAGGATAAATTCAGTTTTGGTTTCATCTTTTTATTAATTGTTAAATGAATAACACAGAGGCACGGAGACTTGCCCGACTGGTCAGGCGGGCAATGACTAATAGATTGTTTAAATTTCCTAGTAGGGACGCACGGCCGTGCGTTCCTACTAGAATACAGTACAATGACGAAAATTCAATCAAGGGGGTGAGGTGACATTACCTCCCCATAAACCTCCACTTCACCTCGCTGTAGCTCCAGGGGCCGTCGCGGCGGATGTCTTCTATTTTGCCTTGGCCGTCCTTTACTATCAGTTTTTTCATTGTGTAGGCGCCGTTCTCAAAATCGTAGCTTGTGCCGTCATCATCGTAAATCGTAAATTCACCGTCGGCTGTTCCGTAAACCCTGACTTCAAGCGGCTGGTCTTTCCACTCTTTCGTTTGGCGTATACGCGGTATCATCGGAATTATGCCGCCGTCCTTCACGAACAGAGGTATCTTGTCCAGACCGTACTTAACTGTGATAACTTCGCCTTCTCCTGCTAACTTTCCGGTATAGAAATCGTACCATTTACCCGGAGGCAGCATAACCTTACGCTCTGTCTCATTACCGAACAGCGGGGCAACAAGAATGTTATTGCCAAACATATACTGATCCTTTATCTCACGTTTTATAGCCACGGCGTACGGATTGTCTGTTGAATTCAGCTCTCCCTGTTCTTCACCAAGATCAGCTTTAAATCCCTCAATAAGGTTCATTGCCCTGAACGGCGGAGTTCCCTTGAAGTAGTACTCCGCAAAAGTGGAATAGAGATAGGGTAGCAGCTGCATTCGCAGGTAAGCGGCATCCTGAACCTCCTGGTACACATCAGGAAATGACCACGGCTTTTTGCCGTTAGCCCAGGCATTTATCATTGCCATAGGCGAAAAGCAAGAGGTCTGCATACGCCTGACCCAATCGGAAGCCGAACCGCCGCTGCGTACCTCGGGTGTCCACAACACACCTATAAAGCCGGAGTTTATCAATGCCGTGATAAAATCGCGGTGACTGTAATAATCATTGTAAATCACATATGGATAAGCAACAGAGCCGGCATTGGCAGCCCGTATAAGTCCGTAGGTACGTTGATTCTTTTCACGAAACAGTTCATCAGCCAGTTCCATAAACTGCATTCCATAAGTCTGGCGCATCTGTTCAGCATCGTGTCCCGAGGGGAATGTTGCAACATCGGGCCACAGCCACCTGTCGAATCCGTCAACTTCATCAACTTTGAATCCACTCACTCCTATTCCTGTCTGATACTTACGGAAATGCTCCTGCATAACAGCTCTTGCCTCAGGTATTGTATAATCAGGTACAGTACCGTTCCATACTGTATGCGAGCCTGTGTAAGGATGTATCTTTTTCTCCAGCTTTGTTCCCGGCCACAAATAAGGGTTCATCCATAAATTTACACGTATACCCTCATCCTTCAATTTTTTCACAAAATCTTCCGGCTCAGGGAAACGACCTTTATCCCACATAAAAGTATTGGGATACGCCTTACTGTGCCAGCCGGGTTCAAGACCTATAACATCGAGGGGAAAATTTCGTTTTTCAAATTCCGATACCTCTTCCTCCACTTTCTTATCGCTGAACAGTGTCGGTGTACGGTGCCAGAAACCCAGTCCCCACTTTGGAGGAATAATTCCGCCCCCACAATAAAGATTGAACCTGCGAATCACATCGAGCATTGTTTTGCCTGTAAACATAATCATTTCCACACCTCCGGCAGGAACAACAATTTCAAGATTATCGGAATATGGTTTTGCACTCCACTTCGGATCGGTATTACGATCGCGCACAACAGGCGGATGCTCACTGTCACGGCTGACTCCGGTTCCCACATAAACCTCAATGTAACGGGCCGAGTTTATCAGAACACCATAACCCCGTGTCGAAACAAAGAAAGGCACGGGAGCGTGCGTACGTCCGTTATCCCTGCCTCCGTAATGATCGACGTGCAGGCGCATTATCCTTCCTCGCTGCTGAACAGTTTTGAAATTCAGTCCCAGACCGTAAATCTGCTCACCCTTTTCAAGGGGGAAACGAAGGTAAGTGCGGCCGTTCTTCGAGAAAGCCCTAACCTCTTTCAGGTCAATCGGAATCCGGGCATCGCCCATATCTTCAATTGCCTCAAAGCGGGGAGGATGCTTTGCTACCGACAGCAGGTTAAATTTTTCAGGAGTATTCACTTTTGACTTGTACACACCCGGGTACTGATTATGCCATCCTGGGGATACAACATTATCTGATGCTTTATCACCGGCAGGGTTACAACCTGCATTCAGAATCAAAAAGAGAGAAAAGATAAATTTAAATTGTTTCATATTAGATTTGTTATTTTGCTGTATATTTTTTTACTACTAGGTCTTAAAAATCTTATTGTTTTCTTGTAGAGAATGTCCCCAAAGTCGTCATTCCGAGAATTCACCCCAAATTTTTGAGGCATAATGAAAAAATGACGAAATATCAGCGTCATCGCAATAACATCAATAATTAACTTTTTTAACACCCTCTACAAAAATAGATAGAAAAAATTCATTCCCTAAGCTATTGAACGGTCTAAGCGAAAGCAAAGACCATTAATCGGCAAGAATATATCCGGATTTTCCTCAAAATATTAATATGTTGATCTGTCGGTATCTTTGTACTGTACCTGAAGATCGTTCAATTGTTTCTTAAGGTCTTTTATCACATCAGCATACTCCGTATTATCATACTGGTTCAGCATCTCTTCGGGGTCTTTTTCAAGATCGAAGAATTCCCATTCGTCAATATCGTTGTAGAAGTGGATCAGTTTATACCTTTTCGTACGGATTCCGTAATGACGCTTAACCATATGCTCATTGGGGAATTCATAGTAATGATAGTAAAGAGCACCACGCCATTCCGGATTTTTCTCCTCCCACAATGGTGTTAAGGAAACTCCTTGTATATCGTCAGGTATTGGTACTCCTGCCAGATCGAGGAAAGTAGGTGCGTAATCGATATTCTGAACCAGCTTGTCACACTTTGTACCCGGCTTGATATGTCCCGGATAACGCATCATCAGCGGAGTGCGGAACGACTGCTCATACATAAAACGCTTGTCGAACCAGCCGTGCTCACCCAGCCAGAATCCCTGGTCTGAAGTATAGATAACAATTGTGTTATCAGTCAGTCCGTGCTCATCAAGATAATCAAGTACCTCTCCTATGCTGTTGTCCATAGAACGGACACAGGCAAGGTAGTCCTGCATAAACCGCTGATATTTCCACAGCTCATACTCTTTACCCTTAAGGTCTTTTGCCATAAACTCCTTTTGTATTTTCTGGTAATGCTCGTCCCATTTCGTTTTCTGCTCAGGAGTCATTCGCCCGGTATGCGTTCTGAACCATTTAAAACGCGATTTTACGCCATCGTATTCCATCTTCAGGTCATAGGCAATATCCATATCCGGCTTGCGGATACTCATCTTCTGTGCAGCAGCAGCTTCACGTGTAGCGTAATCGTCGAAATAGTTATCGGGTACTGGATATTGCTTATTGTAGAATTCAACAAAATCGGCAGTATCAGGCTCCCACGTACGGTGAACGGCTTTGTGATGAAGCAGAAGGCAGAACGGCTTGCTTTTATCCCTTTTGTTCTCAAGCCAATCGATGGCAATATCGGTTGTCACATACGGTGCATATCCCTCATACCTCTTTTTCTTTCCCATCTCAATGAAATCGGGATTGTAGTATGCCCCTTGTCCGGGAAGTATATTCCAGTAATCGAATCCGGTAGGATCGCTCTTAAGATGCCACTTACCAACTATTGCAGTGGTATAACCTGCTTTTTGCAGCAGCTTGGGAAAAGTCTGCTGCGAACCGTCAAAAGCTCCCTTGTTTTCTTTAAATCCGTTGATATGGCAGTGTTTGCCCGTAAGCAGCACAGCGCGTGACGGACCACAGATGGAATTCGACACAAAGCTGTTTGTGAACAGAACACCTTCGTTTGCAATTCTGTCGATGTTGGGAGTGTTGATATAACGTTGGTCATAAGCACTGATGGCCTGATAACCGTGGTCATCCGACATGATGTAAAGGATATTCGGGCGTTGCTGCTCTTTTTTCTTGTTCTGGCAGGAAAACAGCACAAGAACCACGAAAAAGAGTAAATAATGGATTCGAAACATAATTAATAAATTTAGGTTAAAACTTCAATTTATAAATTTAATCCGGAAAACATACAGATATAAACACACGGCATACAAATCAAAACATATTTGCACTATCAGGAACATCACACAAAAAAGGATATCCTGACATTAATATAATTAATTAAGTACGCCTGCCGAATCAGCTGTCACTGAGCCCCAACCACCCTTGGTAGGTTTTATTAGAAAAGAAGACTACTTTCAGAAAACTTACTGTAACCTTTTGGACATAAGCAACCTCAAAGATCCTGAGTAAAATTACTAAACCTTTAGGATACCGGTTAAAGGAATACATAAAAATGAAATAACATTTCAAGCAAAAAACATATTCATAGCATACTCCATTGAGAACTCCGGATCGGTTGAAAGTTCAATGTATTCAATTTTCTTTTTTAGATTTTCCATCTCAGGTATAAAATCATCCGACTTAAGAGCAAGTACAGCTCCATTGCCTGCAGTATTCCCCATCTGAATGTATTTTCCGGTATCCACATCAGGCAGCAGTCCAATGCGTATTGCACTGCGTATGTCTATATAGTTTCCGAAACCTCCGGCAAGCAGAATATTGTCAAGTTCATTAACAGAAATGCCTGCAATGGAGAGCAATCGGTTAATACCGGCGGCAATAGCACTTTTGGCAAGCTGAACCTCTCTCACATCCTGCTGGGTGATCTTAATGTCTGTACCCGGTATCGTAAAATCACTTTCGATATTTCCTTCCATAGAAAGAGTTCCGTTATCGAGCATAAAAGCAATTATGTCAATCAATCCAGAGCCGCATACGCCTGCGGCCTCAGCATCGCCTATTACTCCGGGGCTACCATTCCTGAACGACGAAACAGCACCAGTCACAGCACTCATCCCGCACGAAATATTAGCTCCCTCAAAAGCAGGTCCCGCAGCTGTGGCACACGCAAGCATTCTGTCCTTTGTTACCAGGACTATTTCTCCGTTTGTTCCTATATCAACAAACAAAAACTGTTTTTTGTAAAAATCCTTTTTAACCGACGCCAGTCCTGCAATGATATCCCCGCCTACATAACCACTCAGCGAAGGTGTAAGAATAACCGTTGCATTCTTATTGATATCAAGACCCGCCTCCTGTGGTTTCAGCTTCCTGGTTTCAGTAAAAACAGGAGTAAACGGAGCGTGAGCTATCGATAGTGCATTCACACCAAGAAACATATGCAGCATAACAGTATTTCCGGCAATGCTGACTCTCGCAACGTCTTCCTTTTTATATCCGTGTTTTCTGCAAAACTCACTCGTTACCCTGTTGAAGTTATCAATAAGGATATATTTCATCTCATCTGTTCCGCTATCATTCTCTGCGGTATAGTTTATCCTTGATATCACATCTGCCCCGTATTTTACCTGTGGATTGACATTTGATACGATATCGGTTATTCCGCCTGATTTCAGATCCACAAAATAGTAAACAATGGTTGTGGTACCGATATCAACAGCAACACCCACAGGAGAGTCTGCAAGAAGAGCAGCATCCCCCGGGTTTAAAACAACATCTTCAGAGAAGTTATACTGGGATGATAACACCTTCATTTCCTGGTCATCAGGAAGTATTACCTCAATATCTTTTTCAACTTCATACAAACACGATGTAACAACTCCTTCATCGACTATTCTGACCCGGCACTTGCCACAGGTGCCGTTACCCCCGCAAGGGGCATAAAAACCGTTTACAAAGCTTTGAATTACCTTAAGAAGGTTATCTCCCTTGCCGGCTGTAACTTCATTTATCCGGCCGTTTTTATGTAGTTTTATTTTTATCATTTATTAAAAATTTATCCTTTCCCGGAATATTCCTCTTTACGGTACGGACAATTCCGGCTCCGGCAATACCTGCATTCGGTCTGCTTAAATTTTACCTTTTCACCTGTTCCTATTATTCCCGAAAGCGATTTAACGGGATACATCATGCCTGAAGAATTGAGAGTAATGCCCAGGAAACTTTCAGGCAACAACCCCAAAAGCTTTTCCTGCTCCTCCACCGGCCATCCGCAGTTACCGGGACTTATGGTGTTAGTTACTTTTCCGTTACCAAGGCCGGAAACCTTATCCCGAATATATTCTGCAGCTTTGCTTACTGCCAGTGTCGCA
>JAADEM010000037.1 GCA_013153405.1 Chlorobiota bacterium
CCAAAACAGTGAATCTCTAAATCAGCCTGTCCCGAGGAATCTCGGGAGGGTTAACCCGCATGGGGTCTTTAGTTCAGCGATTTCATCGCTTTCTAACGACCAATTTGGGTTTAAGATGGATTAGTGTAGGTGTGATTTGGATTCATACCGATACTCTGAAATAAAACTTACCCTCCGTAATTTTTGAAATTGCGGAGGGTTTGTCGTTTATGGGAGCAGGTTAGTTGTTGGTTATACAGATTTAGTTCCCGTAATATAAAGGATCAGCTGTTCTTTCTTGCAATAGCGTTTTTTAATTGCATGTTTGGTACTTCTTTTTTCTTTCTGATTTTTACCATTTTACAGGCTCTTTCCCTTGCTGTAAAAGATAATTGTTGGTTTTTGAAAAATGCCTGCAGCCGAAAAATCCGTAATCGGCACTGTATGGCGATGGGTGAGGTGCTTCAAGTATCAGGTGTTTGTTATTGTCGATAAGGGATTTTTTGCCTCGGGCATATTTACCCCAAAGCAGGAATACAATTCCCTGTTTTTTTTCCGAAACTGTATGAATAACAGCATCGGTAAATTGCTCCCAGCCGTGTTCACGGTGCGATGATGCCAGACCAGCTCTGACTGTTAAGATTGCGTTAAGAAGTAACACACCCTGCCCGGCCCACCGCTCAAGGTTTCCGCTTTGGGGCACAGGTGTTCCTATGTCGGAATTTATTTCTTTGAAAATATTTATAAGAGACGGCGGAGGTTGAACACCATCGGGTACGGAAAAACATAAACCATGAGCCTGCCCTTTTCCGTGGTAAGGATCCTGTCCGAGAAGAATAACTTTTACCTTATGAAAAGGGGTCTTGTTAAATGCATTAAATATCAAAGAGCCGGGAGGATAAATTGTGTATCGTTTTTTTTCTTCGACAAGAAAGTTTTTAAGCTGAGAAAAGTAAGGTTTGTTAAATTCATCTATCAGAACCTCTTTCCAACTTTCTTCAATTTGTGGATTTACGTTGCTCATAAAGCAAAATTATAGAAAAGAATTAAACGAAAAAATATCAACCGGTCTCTTAGAATATTTTTCTTGATTTTCGTTTATATTTACGTTGGGAGCTTGTTAATGGATTGGCTGATGAAGAGCAGGGAACAGCAGGCCGCCGGCCTCCTGAACGAAGATTGAGTTTCTGATTGAATTCAAATATTAATGATATTTCATGGGCTCCGGCTGACTGAATGCCTAAACCTGATATTGTAATGTCGTAACTGTAACCTACCCGGAACGGACCTAGGTCGTATGCAATAAGAGCTACAATTGCATCCTGATTGACAGAAATATCTTCATTGCCGAAAGGAAGGCCTCTGTACCAGACTCCAAGTTCAATAGGAGAGTTGTGCCAGTAAACCCCTACATCGACCTGATTGTATTTTGCCTGGTGCTGATATCTGAAACTAAAGGAGAAAGAGCGTTCCACAACACTGGTTCTTTTTCGTTCATGCCAAATGTTAATGCCTCCGAAAAATGTATATTTCAGATCGTATTTCATCTCTTCACCCAGAAAAGTATAATTTGGTTTTGAGAGGTGATTCAGGGTAATACCGGCCCAGTATTTCTGACTGTATGCAAAAACCGAGGCTGCAAAATCCACGTAACTGGTGCTTTCATTTTCGAGTCTGTCCCAGGAACCGGAAGAACCTCCACCTATCTCTTCGTCGGCAAAGATTAATTTTGAGAAGTCAATAGCTTTGTTTCCGTATTCAAACTGTATTCCCGGAACTACCTGCCAGTTTTCATTAATAATAAGATTGTATGAATACTGAAATGCGGCATTGGTTGTCTGTAATCCGGCACTTCCAGCCTGGTCCTGCATCAGATAGAATCCAATTCCACTATTGAATAAAGGGAAAAAATTATCAAAAGATACAGAGTAGGTGGAAAATGCGTTGGAAATACCGGGCCATTGATTTCTGTAGTTCAGAATTAATCTTCCTCCGTCGGTAGCTCCGGCTAGTGACGGACTTAAATATATGGGGTTTGCATAAAACTGGGAAAAGTGAGCATCCTGTGCATAAACATTCTGCTTTCCGGAAGTTATAGCCAGAAAGGTTAGAAATATTATGTAACAGGTTCTTTTTATCATTAGTGCAATTAATGGTTTTTGCTTTATCTTAAAAGAGTTACATCACCCGTGTAAACCTTTATGAGGCCGGTTCCGAACTTACATGTTGCTTTGTATATGTAAACTCCCTGAGGAGCCATTTTCCCTCTGTAGTATCCGTCCCAACCGGTTTTTATGTCATTGCTTTCAAATATTAGTTCACCCCAGCGTGTGAAAATCTGTAACTTATACTCTGCAATTCCTTCCTGTACAAATGGATAAAATACAAAGTTCTCTTTGTCACCATATACATAATGACCTCCGTTGGGGCCTGCAGGATTAGGAGTAAATGCATTGGGAAATTTAATTTTTCCTCCCTTTTCAGCAGTTACGGCTTCTCTTTGTATGTAAGTGTCTTTACATCCTTTATCGTTTTTTACCTCAAGCGAAACATCATATACCCCTTCTTCCTGGTACTCATACATGAATGAGAACTCGGTGGAAGAATTGCCATCTCCTAAGTCCCATAAGCAACTTTCGGCATCTGTGGAACGGTTCAGAAATGAAACCTGCTGCCCCGGTATTTTTACAATGTTTGGAACTACCTCAAAATATGCTGTTGGCCTGTCAAATACAATAATGGTTACATCCTCTTTTTCTGCTGTGCCTCCCGGGCCGTAAATTGTTAGTTTAACTTTGTATTCGCCGGGATATCTGTATGTGTATACCGGTTCTTTTTTTGAAGAAACACCTCCGTCTCCGAACTCCCACATGTATGTGTCTGCACCAACAGAACGATTATGAAACCGGACAGTGAAAGGAGGGCAGCCGGCCGTATCGGGACCGTAAATCACTTCAGGCATTGATGATTTTATCGTTACTGCCTGTACTGTGGAGTCGGAACAATGTTCTCCGGCAACAATGAGCTTTATGTCAAAATTACCGTATGTGCCGTAAGTATGGGGATCCGGGGTTTTCCCTGTTGATGAGGTGCCATCTCCCCACAGCCATGTATAATCCCAGTTGTTTCCTATTGTTTTGTCATTAACCGTAACTGTTGAGTTTGGTAGTTGTTGTTCTATGGGGGTTGCTGTGAAGTCGGGATTCGGAACTCTGTAGACAGTTACTGTTGTCGTATCATAATCTTTACAACCGTAAGAAGATTCTGCTTTAAGTATTACAGTGTAAGTTGTGTCCTGTGTTGAGGTATTTACAAAAATATTGTAACCTGTATATTCAGATGATGTATTTCCGTCACCAAAGTTCCATAAAAACTCATTTGCATTTACCGAACTGTTTGTAAAGGCAACTTCGTGCGGACTACAGCCGTTGTCACCTTCTGATATAACAGCTTTAACCTGTGGGTATACGTTGATTGTGTTCGATGATGAATCTTTGCAACCAAATTCGTTCTCGGTTAGTAAAGTTACTCTGTACGGAATAGTTGAATATCCGTCATTCCTGTATGTGTGAGTGGTTGAGCTGTCTCCTGAGAAACTCTCTTCATCTCCGTCACCAAAACGCCAGATGCTTGTTTGTACATTTCCCGATTCGTTAGTGAAATCTACGGTAAGAGGTGCGCATCCGTCTGAAGGAGAAGTTGAAAATCTACTTCCCGGTTGAGGAAAAACACCGGCCGATGTATATGCTGTATCTTCACATCCGTATACAGATCTGGCTATCATGCTTATTCTGTATGTTGCCGAAGTGTCAGAAGTATTTATATAAATGTTTTTACCAATGGTTGCTGTTGATGTGTTTCCGTCACCGAAATTCCAGAAGAATTCATTAGCTCCGGTTGAATTGTTTTTAATATTTACCTCAAACGGACTACACCCGGAATCCGCGGTGTCAATAATGGCTTTTACTTCGGGATTAACAGTTATGTAATCTGATGATGAATCGGCACAACCGAAAGAGTTTTCGACTACCAGGATTGCTTTGTATGCTTCCGGATTGTAGGTTTTATTTATGTAGGTATATACAACGTTGCTGTCGGGCTGAACAGACATTTGATTTCCGTCTCCGAATTTCCATAGTGCGGAATCGGCATTTAATGATTCATTCTTGAATAAAACGGACAATGGAGAACAGCCTTCAGAGGGAATAGGTGAGAACCTGCTTTCAGGAACAGGATTAACAACAATGTTTATGTATGATGTGTCTAAGCAGCCGAATGTTGATGTTGTAAATAATTTTGTCGTATATCTTCTGGGTGAACTATCAGAGTTGTAATAGATGTGTGAAACCGAATTATTCCCCTGTGTTGTCTGACCATCACCGAAATCCCAGTCATAAGAATAAGCTCCTGGTGAAGCGTACAAAGAAACATTTAACGGAGTACAACCGGTGTCAGGATCGGCTGTAATCTCAAATTTGCTTAACGGATAAACAGTAATGTACATGTCGGATGTGTCGGTACAACTGTATGTGTTTTCAACAGTAAGAGTAACGTTGAACGACTGAACATATGATTCATTATTTATAAATGTATGAGTTAAAGTTTCACCGGTTTCATCAGGTGAACCATCACTCAAAGTCCAGAGGTAAGATTCTGCTCCGGATGATGTATTGTTGAAACTAACTGTCAGCGGGCTACAGCCTGGACCTTTGTCAGCATTGAATGACGATACCGGAGAAGGATTAACCATTAAGCTTTTATATGTTGTATCGGTACATCCCGTAGAGGTATAGGCAATCAACCTTATTTTAAAAGTATCTGTATGTGACAGTCCGTTTTTGAATGTATGTTCTGGTTCTGCCAGGTTTGATTCAGAACCGTCACCAAAATTCCAGTTATAACTGTCAGCATTTGTTGAATTATTGACAAAATTTATTACGACAGGTGAGCAACCTGCAGAGTCGAATGGTGATATTTCGGCAACGGGCATCTGATGAAATGAGACTTTCACAGAGTCACTGCCGGTACAACCGAAACTGTTAGCTTCGATCCATTCAAAGACGTAATCACCCTCAACAGATACAGAAACCTCTGTTGTTGTATCAAGATTGTTGTCGAAAGTGGCAGAGCCAGGACCTGATTTTTGTTTCCAATATCCTGTACCGTAGTCGGGAGTAACTGTGAGCAGATAGTTTAATCCGCAGGTGTCTCCTCCGGGATTGGTGACAGGTTCTGGTGTTTTATAAAATACAACAACGACAGTGTCGGCATCAGAGCATGACTGGTTATTTTCGCTCCATTCCAGTATGTAGGTTCCGTATGTGTCAACATCTATTTCTGTATCCGGAGTAGTTATGTCATTAAAAACAATGTTTCCCGGTCCTGAAATCTTACTCCATATACCTGTTCCGATACTTGGTGTTGCATTAAGACTGCTAATCAGACCACAAATGGTGTCATTTTCTCCGGCATTAGCTACAGGTTGTTCAAATACCTGTACAAAGATACTGTCGGAAGCGCTGCATCCCTGATTATCGGTGACGGAATATTCATATTTAAATAATCCTTGTAAAGGTGAGATAAAAGCCGGATTTTCAATGTCAGTTGCAGATAAAAGATCAGTCCTTGTCCCTGTCCATAAATGAGAACTGTATATCCCTGAGCCTCCCGACGGAGCCGGTTTTAATGTGTCATGTACATTGGTGCATAGTTTAATGGTATCGTTTGAAAAATGTATATCAACAGGATAGACATGAATGTCAATTGTATCAGTGTCTGTACATGAATTGGCATCGGTAACTTTATATGTTAGATTGTAAATTCCTGTGGCAGAAGTGCTGAATTCCGGGGTTTGGGTGTTTGTCATGTCTAATGGTGAAGTATCACCGCTCCACAAATGAGAATAAGGTAAAGTACCTCCGGTTGGATTACCGTCAAGAGTGTCGATAACTCCGGGACATAGGTATTCCGGATTGCTGTTTAAGATTTTGGCATCGGGTGCCGGCCATACCCGTATTAAAAGAGTATCTGTTGCTGAGCAGTTATAGTCATTGGAAACAGAATAGGTTATAACATGGATTCCGGGGCCAGCTGTTTCAGGATCAAAAATCCCTGTGGAATTGTTTATGATTCCCGGCCCCGACCATGTTCCTCCCGATGTGGCAGCAGTCAGTTGAACAGGGCTTTCATTCTCACAAAAAGGACCGGCATTGTCAATTGTTGCATCAGGAAGAGCAACAATAATTGCAATGGCTGTAGTCTCAATGGGAGGGAAGTCTCCGTTTAAGGTGTCTGCCGGAGGGCCGGGAACAGCCGGATCATCGTATGGATTACAATAATTCCAGTTTCGCAGGGTTACTTCAAAATAATCACCAACCTGAAGGGTATCGCCGCTGAGGTCGGTTACTGGAATATATATTTCATCAGAACTGCTGAATGGCGAATATACGGGTTCGGTTGATTCTTCTACCGGACCAGCCAGTGTGTCAGACACAACATTGCCATCAATTACTGCACAATCAATAGATGTACCACCGGTTCCGTATATCCACTGAATCCATCTTTTTGCACTGTTGCATACACTGGTGTCCGGTTCATCGGGTGGTGTACAGTTCCACTGGCTATTATCAGCAAATGTCACTTTGCCGTCGTTTCCGTAACATATGGGGAAAATAGTAGGATTAATACGCATTATACCACCATTGTTTTCATCGGTGTCCCATACTATTACGAGTTGTTCCATCGAAGTAGACTCGCATGTGGTTCCGTTATTTACCAGTTGTGCAGTTGGATGATATACGCATTCCTGCCCGTCCTGAGGATAAACATGTACTGCAGTTCCTGTCCATTCTCTTGAAACAGCATCGGTAAGAGTTGCATTTATTAAAGTATCGTTGCCATCTCCCCATTCAATATATATCTTTATGTCACCTGTACCTCCGTCATTTACACCTCTGTAGGTGATTTTCCAGTTGGCGGTAACAGGTGCACAAAGTTTATCGGGGCTTATATCATTTGCTTTGGATGTAATATTACAGTCCTGGCCAAAAGATATACCAACCCCCGATAACCATATAAATATGATTAAAAAGATGGTTCTTTTTTTATCGTCCATTAAAAAAGCCCTCTGTTTAATACTTATAAAGTATTTATATCCAATTAAGATTTTGTTGTTTTTCCCTTTTTCCTGAAATCATTCATATGCTTTATATGACATATGTCAAGGCTTTATGCCAATTGTTCCGATGCTGAGATTAATCATTTTTTCGTCACATTGAATTGGCGAATTTTGCCTTGTCCTGCTTCAGTTACCTGACTGCTCAGGTTCTTAATGTGGACATTATGGTTATTAATACGTAATTTTTGATAAATGGTTCCAAAAACCTGATTAAATACTTAGAATGTTACATAAAAGTCGTTGATATGATAAATAAATTAATTGCAAATATGCTTCCGTTTTTCCCCAAAAAGCTAGTTTGGGTTTTTTCAAAAAGATATATAGCAGGTCAGAATCTTGATGATGCAATTAAGGTTTCAAAACAGTTGAATAGCAAGAAAATGATGATTACAGTTGACCTGTTGGGAGAATTTATTGAAGACCTTAATCAGGCAACTGAAAATAAAGAAGAGTATTTAAGAATAATAGATCGTTTTGAATCGGAAAAAATAGATGGCAATTACTCTCTTAAGCCAACTTCATTCGGATTACTGATTGATAAAAATGTGTGTTATGAAAATATAAAGGAAATTGTTGCCAAAGCAGCCTCATACAATAATTTTGTAAGAATTGACATGGAGGATTCGCCTTGTGTTGATCTTGAGATTGAGCTTTACAGAAAGCTTAAGGCAGAGTTCCCAAAAAATGTAGGACTGGTATTTCAGGCATATATGCGCCGTACTATGAAGGATATTGAAGACCTGATGGATATCCATTCTGAAGAAGCTCCTAATAATTTCAGGCTTTGTAAAGGTATTTATGTTGAGCCGAAGGAAATCGCATTTAAGAATTATGAGGAGATAAATGAGAATTATATTAAGATACTGGATTATCTTCTCAAGAATAAAATATACGTAGGTATTGCAACACACGATAAGCCTCTTGTTAATGCAGCTTATAGATTGATAGAAAAATATAACGTACCGAAAAACATGTATGAATTCCAGATGCTTTACGGTGTAACACCGGAGCTTCGCCAAAGCATTGTTGATAAAGGTCACAGAATGAGGGTTTATGTTCCGTTTGGTCAGGACTGGTTTGGTTACAGTACACGAAGATTAAAAGAGAATCCTAAAATTGCAAGTCAGATAATAAAGGCATTGTTTTTCAGAGGTTAGTAAGTTAAAGACCAAATAAAAAGGGTGTCCCAAAAGCTTTTGCTATCCGGACACCCTTTTTGTTATTTTATGAATGAGATTAATGTTCTACTTTATGTCCGAAAACCTGTGATTCGATAAGTGCAAGTGTATAGATTTGAGATCCACCGGCTAATGAAGACCATACATCATTAACATATTCTTTACCTGTTTTGTCTTTTCCGCTTTCGTAGGCAGCATTCAGGTCAGTATCTTTATTCAGGTGTACAACATAAACAAGAGTAAGCGGTTTTCCTGAAACTATTTCATTGAATGAATACTCTTTGCCTGATGCATCTTTTACTTTGAAATCGGGCCATTTTTTTCCATACAGATATTTGTAATGGTCAGGGTTACTGTTTTTCTTGGGTTTGCCGTTGTTTATTTTTTTATTATTGGTTTTACCCTTTTTAATATAATTTTTTGCCAGATCTTCAAATTTTGAATATTCATAATATTTTCCATCGGTAGTAACAGTTTTTCTTTTGCCGCATGTAAGAAAAGCCTGTTCGTTAATACCTCTTTCAGCAATGTCGAAGCCACCCCAGGCAGAACCTGTGAATGTTCCGTTTTTGTCAAATAAGAATGCGTCTTTTTCATTGACGCCCAGTTTTATTATCTCTTCCGGTTGGCCGGTCGGAATATTATCGGGTGTACTTCCGAATGTAGCCTTTATTATTTTACCGGCTATTGTTTTCTTTTCCTTTGTTTCTCTCGACGGAACCATTTTTATTTCGGGCAGATAATAAAACTTTAAATCCGGATATTTGCTTTCGTCAAAAGTCGGGTTTTTCTCCCCCAGAAACAGTACAACAACATCGGGCTTGTACTTTATTTGGCTGAATAAGCTGCCCATTGCCATAAATAATGCTAATACTAATAATGTTAACTTTTTCATGATTTTATTTTTAAATAATTAATAATTCAGATACTCGTTTTTCTGATTTATGTAAGTAAAAGTAATGTTACGGGATTAGCTTTATGGTTTAAATGAATATTCGTCGAGATAAAAATTCATATTCGTTAGGTTTTTTGTGATATTCGCAGAATCTCACATATTGTTAATAAATTAAAGAATAAGGCTATATTGCTTTAATTAAAACTAAAATGAGATTGCTATATTGGAAGGTTGTATGCCGGTACACGTTGCTGGTCCGGTTATCAGTCCGTGAGGTGCCGCCTCCAAAAAAAAGCAGCACCTCGAGCGGAATGACAACTTTACGGACAGATTTTTAGATGAATTGTTTTTATTGTTTAATTATTTTTATGAATTCATCATGTTTGGTATCACTTTCTGTTTTTAATATATAAATACCTTTTTTCATATTGCTTAAATCCAGAACCTGAGTGGGAGAGGTTATTTTAGTAATATTTAAAATTTTTCCAGTAATGTCATATATTGTTATTTTTCCTGTTTTTAATTCTGTTTCAACAGTAAGTATATCATTGAACGGATTGGGATAAACTCTGATGCCTTCTGTTTTCTGTTGAGCTATACCGGTACTTGCCTGTATGACATAAACTTTGAATTGTTCTGAAACTGAGTTTTTGCTTTCGTCTGTTGCAGTCCATGTTATTGTATATTCGCCTGTTGTGAGAATTGCTCCATCTAAGGTGGCAGCATCATTAAAATTATTTGAGAGTACGAACGAGCAGTTGTCTGAGGCTACTGCATCAAAGTTTGTACCCGAAATTGTATAATTACCGTTTTCGTCAGCTTCTACAGTTGTATCATCGGGGCAGGAAATTACCGGAGTCAGATTGTCCAGTATCGTAACAATACATGCTTGATTGGTTTCATTGCCACTTCCGTCAGTCAGGGTTACTGTAACAGAATTGTCGCCAATAGCAGAACAATTAAATGATGTTTGGCTGACAGTCGTATCGGCTACTGAGCAATTATCTGTTGCTGATGATACAATCATTTCAGGCGTAAGCAGGGTCGTTCCATTTTCGTCAAGGAACAATGACAGGTTCTGAACTTCAAGTGTTGGTGCAATATCATCTTTTACGGTAACCATAACATTCATGGTCGTGATATTACCTGATAAATCTTTTGCTGTCAGGGTGATTGTATTATCCCCAAGGTCGGAATCAGAGAAAAGAGTCCGGCTCAATGTTGTATCTGTTACCGAACAATTGTCGGTTACATTAAATACAGAAGCGTATAATGTTGCCTGCCCATCAGTGCCGAGGAACAGGGTGGCGGAAGTTTTGCCAATAACAGGTGCAATAGTATCGATAATACTGACTGTGCATGTTGTTTGCGTGGTATTGAAGCTGCCGTCGTTTATGGAGATGGATATTTCATTATTTCCTAAATCAGAAGGGCCGAATGAGTATTTGCTTAATGTAGTGTCAGTTCCTTCGCCCCAGCAATTATCCCATGCCGAAACTATCACATCCCGGTTTTTGATTGAGGCCGCACCTTCGTTGTCAAGGTACAGGGTCGTATCTCTGGCAGTCACTGACGGTTTTATGGTGTCTATAACATAGGTGTGAACTTCAATAGAACTTGAGTGCAAGCAGCCGTCGGTAATCTCTAAATATTGTGTTAATTCGCCTTTGTTACTGCAGTCAAAAGCAGATTGTTCCAGAGTTGAATCCTGTATTATTTCTTCATTTAATATTCCGAAATCAGAAACATACAGCGTAGCACTGCCAGTTGAGTCAAGATATAAATTGTAACTATCCCGTATGACTTGTGGAGCTTCATAATCGACATTTAATACAGCACTGTTAGAAAACCTGTTTCCTCCTTCGGTTATAATTTCACAACGATACAGGTAATCATCGACTTCGGATGAGGTATAAACCTGAAGAGTGTCATTAGTGGCGCCGGAATATATCTCGTTATCGGTAATAGTATTATAAACATCACCTCCATCAGAACTGTATTCCCATTGAAAAGTACCGGCATCTTTAGCTTGAATAGTGAAAATAACAGTATTATTATCGCATTCATCTAAATTCTGAGGTTCTTCAAGAATTTCAAGAGTCATATTATTGTAAATATATATCTGATCTTCATCAAAAACAGCAGCAACTATCTCTTTGTCATCATCATTATCGAGGTCGGCAATGCTTAACCCTACCGGAGTTCCAATGTTTGTGTCTATTTCTTCTTTTAGTGAGAAATTGGCATTCCCGTCATTTTCATACCATAGTATTTTACCATTATTGCTGTCAGAAAAAACAATATCAAAGTCTCCGTCATTATCCACATCTGAAGCTATGGCAGAGTTTGGGTTGCTGAGATTGTCAGCAATAAGTATCTCCGAAGAAAAATTTCCGTTTCCATCGTTCTGTAACCATATCACTTTATCTCCGGCACAGGCAACAATATCAAAATCGGAATCTCCGTCCAGGTCCTCTGAATAAACATTAACAGCATTCAAAACAGAGGTTGATATTGTAATTTCGTTAAAATGATTAGTGCCGTCATTTTTATACCAAGCAATTTTGTTGTCGTTGTATGATGCTGAAATAACATCAAGGTAGCCATCTCCGTTAATGTCTTTCACTGTTACTGACCGGGCGAGATCAGCCGATGAAGAAATAATTTTTTGTGATGAGAAAGAGCCGCCAATATTTTCATACCATGCGATTTTGTCATCATTTTCTGAAGCAGAAACAAGATCAATGTCATTATCACCATCAATATCGATTGCATAAACATCGAATATTCCGTCGGCATATTCTGTTATGATTTTTTCAGATGAAAAATTACCGTATCCGTCATTCTCAAACCACACAATCTTTCCGTCATCATGTGCAGTTCCAATTACATCAATATCGCCATCATTATCAATGTCGGCGTAATAACAGCAGAAAGTTCCGGTAACCTGTGTTGATATTATTTTCTGATCGGAAAATGTTCCGTCACCGTTATTGGCATACCACGCAATTTTATTGTCAGCACCGGAAGCTGAAATAATATCATAGAAACCATCATTATTTAAGTCGGCTGTGTTTACCGACCATATCTCATCTGCATATCTTAATTCAGAGCATTGTAGTATTTGTTTGTCGGCATAGTGTGTCTGAGAATTACCTTTAATAATGAAAATAAAGATAATTAAGATTGAAAGTGTTATTTTTTTCATGTAAGTTCTTTTTATTTTTATATACGAAAATTTAAAGATATAGATGTTTTACTAATATATATATAGTTAATTTATATCCGTAAGGAATGAATTGATATTTGCTGTGTTTTTTGTGATATTTGAAAAAAGACTGCTATGAGAAAAACATTCTTTTATTACTTGTTTAAAATTACTAAGTAACCAGAAAAACTGATAAAATGGGTGTATATATAGATAGTCATAGATAGTGAGTGATATCTTTTTCATGCCCGTAATATTTCCCGGTTAATTCATTTTCCGGTATGAAAAACGGAGATTGTCATTAAGTCTGGACAATCTCCGTTTTTGTAATATCAGTTATTGTATCTACTTCTTTATTATTTTTATTAGTTCATTTCCTGTTCCGGAATTAACCTGTAGCAGGTATATTCCTTTTTTCAGATTGCTCATGTTAATTTTTTGAACAGTTCCATTTATTTTGATATTTCTAATAACCTTACCTGTGATGTCGAGGAGATTTATCGAACAGGTGGTTTTCCCGGTTTTTATGCATAGTACATCAGAAACCGGATTCGGGAATACTTCAATATTCTTCAAATCTGTGTTTTCAATTGAGGTACTTGTAGAAACAACATATAGTGTGAATTGTCCTGATGTGTTGTTGCCAGCTTCGTCGGTAGCAGTCCAGGTAATATTGTATTCGCCTGTTCCAAGTTTTTCTCCATTAAGAGAAGAGCTGTTGTTATAGCTGTTGGTCAGAGTAACGCTGCAATTATCAGATGCCGAGGCATCAAACTCAGTTCCGTTTATGGTGTAATATCCATCAGCATCGGCTTCAACTGTTGCATCCGAAGGACATGATATAACTGGAGCAATGTCATCTACAACCGTAACAATACAGGTGTCTTTTGCGGAGTTTCCGCTGTAATCACTTAATGTTGCTATAACCTGGTTGTGTCCGATATTTGAACAGTTGAACGAAGATATATTTAGAGTAGTGTCTGCAATGGCGCAGTTATCATTAGTTACTGTTACTATTTCTTTTGCCGAAACTGAAGCATTCCCGTCAGCATCAAGATAAATCTTTAAAGTATCAATTACAGACAACTCCGGTTTTATGCTGTCGGCAACATATACCGTAACATCATACTCGGCATTGTTGCTGCAGCCGTCTTCAACATAAAGTACCGTTGATTGATTTCCATTGTCGCCGCAGTAATAACGGACATCGCCTATCTCGGAGCTTGTAATACCGGTGGCATCATAAGCTCCAAAATATGAGCCGTCAATTTTTGGTGTTTCTCCTGATTCCCCGATGTAAGCAGTTGCGAAAGTTGTTGTGATCGTTGGTGCTTCGGTATCGATTAATATTAATGTTGTGTCAGATGCTAAATAACCGCCGTCGTTTATTACCCAGCACAGGTACCTTGCTTTATCAAGGTCGGAAGAAACATTTATGGTAAGTGTATTTGTTTCTGTACCACTGTAAGTGGCATCGTCTGACAAAAATGTACTGCTACCGCCATTGTATTTAAGCCATTGATACGATGTGGCATCTTTTGCTTTTACGGTAATTGTTATTGTTCCTGATGAACATGAGTACAAAGTATCAACGGGTTGTTCAATTATTCCTAAAGTGTAGTTTTCGGCCCAGGCGACTTTATTTTCATTTCTTTTAGCCATAACTACATCAATGTCTCCGTCATTGTCGATGTCTTTTGTGTATACTGACGGGGTTGCACCCTCATTATCACAAATAAGAATCTCTGAACTGAAACTTCCACTTCCTTTGTTCTCGAACCAAACTGTTTTTCCTGTATAACTTAGATTTGTACTGCAAACTATGTCGTTGTCGCCGTCGTTATCAAAGTCTGCTGCATAAGCCGAACTTGCACCATCAAGAGAGTTTGTTAAAATATTATATGATGAATAATCTCCGTTGCCGGTATTCTCGAACCATGCACATAAATTCTCACTGTATGATGTAAATAATATATCATCATCACCATCTCCGTCAATATCAATTGCAGAAACAGATGTGGGGCAGGAAGTGTCAAAAATAGTGTGACTGTTGGTAAAGTTTTCATTTCCGTCATTTTCAAACCAGATCATATATTCGTCTCTCGAAGATGAAGTGATTATATCGAAATCACTGTCGTTGTCAATATCTGCAGCACAAATTGTGATAGGAGCGTCAACCAATGATTCTGAAATTATTATTTCATCAGAGAAGTTACCGTTACCATCATTCCTGTACCATGCAATTTTGTCGTCATTGGCAGAGGCAGATAACACATCAATATTGCCGTCACGGTCCAGATCGATGGCATAAACAGCTCGGGCCCCGTCAGCATTGTCGTTTAATACTACTTCTTCAAAAGTGCCACTGCCGTCGTTTCTGTACCATGATACTTTGTCATTATCGGACGAGGCAGATATTACGTCGATATCATTATCTCCGTCAAGGTCAGCAGCAAAAACGGAAATAGCATTTGCTGCAGAATCGGATATTATAACCTGTGAAGTAAAGTGACCGGAGCCGTCGTTGGGGTACCAGGCAACCTTATTATCATCTATCGATGCCGATATTATGTCTGCATAACCGTCTCCGTTAATGTCGGCTGCAAATATGGAATATGCTTCATCGGCGTAGTTTACGGTTCCGGGATTTGCTTCATGAATAGTATCATTAAAACAAGTTTGTGACCAACTGTTTATTACATAAAAAAACAATAGTCCGAGGAAAAGTAAGATTCTTTTCATATCTGTACTCTTTATGATTAATCGGTTTAAAAATAAAAAGTGTGGACATTTTATTTATGAAGAATGATTATTTGCCTGATTTGAATTGATATTCGTTGGTGTTTTTATAATATCCGCAAAAAGCCCTCCGGATCAGAAGGGCTTTTTTTAAGGTATTATGTTGTTATTTTTTTGTTGCTGTGATATTCATTAGTATTTCTATTGTGCCAATTTCTTCATCATTTGTAGTCAATGTATAGGCCGCATAGATAGTATTTTCGTTGTTATCGTATCTTCCGTGGTACATCTTACCGTCAAGCTCTGCTGAATCATAACCTGTAAGTGTCCATACCGTACCATCCTCTTCAAAAGTCCTTCTTGAGATATTAAAGGCAAATCCGTTTGAAGCTTCTGTTATTTCATACAATTCAAGAAACTTTTCATCCCCATCTTTGATAGCTAACCCGGTAATTTCGCCGCCATCATCTATGCTAAAATTAATACTGCTTTCATCTAACTTTACCCACTCATCATTTTCATTTTTAACAAATGAGATAGCAGAACCTGAATAACTGCCAAATGCCTGATCTCTTACGTCGTTTAAGGCATCTTCAAGATCGTCAACAAAGGAACATGAGGAGAATGATAATGCCATAATTAAAATACTCACTGTAATAGTCAAATAATTCCTTTTCATCATAATTGCATACATTTTAAAGTTATTATTAATAGTTATAAATGAATTCCATTTGTAAATTCAACAGTATAAATGTATGCTTCCCTTATTCCGGATAATTATTAAATGAGTATTCGCAAAGTCACAAATTCATATTTGCTGTGATTCTTATGAAATTTGTTTTTTTAGATAAAAAAAAGGATGACAATATTTTGCCATCCTTATAAATGAACGTTACGTGTTTTTTACATCTTTTTTACATCAACGTGGGTGTCAGGTCCAGCTTCAGGGTTGTCTTTGAGGTCGTTCAGCTCTTTTACGAACATTGCTATCTCCTGGTCGCTGAAACCTTTTTCTTTTGCAGCTTCTTCCAGAGTTCCCCAAATAGGTTCACCACAGGCAATGCATTTAATTCCTTTTACACTCAGATAACGTACTGAGCCTGGAACCAGATCCACCAGCTCTTCTATTGTGATATCTTTTGTTACTTCCATAGTTATTGATTTTTATTTTTTGCAAAAATACAATTTAAGCCGGAAAGAAAAACAGGTGTTTAATGTTTATACGGGATTGTAAAGAAGAAAGTAGCACCTTCGCCCGGTTTTGATTTTACCCATATCTCACCACCAAGAGCGAGTACAATACCTTTTGATATCGGAAGTCCTAATCCGGTGCCTTTTTTTACAATGTTTTTATTTTCAATCTTAACAAAACGATCAAAGATATTTGTCTGTAATTCTTCAGGTATGCCATAACCGTTATCTTTAATGAAAAACTCAATAAAATTATCTTTTATACTGAATCCAACTTTTATTTCACCTTTGTCAAGGTGGTTTATTGCATTGTTAATAAGATTTATCAATACCTGCTTCAGCCGATCCATGTCAGAATTAATAACAACAGAGTCAATATTTTCATCATTGGTAAATATGATGTTGATATTGTATTTTTCTTTTAGTGTAAGTTCGTAGATTTGTTTAAGTTCATCAATTAGTATTTTCAGTTTAAAAGGTTTTATACTGAGTTTGAGCTGACCTGATTCAATGACTGAAAAGTCTAAAATGTTTTTTATTATGCTTAGCAGGTAGTTTCCGCTTTTGTAGATATTGGTTAAATATTTGTTTTTCTCATTGTCATCACTGTAGGCTTCGTACATTAATAGTTCGGTAAATCCCATTATTGCATTTAACGGAGTACGTACTTCGTGACTCATGTTGGCAAGGAAGTTTGTTTTAAGTTTGTCGGCTTCAATTGCTTTTTGTTTTGCCTGGTTCAACTGTTTTATTTTATCCTGTAATGATAATTGTAGTTTTTTTTGCTTGGCTATGGTTTTAGCCAGTTCGTTTAATAAAATGGCAAGTGGAACTGAAGACAGTAAACATATTATTTCGGTACTTGATGCAACTGTAATCCAAAAAGGAACAGTATACTGGGTTATCTTCATGTTGCCGAAGAAGTTATAATGTAATCCCAGTGCTATTGTTAAGAATAAAATAACGTTTATAAGTAAACTGCCTGCAGCTCCCCGGATTCCTAATAGCAGCGACGAAAGAATAGATGCTGCAATAATATAGCTTAATCCGTTTGCCTTTGGCCCAACTAAAAATAAAAGTGCCAGGCCGACTATGTAAGCCATTACTATAATAGATGATATCCTTACGAAAAAGGAGAATTTATTGGCAATGGATAGTATAATTATGAAAAAATATACAATTGTATTAATTGCAATAAGTGCATAGTTCCCGGTTTGGAGAGCCAGATAACTGCTGAATATATAAGGAGGTAATCCTGAAAATATTATTATCAGGAATATACTTTTCAGCACTCTTTCTCGCCAGTATAATACTCCGTCATCAGGAGTGAGTTTTGTGTTTTCAAAAAATCGTATTATTGCTTTCCCCACCATCATTTCGAGAATTACGTAAATAAGTACCGAAAGTTAGTTTTTTTACTTAAAATATTGCGTTTGATTGATGAAATGTTGTTTTTTGAATTTAAACTGATTTTGTTGCTTTAGGGTAAAAAATAAATTGCAGAAAACTCCGCATGAAAGAAAACAGTAGCATAGCCAGCCAAAGCGCATGGTTATGCAGTGTATTGCCTGCCAAATAATATGTAATAAAGAATACAAATGTTGCTGCAAGCATGGTATATTTCATGAGTTTTGAAGCAGTAGTACCGATGTAAACCCCGTCCCATATGTAAGAAGCAAAGCTTATGAGCGGTAGCGTTATTATCCAGGGCAGATACTTCCGGCCTTCAGTAAGTACGTTTTCATGTTTTGTGAAAAACACGAGTAATTCATCACCGGCAAAATAATATAATGCAGAAAAAAGAATTCCGAAACCTAATCCCCAGAACATTAAAAGGCGGATGACTTTTTTCAGGTTTGCATAATCTTTTGCTCCGAAAAATTTTCCCACAAGAGCTTCTGCCGCATAGGCAAAACCGTCGAGGAAATATGAAAAAAGAAAAAGAAACTGCAGTAATGCACTGTTTGCGGCAAGAATGATGTCGTTAAAACCTGCTGATTCAGATGTGAAAAATGTGAATACCAGAATTATACAGGCTGTGCGAATAAAAATATCACCGCTTACATTAAGAAAGTTTTTGATGCCTTTCCCGTCTATTATTGCTGAAAAGCTGAATTCATTAAGAATGTATTTGTATTTTTTCAGGAAAAAAATTACAGCCATTAGCAGTCCGAAATATTGAGAAATCATTGAGCCAAGAGCTACTCCATCCACTTTCATTTCAAAGCTTCGTACAAATAAAAAAGACAAAAGAATATTGACAATATTTACCGTTACTGCAATAATCATTGGGTAAATGGCATTTTGCATACCAAGGAACCATCCGTAAAATACCATTAACGAAATTGCTGCCGGGGCAGCCCATATCCGGATGTAAAAATATTCGCGGGCCAGATTTTTCACTTCTGGCGAACCATCAAGAATAAGGAAGCTTACTTTTTCAATGCCTGTTTGTAAAAGCAATAACAGTAAAGCTCCTCCTATTGCAAGTAATAATCCACGAAACAAGGTGTTTGCCATTCCGGAGGAATCCTTTTTTCCGTATTCCTGAGCTGCAATTCCACTAATGCTCATTCTTAAAAAAGCAAAACCCCAGTACACAAGATTGAATATAACACCGCCGAGAGCAATAGCTCCCATGTATACAGCCGAATCGAGATAGCCCATCAGGTGCATATCTACCATTCCCAGAAGTGGAACTGTTAGATTTGTTAGTATGTTGGGCAATGCAAGTTTTAAAATGTATTTATTCATCGGCTGTATGTGAAAATGTATAGTTCTCAGTTATTCATGTTTATTGTTTTTCAGTGGTAAATAACGTACTTTTATGTGTAAAAGTACCAGCCCCGCAAAAAATTTTCTTAAAAAATGTTTATTACAAAAACATTTCATAACAGATGTTGTTTTATACGTACAAACTAAACTAAACAGTAATAACTTTAAAAACTATAATTATGAAATTTGAATTACCGCCGCTGCCCTATGCATTAGATGCATTGGAGCCGCATATTTCAAGAACAACATTAGAGTACCATCACGGGAAACATCATCAGGCTTATGTGAATAACCTGAATAATCTTATTCCTGGAACTGAATTTGAAAATGCAGACCTTGAAACTATTATTAAAAAAGCCGATGGTGGAATTTTTAATAATGGTGCGCAGGTGTGGAATCATACTTTTTATTTTAATCAGTTTTCACCCAATGGAGGAGGAGAGCCCGAAGGAGCTCTGGCTGAAGCTATCAACAAGTCGTTTGGTTCGTTTGAGACATTTAAGGATGAATTTTCAAAGGCTGCTGCAACTCTGTTCGGCTCAGGTTGGGCCTGGCTTGTGAAAAAAGATGATGGTTCCCTTGAAATTGTCAAGGAGAGTAATGCCGGCAATCCTATTCGCAACGGTTTAACTCCGGTATTGACTTGTGATGTATGGGAACATGCTTATTATCTTGATAAGCAGAATAAGCGTCCTGACTATATTGCTGAATTCTGGAAAGTTGTAGACTGGAAAGTTGTAGGCGGAAGATATTAATAATTTGAGTATAAAATAAGAAAAGAGGGTGTCCGAAAAGTAAAACAGCCACGTCATTGTGGTAAGGAATGACGACTTTTAGGACACCCTCTTTTCTTAAGTGTTTAGGTTTAAATGACCTGTATTGTTTTTATCGAGATGATGTATTTATTGTTTTATAAACTTAACATTAATCTCGTTGCTTTTAATTATGTAAATACCACCGGGGAGTTCTGAGATATTTAATTTTGAAGTGTGATTATCTGTCCATGCCGACCTCAGAACAAGATTTCCGGTCATATTATAAACATTAATTACAGTTCCGGGAATAACGGTGTTGTCGGAATATACCCATATAAAATCTTTTGCAGGCACAGGAAACAGTTTGATGTCGTTGCTTTTTACATCTTGTCTGCTTGTGATAATGGCAGGATCAGAATTAAGTACAAATCCCAGAGTGAAATACCAGGAGCCTGAAGCATCAAAAGGATCAGGAAAATTCGGATAGGTTGTTTCTGTTATAAAATATGAATGTGAATTTGCTGTTGTAATTCCTTTTGAATATGGATTAACTCCCTTGCTGATATGTAAAATGCCTTCACCTCCGTATTGAATAGCCAGATAATATGAACTGTCGGCCTTAAGTGTAAGTTCCGATTCTGGAATATTTGCATAAAAGGTGTCTCTTTTAACTGCGGGGATATTTATTTCATCAGAGATATATATAAGCCTTGAATTATTCAAGCCTTCATATACCGCAAATTTAACCGGACCTGAGGCATCTGAGGTGTCTGTTTTTATTCCTATGTGTCTTACCATTATATCGCCGGTGCCGGGTACGCTTAATAGAGATGAAGCCACTAATCCTTTGTCTATTTCCTGATAATCGGTAGTGTTGAAATCAAAAATATCGTTGTACGGTACAATTTCTTCGTCTATAACTTCTCCTTTCAGAATCATACCTGTATTAAAAGCCCAGTTACCTTCTGTACTTACAGGATTAGGAAAGAACGGATATACATTGTTGTCTTTGAACAGAGTGTTATCCAGATCTGTTGCAATACCGTCATTGACGGCACTGCTTTGTTTTTGTACATATAAGTAATCACTACCCATGTACATTAATGAGATATAGTATGTTTTAGATGCTTCCAGTTTTTGAACCCCTTTTTTTACGGGAGTTGTGATTGTTGCATTAGCGCCCCCAGTAAAACTTATCTCATCTGATCTGAAGATTAAATACAGACCTGCTTCCGGAAAATCCTTATATTCGTATATTCCCATATAAATTTTCCCGCTTTGAGATAGGTCCCCTGTCTGAACCCCGATTTCGGTAATATAGTAATCGTCACCATCAGGCATAGTGAAAGGTTGAAGAATAAGAAGTCCCTGTTGTATAGATTGTGTTTCTGTGCAGTCAAATTTTATTATGTCGGTTTGAGCATAACATTGCAGAGCTGCAAATAAAAACAGAATTGTAAGGGTTGGTTTTGTTTTCATAATTAACAGGTTTAGATTGGTTTAAAAGTTAAGTGTTTGTTGTTTGTAGATTAATCAGTAATAAACGGGCCTGAGTTTTTTTGATGAAAAAAAATATAACAGCCAGTGTAGCAAAGTTTGTTTTTTTTTGACATAAATAAAAATTTTATATGATGTATTTTGATAAAAGTTAGTATGTTGGTCTTTGTTTTATCGTTATTTACATTAAGTTTGAAATGAAATATTTTATTTAAATCGTCATTATGTTAAAAGATCTCATGCTGAAAAGCAGAAGCTACAGGCGTTTTTATCAGGAATACAAAGTGTCGGAGAATGATTTGGTTGAGTTGGTGGAACTTACTCGTTATTCTCCGTCGGCAAGAAATGCACAACCGCTGAAATATTTTTTATCGTGTGATGAAAAAACAAATGCAAAAATATTTCCGACGCTTGCCTGGGCAGGATACCTGACAGACTGGCCCGGTCCGGAGGATGGAGAACGCCCCTCTGCGTATATAGTTATGCTGCTTGATACCGGGATTGCCGATAATCAATATTGCGATGATGGAATTGCCATTCAGTCAATATTGCTGGGTGCAACAGAAAAAGGACTCGGTGGATGCACTATTGCTGCTATTGACAAAAAAAGGTTAAGAACTGAACTTAATATTCCTGAGAGATTTGAGATACTTTATGTGCTTGCTATAGGTAAACCTAAAGAGAAAGTGGTAATAGAAGATATGAAGGATAATGACTTTAAATATTGGCGCGACTCAGACGGAATTCATCATGTTCCCAAAAGAAGTATTAATGAAATTATATTATAAATTATTCCCTGAGAGTGTAAATTTGTCAGGTTTTTCTATCGGCCTGCTTTTTGTTATACTAACAAGGAACCAAAAAAACAGATTATGAAAAAGATTATTATAAGTATTGTATTAATGCTGTTACCATTGCATGTGGTTGTTAAGGCTCAGGATACTTTAAGCCTGGATTCAATCCGCTTCTCGGGAATGATATTTGACAAGGATAGTCTCGAGGTTTTACCATATGCAAAATATGCTATTCACGATAATAGTTTTCTGGCAAACAATAACGGAGAGTTTCATGTATGGGTTAAAAAAGGAGATTTGCTTAAATTCTCTTATGTAGGATATAAGGATACTTATATTCAGATTAATGATACTCTTGATACCAATAATTATCTGATAGGTGTTTTCCTGTCAAAAGATACAGTACAACTTTCAGAGGTGATAGTTGTTCCCAGATATCAGCAATTATTGCTGGAGGCTAAATATTCGCCACTGATGATAAACCCTGAATATGTTAATGCAAACCGTAATGTTAAAGCTGCTACACGTCAGGCATTGACACAGAGCCCTGAACGAATGGATGCAGAGGCAAATCAGCAAATGGTGATACATGAACAAACAATGAAAACAGTTTATAAAACACAGGTGCCTCCGGATATGATTTTTGGTATTCATTCCGATCGGCTTATACCGTACATAATGTATTTGTCGAAGAAAAAGAAAATGAAAATACGAGAAACTAATCCGGAAACGGATGTGCTTTCGCAAAAAGAGACCCGTTTTCTGTTGAACTTGTATAAACAGCGACAAAATAAACTGAAGCCGGGAAATAAAGAGTCAGTTGTTATAAAAAAAGATGACTGACCGAGTCCGGAGAATGTAAAAAGGCAAATTCCCTGATGGCGGTAAAATTTGCCTGACAGCTTCTTTTTTGATTCTTAAAAAAAGAGCATCTTTGTATGTCAATAATCTGAACTGATATTCATGGAATTTACTTTAAATGGTGACAAAAACGGTTATTCCAAGGTTGAATCTTTCAATGACGAGGTAACCGAAGAGTTAAGTAAGAACTATTATAACGTACTGAAACTGATAGGTGAAGATCCTCACAGGGAGGGCCTGGAGAAAACCCCTTTACGCGTAGCGAAGGCAATGCAGTTTCTCACTCAGGGATATAATATGAACCCGGAGGAGATTCTTCGTTCGGCAATGTTTCGGGAAGATTATCAACAAATGGTGGTAGTAAAGGATATAGAATTGTATTCAATGTGTGAGCACCATATGTTGCCTTTTTTTGGAAAAGCTCATGTAGCATACATTCCTCGTCACCATATTACAGGACTTAGCAAAATAGCCAGGGTGGTAGAAGCTTTTGCCCGACGTCTTCAGGTACAGGAGCGTCTTACCACACAGATCAAAGAGTGTATTCAGAAGACACTTAATCCGTTGGGGGTTGCAGTTGTTATTGAAGCCCAGCATATGTGTATGCAAATGCGCGGAGTTCAAAAACAACATTCGGTTACAACAACCTCAGACTTTACCGGGGCATTTCTTAATAATCTTGCGACACGTGAAGAGTTTATGAGAATAATAGGAACGAATCTGCACGGATAGTTGTTTTAATACTCAGAAAATGCAAGAGGTAATTACATTCTCAACATCAGCAAGGGAGGTTCTTGTCGATATCACCAGGGATGTGACTGAAATTGTAAAACAATCGGGAGTAAAGCAAGGTATTGTAAATGTTTTTGCCCGTGGTGCAACAGCAGCCATAATGATTCAGGAAAACTGGGATGATTCGGTACAAACCGATGTCGTTAACCTGCTTCGGAAATTAATTCCTAATGGGGTATGGTTGCATGATCGACAGGATGGAAATGGAGACTCACATCTCAAGGCTGGTATAGTAGGCCCGTCTGAATCTATTCCCATAATTAACGGAGAACCAGGATTGTCAACATGGCAGAATATTTTCTTTTGTGAATTTGATGGTCCTCGCCGAAGCCGGCAGGTTGTGGTTACTGTTATGGAAATGAAATAGCCTGTTTACGTTTTATGTATACAATGTGTACTATTGGATATCGGTTTTATCTCCGGTATGTATCGTTGAGCCGTAAGAGTTTGAGTAACAGGTAAAATATCCTAAAGCACCATTGCTTATGTTTCCCGGTAAATTTGCAGGCGGACCGCTGAAAAGTGGTATGTTGGTTCCTGTTTCCTCCTGTAAAGCAATGACATAGTTGTAAAACTCAGAAGTTATTCCACTCATTTTAAGAGTAATTGTGTCTCCGGGGTAAATGTCGTATTCATCATTATTTATATAAAAACTGTGTACCCATACACCTTTGGCATAATTTCCGTCAATGAACCGGTCGTCGGCAACGGTTACTTCTGTTAATTGATCTGTGTACAGGGTATCATTCACTATCAGGCTGAACATATAGTAATCGGTAGTATCACCACCAGGTTCCATTGCGTAAAGAAGAACTTTCCATAAATCCCAGTTGTCTTCATATTCAAGTTTAATAGAATCTACTTTGGTTACCGGATTAAGATAGCTTTGGGCGGTGTAAGTTTCATATACTCCGTCATCATTTATGTCTACATTTTCAATTTTCAGTTTGTATGTTCTTCCCGTAACACCAAAGAAGTTGTCGAATGTAAGGTAAAGTCCGGGCAGGCTTTCAGACTCAATAAGTTCATAAGTATAATGTCCGTCATTAATGGAAACCTTTGCATGCCGGACAGCAGGCATTTGTTCATTGGCAAAGAAGTCACCCGACTTTGAGAGACGTACATAATGAGTTGCGGTATCGGTTGTGATAAATCCTTCAACAACCAGGCGAGGATCTGTGTGCTTGAGATTCAGTTCTATATCTTCTGTACAAGCTGATATAAACAATAGTAAAATGTAAATTAAATTTTTCATATCAGAACTTAATATTATACGTAATTGCCGGAATAATTGAGAATAGGTATGTCATACGTGCATGTATTATCAAGGGATTGTCGTCATCGTTTTCGAAATTAATTACCCAGGCATTCTTTCTGTAATATGCATTGTAAACAGAAAATACCCATTCGCCCTTACACTGTTTTTGCTTTTTGTTTTTTGAATGTAATGTAAAAGAGAGGTCGAGTCGGTGATAGTTTGGCATCCGCTCTTCGTTACGGTCAGAATAAAGAGGTACAATAACACCGCCTGATTCATATCTGCCTACCGGCAGGGTTACCGGAGCTCCTGTGTAAAATACCCAGTTGGCGGCAAATGATGATCTCTCAGATATCCTGTGATTTACTACCAGACTAATATCATTGGTGTGATCGTACGGTGACAGGTATGTTTTATTATTATTTACACCGTCTATTTTACGTTCGGCTTTTAGCCGGGTATAGCTTATCCAGCCTTTCCAGTTATTGAGATTATACCTGACAAAAATTTCGGCACCATATGACCATGATTTTCCAAACCTTAATTCACCCTCCAGATGTTCGTTCAGTAAAAGTTCGGCATGATCTTTAAAGTCTATTGTGTTTTGCATGTTTTTGTAAAACAACTCTAATGATGTTTCTACTTTATTTGAAAATATATTTTTAAAGAAACCGACAGAGTATTGGTCGGCTGTTTGCGGTTTTACGTTAGGACTTGCAGGAAACCATATGTCAAGCGGAGATGAAGATGTTGAGTTACTGGCCATGTTCAGATATTGTTTTGTTCTGGAATAGGATGCTTTTACCGATGTGCCGGGGGTTAAAATATAGCTTAAGCTTATTCGTGGTTCAAGTCCGGTGTATGTATTGTATATTTCACCCTTTTTTATTTCACGTTCACCTGTTACATTGTAGTTGTCATCATATTCGAAAAGTGTGCCGGGGCCTATATTCTGGAATATTGAAAAACGTAATCCGTATTTAACAACAAATCGTTGAGTGATATTTTGTGTGTTTGAAATGTAAATAGCATGTTCGAGCGAATTTGTGTTTGCCAGACGTATTTCGTTGTACATGTCGTCCTCGTCTTTCCCGTAGGCATTGCCCGGCATTATATCGTGATAAGTTGTCTGGCCGCCGAAACTGATGGTGTTGGAAGTGTTCATGTAGTAATTAAAGTCTGCTTTTAAGCTCCAGTCTTTTAAGTTTGATTTCCATTCGAAGGAATTGGCTCCGCTTTCAATTGTACCCAGTCCGTAATCGTAATTTGAGTATATCAAGGTGAGATTTGAGAATAATCTGGGATTGTAAACATGATTCCATCGGGCAGTGAAGGTTTTATTGCCGAAATCCATTTTAGAGAATTCATTTCTGAATACATCACGGCCGAAATATCCGCTTAAGTAAAAGTGGTTGTTTTTATTCAGGGTGTGGTTTACTTTAGCATTCAAATCGTAAAAATATATTCTGTTGTCTTTCATGTCGTCTTTTGCAAAAACAGGTATCAGAAGGTCGAGATATGTACGCCTGGCACTGACAATAAAAGATGTACGGTCCTTTATAATCGGTCCTTCCAGAGTGAATCGGGAGGCAATGGTTCCGATACCTGCAGTCCCTGAGAATTTCTTTTTATTTCCTTCTTTCATTCTGATGTTGAGAAGAGAAGATATCCGGCCTCCACTGCTGGCCGGAATATAACCTTTATACAATTCTACACTGTTAATGGCATCGTTATTGAAAACCGAAAAAAAGCCGAGGAAATGCCCGGCGTTATACACTGTTGCTTCATCAAGCAAAATAAGGTTCTGGTCGGGATTTCCACCTCTCACACTGAATCCGCTGGAACCTTCACTTGTTGCCTGTACCCCCGGCATTAACTGAAGAACTTTAATAAGGTCAGTTTCGCCCATTAAAACAGGAATCTGTTTTATGTCGTTGCTAAGGAGTTTCTCGTTTCCCATAAGCGGAGATGTGATATTATGATCCTTTTGCTGTGATGTGATTACTATTTCCTGAAGTTGCTCGGATCCGGGTTCCAGCAATATGTTTAACGAAAAGTCTTTGTCTGCTTTAATTTCTATCTCTTTTTCGTCATATCCGATAAATGAAAATGTCAGATGATATGTACCTGGTGTCAAAGAAATACTGTAAAATCCGTAGCTGTTGGCTGTTGAGCCTTTGCCTGTCTCCTTTATTAAGATTGTGGCTCCGGTAAGGTTCTCACCTGTTTGGGCATCTTTTACATATCCACTGATTGTTATTTTTTTTTCAATATATGTTTTTTTTGCACTACAAACAGATATGTTTATACTGAAAATCAGGATAAATAGGATAACATTAAATATATTTGTTTGAACCGTATTCATAGTGTATGTTCAAATATAAAAAAAGTATTCTTATCACATCTGAAATTAATTTTTATTATGATTAGCAGGTTTAGTTTATATAGTTTCTTACTGATTATGTTTTCGGTTTTGACTGTATCCTGTAGTAAAGCCGGGAAAGAAACAAAATATGTAAAGCCAAATATCATATATATTCTTGCCGATGATCTTGGCTATGCAGAACTTGGAGCTTATGGTCAGAAAAAAATTGAGACACCGAATATTGACCGGCTTGCAAATAATGGAATGAAGTTTACACAGCATTATGCGGGAGCTCCTGTTTGCGCACCATCACGATGTGTTTTGCTTACCGGAAAGCACTTGGGGCATTCTTTGGTACGAGGGAATGATGAGTGGACCAGCAGGGGAAAAGTATGGGATTATAAAGCCGTTGCCAAAGATTCCACACTCGAAGGACAGTTTCCTATTCCTGCCGGAACTATCACTTCTGCACGCCTTTTGCAGAAAGCCGGGTATGAAACAGCTATAATTGGCAAGTGGGGACTTGGTGCTCCGCAAACTGATGGTGTGCCTAATAAACAGGGATTTGACTATTTCTTTGGATACAACTGTCAGCGGCAGGCGCATACTTATTATCCTTTGCATCTATGGGAAAACGATCACAGAATACATCTTAATAACGACACTGTACCTCCCGGAACAAAACTCGATAAAGGTGCCGATCCGTATGACATAAATAGTTATACTAAATATCATCAGACTGATTATGCCCCTGAGCTGATGTTTAATGCCATAACAAAGTTTGTTGATGAACATAGGGACAGACCTTTTTTTTTGTACTGGGCAACTCCGATTCCGCATGCTCCTTTGCAGGCGCCTCAGAGGTGGGTTGATTATTACGTGAAAAAGTTCGGAGATGAAGAACCTTACACCGGAAACAAAGGTTATTTCCCGTGCCGTTATCCTCATGCTACTTATGCAGCAATGATATCTTATCTTGATGAAAATGTGGGTAAACTTGTTATGCAGCTTAAAGATCTTGGCATCTATGATAATACCATTATAATTTTTACATCCGATAATGGCCCTACTTATAACGGAGGAACGGACTCTCCGTGGTTCGACAGTGCTCATCCTTTCCGTAGCGGGTATGGAAGAGGGAAAGGATTTGTTTATGAGGGAGGAATACGTGTTCCTATGATAGCTGAATGGCCCGGTAAAATAAAGCCGGGAACAGAAACAGACCATATATCGGCTTTTTATGATGTTCTTCCTACGTTGTGTGATATAGCCGGAATTGACAAACCTGAAGATATTGACGGAATCAGTTTTCTGCCTGTTCTGGAGGCGAAAAGACAGAAAGAGCATGGATATTTGTATTGGGAATTTCCCGAATACGGCGGACAACTTGCCGTACGAATGGGTAAGTGGAAAGCAGTTTGCCGTAATGTGAGGAGAAGGAACAATTTTACATTTGAGCTTTACGACTTGCAAAAAGATATTTCAGAATCAAAGGATGTTTCAGCAGAGTATCCTGAAATTATTGAAAAGATTAAAGAGATAGTGAAGAAAGAACATGTGCAGTCGCAAAACCCGCATTGGAAATTCAGAGTCCTGGGAGATAAATAAAAAGATGATGCCAGATCGGAGGAAAATATTGTATTTAATGATTATATCATTTACTATAACTTATTTAGGGTTGCAGGATGCGGTTACTTTTACTGTTTTGTATAACAGGCTGGATTTGAATAACGCAATTGCTTTTAGGATAGAAGATAAAAAGAAAACAAATAACTCCTTTTTCCCCGGTTTTAATTTTAAAGGAAAATTATTGTCATGTGGAGATGTAAAAGATATAAAGGTTAGCAGAGGTGATTTTGAAACTCATAATGCAGGACAGATTATAAAAGTTTTTAAAACGGAATCGGATGAGTTTATTACCGAGTATGAAATTGAAAATGCTATGATGATTCATGCCGGAGATAAGCGTTTTTCATTTGTGTTTATTCCTGCTATAATATTCTTCTTTGTCGGAATAATTTCTTTATTTTTCATCCTGAAAAATAAAAAACAAGACATTGATTATTTTAAATTTTAAGGGTGTTAAGTATGATTAAAAAGTGTTTCATTTTTTTGCCGGTTTTTGTTATGCTGTTTTCTTTTGAAACCGTATCACAGACGAAAGTCCTGTATAAACAGATTGATACAATCAAACTGTATATGGAGGTCATTAATTCTCCCGATACTGTTATCTCGGAAAAATGTCCGGCAATGGTTTTCTTTTTTGGCGGAGGTTGGAATGTGGGTAATACGCATCAGTTTATTCATCATGCAAAGTATTTTGCCGATAGAGGTATCGTGTGTTTTCTTGTTGATTACAGGGTAAAGAAACGAAACGGAACCACTCCGTTTGAGTCGCTGAAAGATGCAAAGTCGGCAATACGTTTTGTAAGACAAAATGCAGATGAATTCGGAATATCTCCTGACAGTATAATAGCCTCAGGCGGCTCGGCAGGCGGACATCTTGCTGCCGCTACTGCTCTGATAAAAGATTATAACGAGAGCACAGACGATACAACTGTAAGCTGTGTCCCAGATGCTTTGGTTCTATTTAATCCTGTGATTGATAATGGTCCGGGGGGGTACGGATACGACAGGGTAGGAGAGGCGTACAAGGATTTCTCTCCGCTGCACAACATTCAGAAAGGGGCTCCTCCCACAATTTTCTTTCTGGGAACTGAAGATGAGCTAATACCTGTGGTAACTGCCGAATACTATAAAATGGTTATGGAGAAAGTAGGCAGCCGTTGTGACCTGAAACTGTACGAAGGTCAGGGGCATGGATTTTTCAACTATCGTAACAGGGAAGTTTATAACTCTACGGTGAAAGAGGCAGAAGAGTTTTTAAGGTCACTGGGGTATTTAAAATAAAAACTGAGGATGTCCCAAAAGTAAAAAATTAACGTCATTGCGAGGAGGAACGACGAAGCCCGCCAGGTCAGAGTGTTCGGGCAGGCAATCTATTGATATTCAACATGTATAAGCTTTGATGCTCCCTGTTTGCCGAAGCTTCGGCGCAGGCAGACTTCACTCCGTTACCCAATGACGGAGTTGCTTAAGACGCTGATTGACAACAAGACTTGTTCGTCACTGCGAACCCCATTTTATGGGGTGAAGCAATCCCCGGCAAAAGGGAGACTGCTTCTTCGCTCGCGCTCATTGCAGTGACGCTGATATTTCATCATTTACTCATTATGCCCCAAGAATTTGGAGTGAATACTCGGAATGACGACTTTTGGGACATTTTCAGTAATGCGTTATCTTCTTCTCATTCCACCTGCAGGCCTGCTGTAGCTTCTTGTTGGTCTGCTGTACGACCTTGAGCGGTTGTAATTGTAGTTACCTCTGCTCCGGCTTTGGTACGACCTGTTAAGCTGTTGCCTTGTTTTTGGCGAAACAGTTGTGCTTGGCTTTGTTGCCGGCCTGGTAGCCGGTCTGGTTGCAGGTTTTTTAACAGGTTGAGTTGATGGACCTGTTGAAGGCCTTGTTGCAGGGCGGGTCGTCGGTTTTGTTGTTGGCCGTGTAGATGGTTTTTGTCCTGGTTTTCCTGTTGAAGGCCTTGTTGACGGTTGCCCGGTTGAAGGTCTTGTGTTTCTTATAGGCTGCCATTTTCCACTCTTATCCCTTCTGTATATATTTCCGTTTCTGTCGGTGTAAACATTGTTTGGCCTTGCTGCCGGACGTGCTTTTCTGTTGAGGTCACGTTCCCTCATATTTGCTGGTATGCCGGCATATCTTATTCCGTTTTTTCTCTGCCGGTAAAGATTATTGTATCTGGCCTGCCTGTATCTGGCATTTGCCATACCACGTCTGTATCCATGATAATATCCTCTTCGGTAACCGTGATAAAAGCCGTGGCGGTATCCTGGATAGAATCCTCTAGGCCCCCACCATCCGCGGTATGGATGAAATCTCCAGCCTATCCATCCGTAACTAAGTCCGAATGAGAATCCCCATCCCGTATACGGATTCCAGTGTACTCCGAATCCCCATGTTACAGGCCGTGGATAATAATAATGGCGATACCATGGATGATACCAGTAACCGGTTCCATAAACAACGCATCCGTGATAAGCGAAGGACCAAGTGTAGCCCGGAAGATATCCTACATATACCACATCGGGTGTGGAATCATAGATATAAACGTATTTTACGTTATATGCTTCTGATTCTGGCGGAATGTCATTTACCTCTTCAGGTCTTACATCACTTACTATCCAAGGACCGTTCGGGCTGTCGGCAACAAACCATATTGCGTCATCAACACAGTAATATTTGTTTTTTATCAGCAAAACAGTTTTATCGCTGTTTTTTGCTACCTGTACGTCGGTGTTTTTTATTTTTTCAAATTCAGGTTTTCCGTCCCATTTAACTTCAACCTTAGCAGTTTTGCGATCTACTGTTGCTGTTTGCGGAATAGTTTGTTCCAGCAATGCATCTTCAGCTTCTGGAGTTCCGGGAACACTGACTCTTACTTCACCCATATCCGAATCTGCCGGGATTTTTGCAAAGTCTTCCGGCAGTTCTTCCGGCTCTACAAACTTCCAGTCCCCGTCTTCAAGGCTTTTTGAACGAAACCATCTGCCTGCAAGCAATACATAGTTGTACTGACCGCCAATTTCCATTACGATATCATCCGAAGTATTGGTTACATACAGCAGTTTTGTTCCTTCAATCGGGGCGTATTCGGGTTTGCCGTCGGTGGCAACAAGTTCCGAAGGTTTTGTTACAACTATCAGTTCCGGGGCTTTGTCAAGTTTTGCCGATGCGGAATCCAGCTTGTTTTCAGGAAGGTTTTTTTGAGCAAACTCTTTTATGTCATTAGGTACTTTAGCTGTGTGTTCATAACCTTGTGTTACATTATCAGAAATATACCAGAACTTGCCGCCTTTTATAAAATATTTCTTTTTCTTTTTAACAATGAAAAACGGAGTGTTTACCACATATTCGAATTTTTCACCTTTTACTTCATCAATTATTGGATCCCCGTCGATTGTGATAAGAACCGAAGGTTCTGTTCTGAAATAAATGTCGGGTGGTTTGTTGTTTAGGGTCACCGATATTTTTTTTATGTCTTCGGCCTCCTTTAATCCGGCCAGAATCCTGTCAAGAGACATCAAAAGATTCCATGATTCGATCTCTTTCTCAAGTAGTCCTGTGAATCTTACTATTCTTGCCGTATCAGTAAAGTTTGGGAAGTGTATTTTTGTTATATCTATCTTTTCGAGCAGAGCTGTGCGCTTGTCAAGGTCAGTAGCAAGACGGGCCTTGAACCATAAAGCACCAAAAATAATATCTTCTCCTTTGGGAGTAACGCTTAAGGCCATGCGTCCTTTGAGTATGTTCCCTTTGAACGATTCAAGTTGTGGCTGGTACAGAACAACAACAGTTCCGTTTTTTTCAATCTCTTTAGGCCACTGTAATTTTGTTGTTTCATTTTCTTTTTTCTGAGATGTTGCAATCTGCAATGAAGAGAGCAGAACAATTGCAGCTAAAAGTATTTTTCTCATTTGATTGTATTTTAATAAAAACAAAGTAATGTAGTTGAAATATTTTATTCTTAATTAATCGGTGTGAATCCGAAAGATCGTAATTATAAAAATTAATATCCTTGATGTGATTAATTTATTTGTACCTTTATATTAAATAAACAATTAATATGGTTATAAAGTTTAGCATAGCTTATGTTATGTGAAAAGTTCCGGAGTAAAATACTTGAATTGTTAATTTAAATCACTTGTTTGCTACGAAAAATAATAACGATATAAAAAAACTAAATTCAAATCCTATGAAGATTATACTTGTTATTCTGGCAGTATTAACATTTACTGTGTCAGCATGTTCCGGTTCTGAAACGGGGAAAAGCAAAAAAGAGGTTAAACCAAATATTGTTGTCATTTATTTTGATGATCTGGGTTACGGTGATGCAGGTGCATATGGAAGTAAAGCGATTCCGACACCCAATATTGATAAACTGGCCAAAGGAGGTATGAGGTTTACACGCGGTTATTCATCTTCGTCCACCTGTACTCCGAGTCGTTATGCTTTACTGACAGGTAAATATCCATGGAGGAATAAAAAGGCTCATATACTTCCCGGCTCTGCACCATTGATAATCGGAACAGATGAACTTACAATACCGAAGATGTTGAAAAAACAGGGATATCAAACAGGAATAGTGGGGAAATGGCATCTTGGACTTGGTTCCGGCAACGTAGACTGGAACAGGCATATATCTCCCGGACCTAATGAAGTGGGTTTTGATTATTCGTTTATAATGGCAGCTACTCAGGATCGTGTGCCAACGGTATACATTGAGAATGGAAATGTGTTGCGTCTTGATAAATCCGATCCTATTGAAGTAAGTTACAGAAAGAAGTTTCCGGGAGAGCTTACAGGAAAGGAGCACCCTGAGCTTTTAAAGCTTAAACCATCGCCGGGGCAGGGGCATACCGGAACTATCGTAAACGGAATTTCACGTATTGGTCATATGATAGGTGGTGAAAGTGCCCGTTGGGTAGATGAGAATATGGCAGATACATTTGTTGTAAGGGCTAAGAGTTACATAAAAACACACAAGGATAAACCGTTTTTTCTGTATTTTGCATTGCAGCAACCACATGTGCCCCGTACCCCGAATAAGCGTTTTGTTGGTAAAACAGATTTAGGACCCCGCGGCGATGTTATAGTTGAGGGTGACTGGTGTGTTGGTGAAATAATGAAAACACTTGAGAATGAAGGTTTGCTAGAGAATACTCTCATTGTACTCACAAGTGATAACGGACCGGTACTTGACGACGGGTATCAGGATGAATCGGTTGAAAGGAACGGAGATCATAAACCTTGGGGGCCATTCAGAGGCGGTAAGTACAGTTTGCTTGAGGCCGGAACAAGGCTGCCTTTTATAACATTTTGGAAAGGTCATATTGAACCCGGAGTTTCCGATGCAATGGTTTCACAGATAGATTTGCTCAACTCTTTTGCTTCATTGGTTGGCAGTGATGAACGCTCAAAAGACGGTGTTGATATTATGGATGTGTTTCTCGGTAAAAGTAATGCAGGCAGAGAATCTCTGGGCATTGAAGCAACCGGGCGTACAGCCTATCGTAAAGGCAACTGGGTTATGATTCCTCCATATAAAGGTCCTTCCGTAAACTGGGTTAATCTGCCGACAGGTAATGCTCCTGTTGTTCAGCTTTATAATCTTAAAACAGATATCAGACAGGAGAAAAATGTGGCAGAGGAGAACCCTGAAATTCTTAATGAAATGATATCGGAGTATGAAAAGCTTACGGGAAAAAAGGTTAAGATGAAACTGGAAACTGAAAAGTAATAAACAGTAAGAATCGGTAAGTCCGATTACGGTAAAACATATTTTCGTTTTGATGTGAGGGAATGCCCGCTAAACCGTGGATGAGGTCATTTTCTCGGATTCAATGCTCACGCACACTATTACTGGATTAATTCGGAGGAGCTTACCAAATGCGCACCCGATTCCAATCACGTGCCATCAGAAACCATATAAAGGAAGATCGCTGGTATAAAAGTTTTAGGCCGTGGTTATCTGGCCGGTATCTTTACTGATGAAGTAATAATATAATTAGAAGAAAATAGAAACAAACTTTTTATTTCACTTTGGCATACAACTCGGTTCATCATATCATATATGAGGAGCCAGAAATATCTGAAAAAATAGAACCTGTGTATACCTAATGCAAAAGCCTATCTGAAAATTCGGAAAGGCTGATTTTTATGTGAAAAATTACTTTTTCAGGAAGATTATGAATCAGGGGTAATGTATCGAAACATTTTTCTTGCCTAAACCTCCAGACTACTCAGATAGCGTTCTCCCGTATCGGGTATTAAGACTACTATCTTTTTCCCTTTGTTTTTGGGGCGGGAGGCAATTTCAACAGCGGCTCGTATTGCAGCACCTGACGATATCCCGCACAGGATACCTTCTTCAGAGGCAGCCAGTTTACAATATTTCACTGCATCTTCATCCAATACTTTTATTATTTCATCAATAAGGTTTGTGTTCAGCACATCAGGAATAAAGCCTGCACCTATTCCCTGTATTCTATGGGAGCCTGCTTTCCCGCCCGACAGTACTGGGGAATTTTCCGGCTCTACAGCTATCACTTTCAGTCCTGGATTTTTTTGTTTCAGTATTTCTCCGGTGCCTGTAATCGTACCTCCCGTTCCTATACCTGCAATGAAGATGTCCACATTACCGTTCATGTCTTCCCATATTTCCAATGCTGTTGAGGTGCGATGGGCTTCCGGATTTGCGGGATTTGAGAATTGCATAGGGATAAAGCTTTTGGGGAATTCAACAGCGAGTTCTTCTGCTTTTTTTATTGCTCCGTTCATTCCTTCCGCGGCGGGGGTGAGCACTATTTCGGCACCGAACAGTTTAAGCAGCTTCTGTCTTTCTATGCTCATGCTGTCGGGCATGGTGAGTATCATACGGTAGCCTTTGGCTGCGGCTATCATGGCAAGGCCGATGCCTGTATTTCCGCTGGTAGGTTCAATAATAACCGTATTTTTATCCAACAGCCCTTTTCCTTCCGCATCTTCTATCATAGCTTTGGCTATTCTGTCTTTAACCGAGCCGCCCGGATTAAAATATTCGAGCTTGGCGTAAACTTCAGTGTTTGTACCGGTTATCCGGTTTAATTTTATAAGAGGTGTTTTGCCTATCAGTTCTGTTATGTCTTGTGCTGTCATTCGATTATCAATTACTAAGTTACTCAATTTATCAATTTCTCAACATTAAAAAGCTTCGCGCAAAGTTACGTAAACTGCATTGTCGCCGCGGTTTGTCATTCCGAAGTCGAGGCGGAGATTAAGGCCGTCGTCCGGAAGTACTTTGAAGCGAACTCCCGCACCTCCAGCAAAATGCAAATCTTTGAAAAATGAGTTGTCGAAATTGTTGAAAACCCTTCCTGTACCTGCAAATACCACAGCTCCAACTTTCCACCAGATATGCTGACGGTATTCGGTCTGTACATACCATGCATTGTCGTCGATATATTTCAATGGTGACGGTATTCCCCTTAAAAGTCGTTTTCCTCCCAGTGCGGACAATTTGTTAAACGGAGTGTTCCCGTCGGTGATGTTCAGATATGCCTGTGCGGCAAGTACCATCTTGTCGTCTTTAATGCTGAAAAATTTTCTCAGATTAACATTGTAGGCACTAAAACCGTAGTCGCCCAAAGAATTGCTGAAATACCAAAGTGAAGAAGCTGTTATATACCATCCTTTTGAAGGGTAAGAAATGTTATCACGTGTATCAAAAGCCACCATAGGTCCTATACCGTTTGCCCAGCCTCCTGCATATCCTGGAACATCCGGTGTGAGCAAATCACCGTTAATATCAGTATTGTCGGAATAGTTGAAGTCGGTTTGTAGGCCAATGAAGAATTTATCTTTCCATCCCTTAAGTATGTTTCCCAAAAAGGAGAATTGTTGAAGATTGTATTCAGAATATGGTTCTTCTTTGTCTCCGTTACCTATTCCGTAATACGTGTCGGGCAGATACATATACTGTGTTTTTACAATGAAAAACCATTGCCTTTGAGTGAATGCGACCATGTCAATATCAAAAGAGTACATTCCCTTGGTTGAGACCATAAAGTATGGTGCAATGGTTGTTGTCCGGGTATACTTGGATCCGGCTTCCTTATGTGTGTTAATCTGAAAAACGGGCATAATACCAAATTCAAAACCCGTTCTAGGGGAATATCCGCCAACCGGGAAAAGCGAAAAGGTATACTTTGGTTTTTCCCATGTTATCATATCAATCATACTATCGGCCAGGTCCGTTGTTTTGTCAATGAAGGATTTTTTTTCAGTCAATGTGTCGGAAACCTGTTCCTGTCCATTGATATGAGACAAAAAAATGGAAATTGAAAAGATATATAAAAGAAAGCTTTTGTTCATCTGATTTTAAATGTTGTTTAAAGCACTTTCGATATCGGATATCAGGTCTTCTGTATCTTCTATTCCCACAGATAAACGCATCATCGTATCTTTTATTTGCATATTCTTTTTTTCTTCGGGCGAAAATTCGGCATAAATGGTTGAATCCGGATGTATAATAAGGGTTTTGTTATCGTTCAGGTTAGTTGCACGTCTTATCATTTGAAGATTGTTCATAAACCTGAAACACTCATCAATATTTTTTAACCCGAAAGTCAGGATTGCTCCGGGTTTATTACTGAACAGCTCCTTTGCAAGCCGGTTTTGTGGATGCGTATCAAGCCCCGGATAAATCACATTTTTAACAGCCGGATGACCTGCTAAAAATTCAGCCAACTTAAATGAATTTTTCACGCTGCGTTCAACTCTAATAGCAAGTATGTCAAGCCCCAGGTTCATATAATGGGCTGTTTGTGCAGTCATTGAGCCGCCAAGGTGACGGAATATCTCTTTACGTATTTTAAAAACCAATGCCTTTTCGCCTGCATCTGCGAATCTTTTTAAAGCAGGAGTTTTGCTCCAATCTCTTCCGTTGTCAATTATCACACCTCCAAAAGCAGTAGCTCCGCCGCTTATAAATTTGGTTGCCGACATCACATCAATGTCGATTCCGTGTTGTTTCGAATTGAAAACACAGGGTGGGGTGAGGGTTGAATCTGCGATGGTAATCAGATTATACTTTTTTGCCAGTTCAGTAATTGCAGGAATGTCGGGTATCTCAAGTTGTGGATTGGTAATGGTTTCAAAAAATATTGCCCGTGTATTATTATCTATGGCACTTACTATATCATCAACAGAATTAATATTAATCCACTTCACACTTATTCCCCACGACGGCAAAGTGTATTTAAACAAAGCATATGTATGACCGAAAAGATGATTTGAAGCAAGGATATTCTCCCCTTTTTCAATTACGGCAAGTATTGCATTCGATATGGCTGCCATTCCAGATGAAACGGCAATTGCTGCAAAACCGCCTGTAACTGCCAGCATCTTCTGTTCAAAATATTCTACGGTGGGATTTGATGTTCGGGAATAAATGTGGCTTTTTACCTTGTGAGTAAATACATCTTCCATTATTTCTGCCGAGTCGAACTCGTATGCTACACCATCGTACACAGGCATATGAAGAGCATCGTGTGTATCCGGCACAGGAAAAGGAGTGTGCAGGGCTTTGGTGGTAAATCCGTGTTTGTTATTCTTCATTTATTCAGTTTCTGTTTTGTAAATATAAAACAAACAATAAAATGAATCGTATAAATAAAAGGAAAGATGTATTTGTAATACTACAAATGAAAGTGTATGATTTTAAATAATTTTGTTGTTTTATCTTTGTTTAATGCTTTTATGCTTATATGTTTATCTTTATGTTGTTTTGGCCTTATCTTTGTAAATAATTAGTGAGGCAAGGAAGAAAGCAGAGTTATGAGAGCTGGTTACTATGTTATATTATTTTTGTTGTTTTGGGGCTTGAAAAGCTCTGCGCAGGAGCTTAAACCTGTTTCAGGTTCAAAGAAAATATTTCTTGAAACCAGGGTTGTTCATGGAGACACATTGCCACACGTAACATTACATGAAATTTCGGTTGTTCCCAAATGGAAGTTTAAAAGTAAAAGAGAGTACAGGAGATATTCCCGTTTGGTACGTAATATAAAAAAGACACTTCCGTATGCCCGTCTTGCTGCAAAGAAATTACATGAGATTGATGCTCATATGCAAACATTAAAAACGGATAAAGAGCGCAAGGAGTATCTTAAGGAAGCCGAAAAACAACTTTTTGCCGAATTTGAACAACCTCTCCGCCACCTTACTGTTTCACAGGGTTTTCTTCTTATACGTCTTATCGACAGGGAAACGGGTGACACAACCTATAATCTGATAAAAGAGTATAAAAGCGGCTTTGCAGCATTCTTCTGGCAGTCGGTGGCACGACTGTTCGGTTCCAACCTGAAAGCCGATTACGACCCCGAAGGAGATGAGAAAATGATAGAACATATTATTATTCTTATCGATAACGGAATGTTATAATAAAAATGCTATTTTTGGGTTAGTTATGACCCAAATCCCTGTTAAGATAAGATATAATTTCCGTTGGTCACATCTGGAAGCTTGGTTCTGGTTTGCAGCTCTTGTCAGCCTGGCAATAGCAGCACCTACACATGAAACACATTTTTCATTCTGTATTTTTAAAATGATGGGAATAGATTTTTGTCCGGGATGCGGATTGGGGCATTCCATTATATTTCTGTTTCACGGTGATTTTAAAGAATCGTGGAATACCCATCCTTTAGCAATTCTTGCAGTAGCTGTACTTTTACACCGTATTGTTGTAATATTGAGAAAAGATATAAAAATATTGAAATTAAATACTGAAAAAAATGAATAGGATTATTTCCATAATGCCTGAAATAGAAAGTGAGGAGGCAATATTTATCGACTCTCTTTTGAGAGATAAGTCTGAAGAACAGATTAAATCATTTGCAATGTTGTACCGGAACCGTCGCCGTGATCCGCAACTGGTATTGTTTACCGCATTGCTAGGCCTGCTTGGTGTTTCGGGTGTTCATCGTTTTCTTCTTAATCAGATTGGAATGGGAATTCTATATCTTCTTACAGCCGGATTGTGTTTTATCGGAACAATAGTTGATTTGTTTAATTACAGGAATCTTGCTTTTGAGTATAACCAAAGAGTGGCTGTTGAAATAGCTTCTATGATATAGAAAATCAAGCGAGAATGTCCAAAAAGTTGTCATCCGAATGAAGTGAAGCCTGCCTGTCAAACTGTTTTGGTCTGGCTTCTCGTTCCCAAAATAATCGGGACAAGCTGTTCTTTTCCGTAAAGACGTTAATGTTTTACTTTTTTGGACATCCTCGAAATAATTTTAAATGTGTATAACCTCGCCATAAGCAGCAGCTGCAGCTTCCATAATAGCTTCCGACATTGTCGGATGGGGATGAACCGATTTAATGATTTCATGGCCTGTGGTTTCCAGCTTACGGGCTGTTACCAGTTCACCGATCATCTCGGTAACATTGGCGCCAATCAGATGTGCTCCCAGTAATTCTCCGTACTTAGCATCGAATATCAGCTTCACAAAACCTTCCCTGTGTCCTGCAGCACTTGCTTTGCCGGAGGCCGTGAACGGGAATTTACCTATTTTAAGTTCATATCCTGCTTCTTTGGCGGCTTTTTCTGTCATTCCTACCGAGGCAACTTCAGGTGTTGTATAGGTGCAGGCAGGGATATTTCCGTAATCGAGAGGTTCAGGTTTTTCACCAGCCATCTTTTCAACACAGATTATTCCTTCGGCTGATGCAACATGTGCCAGTGCCTGTCCGTGAACTATATCACCTATAGCATAGACTCCTTCTACATTGGTACGGTAATAGTCATCTACCTTTATTTTTCCGTTTTCTATCTCTATGCCGGCTTCTTCAAGCCCTATGTTTTCAAGGTTTGGTGTAATTCCCACTGCCGAAAGTATAATGTCGGCTTCGTGTTCTTCCTCGCCTTTTTTTGTTTTGATGACAGCTTTAACTTTATCACCGGATGCGTCAACAGATAAAACTTCTGCATTTGTCATAACCTTGATACCAGCTTTCTTAAATTCACGTCCCAGTTGTTTTGAAACATCTTCATCTTCCAATGGAACTACATTGGGCAGGTATTCTACCAGTGTAACTTTGGTTCCAATGGCGTTGTAAAACCAGGCAAACTCACTGCCAATAGCTCCCGAGCCGACAACGATCATCGATTCCGGTTGTTTTTCAAGAGTCATTGCCTTTCGGTATCCGATAACTTTTTCTCCATCCTGGGGAAGGTTAGGCAACTGTTTGCTTCGGGCTCCGGTTGCTAGGATTATGTTTTTTGCTGAAAGCTCTTGGGTTGTACCGTCGGCAGAGGTTACTTCCACTGTTTTGTCTTTTGTGAGTTTACCGGTTCCCTGTATCAGCTCAATCTTATTTTTCTTAAAAAGGAACTGTACTCCTTTGCTCATTCCGGCAGCTACTTCACGGCTCCGTTTTACCATTGCATCAAAATCAGCTTTTATGTCACCGGTTACTGTTATACCATAATCACCAGCGTGTTTGATGTACTGGAAAACAGACGCACTTTTAAGCAGCGATTTGGTCGGGATACATCCCCAATTGAGACAAATACCGCCAAGTTCGGCTTTTTCCACAACTGCTGTTTTCATTCCAAGTTGTGATGCGCGAATTGCGGCCACGTAACCACCCGGGCCACTTCCTATTATTATCAAATCAAAATCCATTGTGTTAGTTTTAAGTTTGTGAAGCAAATATAAGCTGTTGAAACCTTCGTTACAATGACAACAAATAAACACAGAACATGTTTAAGGACATAATTCTGCCTGTACAATTCGGTTTTATACCTACGGGCAAAATAAAAACTGCCTCCGGACATTGCTGTCACAAAGGCAGTTGATGTTTTCAAACAGTGTACGTTTGTTATTTCATAAGCTCTTTAAGTTTATCTTCAAGAGCAGTTCCTCTCAGGTTTTTTGCAATTATAACTCCGTCTTTGTCAAGAAGCAGAGTTGTAGGAATGCTCATAACACCGTAAAGTGAATGTGAAATATCCTCAGTGTCATGTCCCTGAAGCCATGTCATGTTATTGTCAGCAACTGCTTTTTTCCATGCATTTTCATCTCTGTCGACAGAAACACTTAAAATCTCAAATCCTTTGTCCTTGTAGTTTTGATATGCTTTCTGCATATAAGGTATTTCACCTATACACGGTTTACACCATGATGCCCAGAAATCAAGTAAAACATATTTTCCTTTCAGCGATGAAAGAGTAATCTCTTTACCGTCAATTGTTGGAACTGTAAAATCAGGAGCAGTTTTGCCAATCTGAGTTTTACCTACTACATCAATGTAGTCCTGAATTTCCTTGTAACCAGGAATAACAGACAGTGTTGTATCAAGTTTGCTGAAAGCATTGTTTAGCTTGTCGAAGTCTTCTCTCATGAAAACAGACTGAACAAGGAAGAGAGATACCGGTGATGCCGGATTTGCAGCAATAAATGCTTCTGTTTCAGCAAGACGCTTGTCGTTCATCTCCATATACTGATTGTAGATGTCTTCAGCTGTTTTTTCGTCACCGGCTGCTTTGGCTGCCTGATATTTCTGGCCCAGTTCCTGACTCTGCTTCTGATATTTTTCCATATCCTTGTTGTAAGCAGTAATCAGATCCTGAGACTTGGATCCTTTAACCTCAGCTGCGTATAAACTGTCTACACTACCTTCAAATGACATATCGGTGTTTTCTGCAAAAATCTGCATTACAGGTCTCATCTGACCTTCTTCGATGATGTAAACTTGTTGTGGATAGTCAAGAACTCCGGAGAATTCTACTGTTCCGTTTTCTACTGTTGCTGTATCAAGACCAATGAGTTGTTTGCCGTCGAAAGTGGCAACTACATAGGTTTTTCCGTCAGCACCGTCTATTTTTCCTTTAAGAAGGAATCCTCCTTCAGGTTTCTTTGACTGACATGAAGCCAGTGTAAATGTTAAAACCAGAATAGAAAATAAAATACTTTTCATTAATTAATTTTTTTGATGATTATAATTAGAAGCAAACTTATTATTTATTCGTGAGAAATAAAAATTACAGATTAAGTAAAGTTTAAAGGTTAAACGCTTTTAACCTTTTGTATAAGTAAAGAGGTTGTAATGATTTTTAATAAGGTTAATTATGTTGTTTATTTAAATATGTCTTCCAGTTTCTTAATAAGAGCGTTACCTCTGAGATTTTTAGCAATAATTTTTCCGTCTTTGTCTATCAGGAATGAAGAAGGAATGCTGTTAATTCCGTAAATTTTTGCTACCATGCCGTCAGGGTCGTTGAACTGTGGCCATGTAAGATTATCTTCTTTTATTGCACGTTTCCAGCTGTTGGTATCGTCATCGAGTGATATGCCCAGTATTTCAAATCCTTTGTTTCTGAATTTCCGGTATGCTTCTACTGTGTAAGGGTTTTCACGCCGACATGGCTTGCACCATGATGCCCAAAAATCAATCAGTATATATCTCCCTTTGTATGAAGATAGTGTGATCTTTTTGCCGTTTTTATCCATGAACATAAAATCGGGGGCAGTACTTCCTATTGCCGTGGCTTTTGAAAGTTTGTCCTGCTGTTCTTTTAATGTAAGTATGCTTTTCAGCTCCTTTACATACGGATGGTTACCTATGCTTTTTTCATATCTGCCAATGAGCTTTTTTAATTCATCAACAGATAATGCGTTAACCATTCTTGTTGCCAGGTAGGCACTTACAATTGATGTGTCATATCTGAAAACAAAATCTTTGTAATACTTTCTTTGCGCCTCAACTATTCTGGCATTTTCGCGGGTGAGTTTTTTTATAGTGGCTGTATCATTTTCTATTAAGGCTTTTCTGTAGTCTTTTTGTAATCCGGCTTTTCTGTCTAAAAATGGCATTTCTTTATTAAACTTAATAAACAAATCAGTAACCGGTGAACCTGTAATTACTGCTTTGTCCAGGCTGTCGGCAGATGCATAAATTTTAATTTTTTTGTTTTCCAGAAACAGAGCTATTGGAGTGTTTGAGCCACTGTAATATATTAGGTAAAGAACCGGAGTATCAACTTTACCTGTGAAAATGAATTTGCCGTTATGCAGTTTTGCCGAATCAACTGCAATAGTGGTTTTATTCTGATACTGTTTCAGGTAAACCGTACCATCGGTTGCCCCTTTAATTTTTCCTTTTATGATATAGCCGTTATTGTTGCAGCTGTATAGAAATATGATAATTAGGGTGAATAAAAAGCTTTTTAAAGTTATCGCTTTTTTATCTGTACGATTTTTTTCATATGACATAAATTGTGCTGAAATATGTATGGTGTTGTTTTTAGGACATATTGATATATTGCCGTTGAAAAAGTTTTTTATGCCCATTTTAATTTTATTTATTGTCAATCTTTTTGTTGTATCGTTCCAACAGCTGTTTGGCAGCATGGTAAGGACTTGTTGTATTCCTGGCAACCTGTTTTTCGAGTTCAGGGATGAGCTTTTTTACTTCTTCATTGTTGTAAAAATCGGACATGAGAAACTCGTTTATTGTTTCATACATTCTGTGCTTTGCCTGTCTTTTTCTGTTCAGTTCAAAATAGTTGTTTTCTTTTGTTTTTTTTACGTACTCCTGAATCATGTTCCATACAGGTTTTATTCCGGTGTTGTACAGAGCTGAACAGATTTCAACTTGTGGCTCCCAACCTGATTCAGGTAGTGGAAACAGATGCAGTGCGTTCTGGTACTGTGATTTTGCAAGTCTGGCTTTTTCAATATTTGAACCGTCAGCTTTATTAATTGCTATGGCATCTGCCATTTCCATTATTCCTCTTTTTATTCCCTGAAGTTCGTCTCCGGCTCCTGCAAGCATGAGTAGCAAAAAGAAATCAACCATTGAATGTACTAAGGTTTCCGATTGTCCCACACCTACGGTTTCAATTATAATGGTATCAAATCCGGCTGCTTCGCAAAGAATTATTGTTTCACGTGTTTTGCGGGCAACGCCACCCAAGGAGCCTGCAGCAGGGGAAGGTCTGATGTAGGCATTTTTTTCAGTCGAAAGTTTTTCCATTCTTGTTTTGTCTCCAAGTATGCTTCCTTTTGATTTTTCACTTGAAGGGTCTATTGCAAGTACTGCCACTTTATGTCCCTGACTTATTATGTGCATGCCGAGAGTTTCAATAAATGTGCTTTTGCCGGCTCCCGGAACACCTGTTATACCTATACGTATGCTGTTGCCTGAATAAGGCAGACATCCTGAAATTATTTTACCTGCAGTGTCGCGGTGTTCCGGTTTCGAGCTTTCTATCAGGGTAACCGCTCTGCTCAGTGTTGTGAAGTCTCCATTTAAAATGCCGTTTATATATTCTTCGGGAGAAAGTATTCTTCTTTTTTTTCTGATAAAACGTTTGGCTGCGTCAGGATTTACCGATGGCATCTTGTTCACACCTTTGTTAACTTTTAGTCCTTTGTATTCCGGGTTGTTTTCGTGGTGTTTCTTTTTTTCCATTTTAGCATGTGATATACGGTGACACAAAAAAAGCGGAACACCGGGTTTTGTTTTGATGTTCCGCTAATTTATGGAATACTGAATTAAATATCGTATTCAGCTGCGTTTTTTTTACTCTAATGTCACATTGCCTGAAATGCGCAGCAAAACAGTTGTGTTCTTAGGATCGTTACTGATTATTGTTATTGATTTGTTCTGGCGACCTTTTTTATGAGCTGAATTGAAAATAGCAGTTATGTATGTGCTTTCTCCGGGAGCCAGTTCCATTTTTTGAGGTTTAATGGCGGTACATCCGCAAGATGCTTTTATTTTTCTGAAAATTAAAGGTGATTTGCCTGCATTTGTTACTTTGAATTTATGTTCAACTTTTTCACCTTGTTTAATCTCTCCAAAATTGAACACTTTCTCAGGTATCTCAATTTTTGGTGCATTCTTCATCTGTTCCTCAGACCACGAGTCAAAATCTTCAACAATATTGGCACTTACAGCAAGTCGGTTTTTGTAATTACGTTTATCGTTTAATGTAATGAATAAGTTATCCACTACAAACCCCCAGTCATTTTTAAGTTTGGCATTATATGTAGCCGATATAACACCCTTTTCACCGGGTTTAAGAGTCTCCGGAAAACATTTTATCGAAAGGTGTTTCGGAACATTTACAAAACCTATTTTAACAGGAGCGTCGGTTGTGTTGATTATTTTAAGTTGTTCGGTTTTTTTCTGATCAGGTGTCATTCTGGTGAAGGCAATATGTGTTGATTCCAGTCGTATACCTTCCATATTTGCAGGATACTTGTCATTTAAGGTAAGTTCGCGGGGAATTACTTTTCCTGTAATACGTAATATAACCGAAGCATTTTCTGCATTTGAAGAAACTGTAATTGTTTTGTTGAAGTTGCCGGGACGGTTTTTGGGGTTAAATACCACTTTAATGTTTCCAGAGCCTCCCGGTGGAATTGGTTTCTTTGTGTAAGTGGGTGTAGTACAGCCGCATGAAGCATTTACTTTGTGTAATATCAATGGCTGACCTCCGGTGTTGGTGAAGTTGAATACGTAAGTTTTTAACCCTTCGCTTTCGTTGAATTCTCCGAAGTCGTGTATCTTTTCTTTAAAGTTAATGTATGGTTTTGCATGTTGAGCTATTGCCTGAATGCTTAACAGAAAAACAGAAATTGCAATAAATGCTGTTTTTTTCATGACGGTATATTTTTTAGTGTTGAATTTAATGTTATTGGCTTAATACGATTATGTACCGGTAATGTTTCTTTAATCAACCAAATATTTATCTATGATTGATATATTTTCAGCATTACGTCAAATTAACGAATAAAAGTATCAAATATTATTTTTATTAGGGGGGATATGTTCAATTAATTTGTGGATAAACTAATACAAAGTTATTTTTGTCTGTATATGATATGAAAATCTAAATTATAAAAAATGAAAAAGCTTTTTTACCTAATGTTAATTATTCTGGGGTCCGGAATGGCTTTCTGTTCTTCGCCCTATACAAAATCCGGGAGAGGAGAGGTTAATATTGTTCCGAAACCTGCAGATGTGACCATCAATGATGGTTTTTTTATTCTTAATCAGGGGACGGCAATTGTTGCCGATAGTGGTACGGAGGTTAATTCCGTGGCAAATTACATGGCTGATATTTTAAGACCATCCACAGGATACGTATTGGATGTAAAACATGAAGATGCTGAAAGTAACAGAATAAAACTCAGAATTGATAAATCGGTGAAAGGAAATGAGGGAGTTTATAATCTTGTAGTTGATAAAAATGGGGTTACAATCTCTGCTCCTGAGCCAGTCGGGTTGTTTTACGGAGTTCAGAGCTTAAGGCAATTGCTCCCGGTTGAGATTGAAAGAAAGTCGGTTCAGGAAGGTAAAGAGTGGGATATTCCGTTTGTTATTATAAATGATGAGCCGTCGTTCAGGTACAGAGGGCTTCACCTTGATGTTGGTCGACATTTCTTTCCTCCTTCGTTTATAAAAAAATATATAGATCTTTTAGCCCTTCACAAAATGAATGTTTTTCACTGGCACCTTACCGAGGATCAGGGTTGGAGAATAGAGATAAAGAAATATCCAAAGCTTACCGAGGTTGGAAGTGTAAGGAAAGAGACTCTTGTGGGGCATTACGGGTCAGATAAATACGACGGCAAACCATATGGTGGCTTTTATACTCAGGATGAGGTGCGCGATATTGTGGCTTATGCAAAAGAGCGTTTTATTACCGTTATACCCGAGATCGAGATGCCGGGACACTCTTTGGCAGCTTTAGCATCGTATCCGGAACTGGGATGTACCGGCGGGCCGTATGAAGTGGCAACAACCTGGGGTGTATTTCCCGATGTTTACTGTGCAGGAAATGATCAGGTTTTTACTTTTCTTGAAGATGTTCTGACCGAAGTTATGGATATGTTCCCCAGTGAATACATCCACATCGGCGGCGATGAGTGTCCTAAGATAAGGTGGAAGGAGTGTCCTAAATGCCAGGCAAGGATAAAGAATGAGGGATTGAAAAATGAACATGAACTTCAGAGTTATTTTATTCGTAGAATAGAAAAATTCTTTAATGCTCACGGACGACAAATAATAGGATGGGATGAGATACTTGAGGGAGGACTGGCACCCAAAGCAACAGTGATGAGCTGGCGTGGAGAGAAAGGTGGTATTGCAGCAGCAAAACAACATCACGATGTGATTATGACTCCCGGTTTTGCCCTTTATTTTGATCACTACCAGGCCGATCCGGCTACACAACCGCTGGCCATCGGCGGATTTACAAATACTAAAACGGTTTATAATTATAATCCATTGCCAAAAGCTTTGAATGAGAAGGAAGCCGGGTATATTCTCGGGGCCCAGGGTAATGTATGGACAGAATACATGAAAACTCCGGAATATGTGGAATATATGGCATATCCTAGAGCTTGTGCTCTTGCTGAGATTGACTGGACTCCCGGTGATAAGAAAAACTGGGATGATTTTGTGAAACGAATGGACGTGCATAAAAAACGCCTGAAAGAACTTAACGTGAATTATTTTGACGGACCGATGGATGCACAGAATCCCAAAAAGCAGAAAAAGAAATAAGCAACTCACCATAATGGAAAAAGGCAGCTTAACGGCTGCTTTTTTTGTTGCACTGTTAATGTGTTATATTTGTCGGTAAAATTACTGATATGACAACAATGCAATTGATCCTTGTCCTGATCATCGGTCTGATGGCAGGGATAGTAAGCGGAGCCCTTGGAGTGGGAGGTGGTATAATCATAGTTCCGGCACTGGTGTTCCTTTTAGGATTTTCACAACATATGGCCCAGGGAACGAGTATTGCGGTATTAATGCTTCCTACAGGTATTCTTGCTGTAATGCAATATTATAAGAACGGATATGTGAATATTAAGGTTGCTCTGTTGCTGATGTTGTTGTTTGTGGCAGGTGCTTATCTGGGCAGCTTGTTTTCGATGAGTATTCCGGATAAGTTATTAAGAAAAGTATTTGGGGTTTTTATGCTTTTAGTTTCAATAAAAATGATAATGGGGAAATAAATATGGATGTACTGGAAAAAATAAGGCAACTGTCGTCTGAATATTTTGATGAAATAGTTGAAATACGAAGACATATTCATAAATATCCGGAACTTTCATTCGGGGAGGTTGAAACCTCAAAATATGTTCAGGCAAAACTGAATATGTTTGGAATACCTTTCAGAACGGGATTGGCCGGCACCGGTATTCTGGGAATGATTGAGGGGTTTGATACAAGCGGAAAGACAATTGCCCTGCGTGCCGATATGGATGCTCTCCCCATTAATGAGAAAACAGGCCTTCCTTTTTCATCAAGAAACAAAGGAGTTATGCATGCCTGCGGTCATGATGCACATACGGCAGCATTGCTTGGAGCAGCAAAGATACTCAATGAGATTAAGGATGAATGGAGTGGCAGGGTTCTGCTTGTGTTTCAGCCGGGAGAGGAAAAAGACCCGGGTGGGGCAAAGCTCATGCTTGAGGATGGCGTGTTTGATGATTACAGGCCCGATGTGGTGATAGGGCAGCATGTATTGCCTGAAATGGAAACCGGACATGTCGGATTTAAAGAGGGTATGTATATGGCAAGCGGTGATGAAGTGCATATAACGGTAAAAGGAAAAGGCGGACACGCTGCAATGCCTCATATGCTTAACGATACAGTGCTGATTGCATCACAGATAATAGTGAACCTGCAACAGGTAGCCAGCCGCTTTGTTCCGGCAGGAATTCCGGTTGTGCTTTCGTTTGGCAAGGTGACAGCCAATGGCGCAACAAACATTATTCCTGAAAAAGTGAAAATATCGGGTACATTAAGGATAATGAATGAGGAGTGGCGCGAGAAAGCAAAACAAAAAATAAAGGATATTGCTGCCAATACTGCGGCAAGTATGGGGGCAGAAGCAGTAGTTGATATTCGTGACGGTTATCCTGTTGTGTTCAACGATGTGAGATCAACACGTATTGCGTATATTGCTGCACGAAATTTTGCCGGAAAAGAAAATGTAGAAGTGATGGATATAAGGATGACTGCCGAAGATTTCGGTTTCTATTCAAAATCGTATCCGAGTGTGTTTTACCGTTTCGGAGTAAAGCAGAATGAGGGTGAAACAGGACGATTACATACTTCAACATTTAACCTTAATGAAGAAGCTTTGCGAACTGCATCCGGTACTATGGCGTGGATTGCATTCAGTTTTCTGACTGATAGTGTCGAATATATTTAGTTGATCCAGATAACCACATATCAATATATGCTAATTTGTGGATTTTTTTACTGTTTTCCTGATATTTAATCTATTTGGAAAGAATAAAAATTGAATATTTAACCTGTAATTTTTTTTTTATCGGAAAAAAGCGCATAATTTTGCCTTTGCTTTTTTGAATTTTAAAACTAAAATCGAAGAAAAATGGCATACGTAATTAATGAAGATTGTATTGCTTGTGGTACTTGCATCGATGAGTGTCCTGTAGACGCTATTTCTGAAGGTGATATCTATAAGATTGATCCTGAAGCTTGTACTGACTGTGGTTCTTGTGCAGAAGTTTGTCCTACTGACGCTATTCATCCTGCATAGTCTGAGCCTAAGCATAAAAAATAACCCTCTGTTCAGAACAGGGGGTTTTTTGTTTTATGCCGTAATCACTTCATCCATTCTGATGTCGTGCGGTTCTGCCGGAATTTTGTCCACTATCTGAAAGTTGAAAGCAAGACCGGTTTTTCTACTGCGGGGCAGACGGATCAGTATCCTGTCGTAATATCCGGCACCTCGACCAAGGCGGTTGTTCTCTTTGTCGAATGCCACACCGGGAACAATTACAAGCTCTATCAGTGTTTCATCTTCTATCTTTTTTCCGGCCGGCTCGGGTATTCCGTACTTCTCTCCCGGAACCATCTTGTCATCTCCTTCGAACAGGTATATCTCAAGGTCGTCGCCTTTTATTACCGGCAGGTACAGTTTTTTAGAATCTTTAAATTCGTTCAGTATCTCTTTTGTGTCCACCTCGTCGGGAAGGGGCCAATAAAGCAGGATGTGTTCAGAATCTTTAAAGTGTTCTGATTGCATAACCTTTTCCTGAATTATGCGTGATTGCTTTTTAAGCTCTTCCGGCGAAGCTGCTTTTTTGAGCTCTTTTATCCTTTTTCGTATCGCTTTCTTTTGATCTTTGAGGGGCATGAGATTTGATGTTTGTTTGAATGCATAAAAATGTTTTACAATTTATGTAAAAGTTGGGAAATATGGTTTCAACTGAGATGTCTTCAGTTATCTTAAGCTTGTTTTATTATATCAAGGATTTTTATAGATGAAATGTTCATTTTTGAAAATGCGAACCATTTCTTTCCTAGGTCTTTCAGTGAAGCTCCAAAATGGTACACCTCTTTTTCATCGATGATAAGAAAGCGGTCGTGCGCGTTTTTAAAGATTTTTATTTTTGTTTCAGGGTATTGTTCGTTGTGCTTTTTCAGGTCAAGTTCAAGCTGTTTGCTTATCTTTCTGGTATAAATAACATAAGTTACATTTCTGGCTCTTTTTGTGAATAGGGTTAAAACGGTATCATCAATGTAGTTGTCGATAAGGATAAGCGATTCTTTTGCACTTCTTATCAGGTTGGAAAAAAAAGTACAAGCATCAAAAACCTATCCGTTGAAATAAATACCCTGATTAGGCGGCAGATTTGTTTTAAGTAACAAATCTATTTCATTTACTTTTTTAGTGAGGTTATGAACATTATTCTCAATACGATTCATTCTGTTGTTTAATGCATACCCTTTTAACAGGTACTCTTTTAATATTTTGTTTGCCCAGATACGAAACTGGGTTCCTTGTTTTGATTCTGTAACCTTCCGAAATGATCATATCAAGATTGTAAAATTAAACAAGTTTTGTTTGTGTTTTTCCTTTAATAGCACTATGTTAAGTGGTTGTCGCAAATTTTACGACATTTGAATTTTATATTTATACTTTTTCTAAAAACATTAATCACCACTTCTTATTTTAATTTTTAAGAAAATTGTTTGATGTGCGAATTGTTCGTTCTTGCTTACCCTGTCCCTAAAGGGAACAAGAACAATCAATTCGCTCCCTTCAGGACAGGGGTAATCTCGGTTTAATCATTAAACTGAGCTAATAAATTACGTCCGACATTACTTATCCCAAATGTTAAATCCCGAAATTTCCGTATACATCGGTTCTGCGGTCTTCGAATGCATCGTTCTCGGGGGTTATTTTTTTGTTGGCAGAAAGGCGCAGGTCAATTTCGGCGGTTATAATCTCTTCTTTATCCACGTGTCCGTATGCGATGGTCTGGCCAATTGGATTTGTAATTACTGAATTACCGGTAAAAGTCAGTTCTTCTTCGGTACCTATGCGGTTTGCTGTTGCAATAAACAAACGATTCACCAGAGAGTATGACGGAGTTACCGACTGGCAGTAAGGAAGGACAAGATTGGCAGGATGCGCGATAAGCACAGCTCCTTTAAGTGCCAGTACACGCCAAGCTTCGGGAAACATCCAGTCGAAACATATCTGCATTCCTATTTTCCCTATTTCGGTATCAAACACCGGTAAGCCCAGATTCCCCGGTTCAAATATTTTTTTTTCATCCCAGAAAAGGTGCAACTTACGGTAAATGCCTGTAATGCCTTCGGGGCCCATCAATACAGATGAGTTGTACAGCTTGTCTTTCTCTCGCTCGTTGAATCCCGATACCACATAGCAATTGTTTTTCGCTGCCAGTTCCGACAGGAATTCAAGATACCTGCTGTTTTGTGCCCGTTCGGAAAGAAGAATTGCCTCGTCGCGGTCTTTAAATTTATATCCGGTGGAGGCAAGTTCCGGTAAAACGATGAGGTCGGTCTTTTTTATCTTCTCCGTTAGTTTACGGATCTTTTCTATGTTCTTTTCTATGTTGCCGAATACGGGCGAAAGCTGTATGATGGAGAGGTGCATGGTTTTATGGTTACAGTGTTAAATGGTTAATTTGGTTTTTGGTTTGTAGGTTCTTGGTTTTTGGTTGGTTAGTTCTTCGCTAATCTCAAATCACTAATCTCAAATCGCTAATCATATGGTTCTAGTGTTAAATGATAAATGCATTTTATCAGTTACTCGCATCCTCGATTCATCAATCCCGCAATTTTATCACGGTGCATATCCCGATTGTGATAATATTTTTTGTCCGTTCTGAATTTCCATAAGTTCTTTGAGGGTGATATTTTTGTTTTTATTCATGAACTTATCAACTATTTTGTAACCGAAATAACCACCGATTTTACCCGGCGAGTCTTTTCCAAGGTAAGAGTTGAACGGTCCGTCGCCGGTATATTTTTGTATAACCAGCCGGTCGGTGCTGAAAAGATGTTTCTGTTCTATCATGTACCCCCAGATGTCGCTTTCGAATTCCTTTGTCCATTTAAGCTGCTTTTCGGTGAAGTCGAACAGAAGGGTATCGGGCAGTTCCGGACAGGTGCTTTTTATAAAATACAAAACTTTTCCCTGATACACCATGCTGTTTAGCAGATTGTATTTTTCGGGTCTGTAACTGAACTCTGTCAGTGCTATTGCTTTCATCATGTCAGGTACAATCTTTTGCGGTATCATTTGTCGTCGCAGATACTGATATATTTCGAGCCATTTGTAAAATATACAATTTTCGCCAAGGTATTTTTCAAGACTGACCGATAACCAGGCCGAATCGACTACCACTGATTGATTGAACCCTGATATGTGAAAATAAACGTCGGGAGTAAGTTTGTCGGGGAAGTAGTATTTGTAATATTTAAATGCCTGTTCAATTTCGGGTTTTAATGTATTTATATCGGGATAAAGAGAGTCTAGTTTTCTGAAAACATCCTTGTTGGCATCATATTCAAGAAAAGCTTTCAGGTTTTCAGGATATTTTTCGTCTTCGACAGAACCTATCCTCAGCACTTTTACGCTGATGGCTTCAAGGTAGCTGCCGTATTTTTCTTTTAATGCCGGCAGATACTTTTCAACGCTGTCGGGAGGAATAGCTGCCAGATCTTTATAAAACGGTATTATTATGAAACTAACGTTGATGTTGCTTACGTCAGGAACTTTTCTTGAATCGGTGCAGGATGAAAGGATTATCAGGCCGGCAATGAGTATTACTGATATATGTTTCATATGTTTGTTTTTACTTTTTATTTTCATGTATTACAAAATAAGAAACTTTATGACAATAAAACTAACAGAATATGTAAAAATATAATGATTCTGGTACTACAACATTATGGTTAAGTAAGCGTTTTACAGGTAAAGGTTGTGATGTTTATGTAAATGGTTAAATTTGTCATGATTTTGAAATAAGCCCGGAAATGAAAAAATATTTTATACTTATTTTGTTGTCATATCTTTTTGTTTTTAATGTTTCGGCTCAGAGTGAAAAGGGGAACAGGTTCTCATTTCTTCTAAGCCCTCAGGTGTCGTGGATGAAATCAGACCATATTGCGGTAGACGGAAACGGGAATGTGTTTGGCTTTGATTTCGGGGTTCTTTATGATCGTTTCTTTGATAAAAATTATGCTTTCACCACTGGGGTTGTGATAAATTCTACCGGAGGAAAATTGTCATATAGAGATACCGTGCCTGCAAATATAGGTGGAGAGATTGTTGATGTTACATCGTTGGATTATAAGCTGAAGTACCTTGAAATACCTCTGGGACTTAAACTTTTGACCAATGACTTCAGACGAACACGATATTATACGGAAATGGGACTGTATATGGCTTTCAATATTAAAGCGCGTGATGATAACGGGAAGGCACTATCTGAAGAGGTTAAACTCTTTGATTCTGGATTTCATGTAGGTGGAGGCATGGAGTATTCCCTAGGAGGAACAACCTATCTGATGTTGGGGATAAAGTATAGCGGTGGATTTGTCGACATTACCAGCAATGATGCTGTAGATGATAATGTGAATCTGCAACGTCTTGAATTCAGATTCGGAGTTGTTTTTTGATTTTATTTTTGATACATCAAACAGTTTTAACCCTATCTTTTGAATAAACTTATCGTTTAAAATCAATTTAAAAATTACATTTGCACTGTTTTCGGAATTATTAAAAAGATACCCTGATGAAAATAGCATTGGCGCAACTAAACTATCATGTTGCCAATTTTGAGTTTAATACTGAAAAAATAATAAATGCCATTAAAGAGGCAAAAGAGCAACAAGCCGAACTTGTGGTGTTTTCCGAACTTTCGGTATGCGGATATCCTCCATACGATTTTCTTGAAAGAAAAGAATTTGTTGAAAGCTGTGAAAATGCGATAAATGAAATAGCGGGGCATTGTAATGGTATAGCTGCTGTAGTGGGAGCTCCGAGTATTAATCCGGAAACAAAAGGAAAAAATCTTTTCAACTCCGCATATTTTCTGGCCGAAGGAACAATAAAGGCAATTACTCATAAAACACTTCTGCCAAATTATGATGTATTTGACGAATACAGGTATTTTGAGCCGAACAGTGTATTTGATCTTGTAGAGTATAACGGAAAAAAAATAGCAGTTACGGTATGTGAGGATCTTTGGGATGAGCAGCCGGTGGCAAACTCATTTGCCCGCAGCAAACTCTATACTAAATCACCAATGGAGGAATTGATGAACCTTTCACCCGATATTGTGGTAAATATTGCAGCTTCTCCATTCTCATATTCACAGGTTGTTATCCGCCGGCAGATAGTTCAGAAGAAAGCAAAAAAATACGGGATACCTATCTTTTATGTCAATCAGGTAGGAGCTAATACCGACCTTGTATTCGATGGAAACTCAATGGTAGTGAACAGCAGAGGTGAAATAACTGAACAATTGAAAGGCTTTGAAGAGGACCTGAAAGTGGTGGATTCGGAGAAGGTTGAAAAGGCAGAACCGTTAAAACTTGAAGAACCCGATAAAATAAAAAATATACAGGATGCTCTGGTGCTTGGTGTGAAGGATTACTTTGCCAAGATGGGATTCAAAAAAGCAACTCTCGGCCTCTCGGGAGGCATCGATTCGGCAGTTACAGTGGTAATTGCAGTAATGGCACTTGGTGCTGAAAATGTAAGAGTATTGCTGCTTCCCAGTAAGTATTCGTCCGACCATTCCATAAAAGATGCAGTTGATCTTGCCGAGAACCTGGGTATTCAGTACGATATCGTTCCTATTAAGGATATTGTTTCTGCATTTGATAAAACCCTGGAGCCGCTGTTTAAAGGGCTTGAACCGGATGTAACGGAAGAGAATATTCAGGCCCGGATACGAGGGACGCTGTTGATGGCATTGTCGAATAAGTTCGGACACATTTTGCTGAATACCTCAAATAAAAGTGAGGCTGCAGTTGGGTACGGAACTCTTTACGGAGATATGAACGGCGGCTTGTCGGTTCTGGGTGATGTATACAAAACCGATGTTTTTGCTCTTGCAAGATATATCAATCGCGAAAGGGAGATAATACCAGTTAATACAATAACCAAACCGCCATCGGCTGAACTTCGTCCTGATCAGAAAGATTCGGACTCTCTGCCTGATTACGATATTCTTGACAAAGTACTTTACAGGTATATCGAACTGGAACAGTCACCAAAAGAGATAATTGAGGCTGGTTTTGACGAAGATGTTGTAAAACGTGCAGTGCGGCTTGTCAATATGAATGAGTATAAACGTTACCAGACACCTCCTATAATCAGAGTTTCGAGTAAGGCGTTTGGTATTGGCCGCAGAATGCCTCTTGTGGCAAAGTATTAGTAGATAAAACATGCTGACAGGCAGTTTCTAAAGTTGTGAGAAATTAGCTTGGTGATAATTTTAAATTTTGTACATTTGTGTTACATAACATATTTTCATAATTGAGATTATATGCCTGATAACGGACTCGTTGCTGATATAAAGAATTTTCCGCAGTTATACAATGTGTTGAGTGATGAAGACAAAGAGTATCTTCTGGCCAATCATTCGGTTAAATATTTTGCCAAAAATGAGAAAATATACAGGGAAGGCGACAAGCCTAAAGGATTGTTGTGCCTGGGCTCTGGGAAGGTAAAAGTTTATAAAGCAGGAATTGGCGGCAGAGAACAGATTGTAAGAATGGTGGCAGCTCCTAATTTTCTGGGATACAGAGCTCTTTTTGCAGAGGAAGCGCACATTGCATCGGCAGAGGCTATTGAAGATTGTGTGATTTATCATATACCAAAGGATGTTATTTTTAAATTGATAGCCTCAAACAGAAAGGTTTGTAAGAATATTCTGAAATCGTTTGCCGTTGAACTTGGATTTACCCGATACCGAACAGTATCGCTTACCCAGAAGCATATACGAGGCAGATTAGCTGAAAGCCTGCTGTTTCTGCGTGATATTTATGGTTTTAAAGATGATAACATAACTCTTGATGTACAGCTTTCGAGGGAGGATATAGCGAACTTCTCGAACATGACAACATCGAATGCCATCAGAACTCTTTCTACTTTTGTTAATGAAAAGGTTATCGCAGTTGATGGCCGTACTATTAAGATTGTGGATGAGCCGAAACTGGAGAGGATATCTAAGCTGGGATAGGATTCTTTTATATCAACATACATTTCTGTGATTTTTTTGTTTATCAAAGTGTCATTTTGGAATTCTGCATATGAGGCAGCAGATGAAAATTCCCAATCTTCAGGGTTGTTGTACAGATCCTGCTTTTACGGGATTTTTGTGGATGTAGTTAAGGCATACCTGTGTATATTGTCTTTCCGGTATCAATATTTATAACCGTTGCTCCATTTTCCGTAAAAAGCAGGAGATAATCCTTGTGTGCAATATCGGTTGATTAGGATTCACCAGGTGACTCATGAACCTGCTATTCCGAAAAATAAACCCTTTTCACTCTTCGGCCTATGCCGGTAAGTATCTCGTAAGGAATGGTTCCGCATGCATCAGCAATATCAGAAACGGAATATTCTTCTCCGAAAACTGTAACACTGTCGCCTTCTTCGGCTTTAATTCCGGTAATATCGGCCATGCACATATCCATGCATACATTTCCTACTATCGGAGCAAACCTGCCGTTGATAAGCAGTTTTCCTTTCCCGTTGCTCAGGCGCCTGTCGAGGCCGTCGGCATAGCCCACAGGAATAATGGCTATACGTGCATCATGGTCCAGAACTCCGCTTCTGCCGTATCCGATAGATTCGAAGGCAGGAATGTCTTTTATCTGTGTTATAAATGTTTTCAGCGAAACTACATTTTTTATTTCACTATTGTTAATGGCACTTATACCGTATAATCCTATTCCCATTCTTACCATTTCAAACTGAGCATTCCGGAACCGTTCTATCCCTGCCGAGTTCAGAATGTGGCGTATGAAAGAATAGCCAATGCCTCTCTCTAGTTCTTTTGCTGTGTCTTTGAATTTTGAAATTTGAAGTTCGGTAAATACATCATGTGTCTGGTCTTCGCTTGCGGCAAGATGCGAGAAAGCCGACTTTACGTAAATACTGTCGAGTCGATTGATCGTTTCCGCCACTTCGCTGATCTCATCAGGAAAAAAACCTAGCCGCGACATTCCTGTATCAATTTTTATGTGAACCGGCATTTTTTCCGAGCCTGATTCTTTTACTGCATGGTTGTATTCTCTGAGCAAAGTCTGATTGTATATTTCAGGTTCAAGGCCGTACTGTATCATGGCAGGAAAACTGCGTACATCGGGGTTCATGACCATGATGGGAATTGTTATTCCTGCCAGTCTAAGATCGATGCCTTCGTCGGTATAAGCCACTCCGAGGTAATCAACATTCTGATGTTGTAGCAGGTTTGCTATTTCGAACGAGCCGCTCCCGTATGAGAATGCTTTAACCATCACCATCATCATTGTTTCCGGATTCAGCATTTTGCGGAATACATTCAGGTTGTGTGCTAAAGCATTCATGTTTATCTCGAGAAGTGTCCGGTGTGTTTTTTGCTCAAGACGGCTGCGTATTCTTTCGAAAGAGAAATATCTTGCTCCTTTCAGAAGTACAGCCTCGTTACGAAATCTGGAAAGAGATATTTTCTGAAGAAATTCCGATGTAGAACCGTATGACTCGGCATTCAGCTCATTCAGGTTTATGTTTCTGCTTATAGATTGACCAATGCAGATTAATTTATCAATTCGTTTCTCTTTTAACAATGATGTAACCTTGGAATATAAAAGCTCTTCCGGTATTCCCGACTGGATTATGTCGGAAAGAATCACGGTTTTTGACAGGCCTTTTTTTTGTCCCTGCTGATTAAGGAAATCGAGAGCTATTTCGAGGGAATTAAGGTCCAGATTGTATGCGTCGTCAATAATAAGGCAGTTGTTAATGCCTTCGGCAACCTCTAGTCGCATGCTTACTCCGGTTAAGGCAGCAACACGTTCTGAAACTTTAGTGGCCGCTATTCCGGTATTGAGTGCATACAATACAGAATGCATTGCATCTTCAAAAGAAGCATTATCATTGAACGGGATATTAAATATAGTTTTACGTCCATTCCATTCTGTTTCGACAGTTCGTCCGTTGTCGGTTTCCGAAATCCGTGATATGTTCATGTCGGCATCTGAAGTGCCCCAGGTCACTTTTTTAATTTCTGGATAAAGAAGATTTATTTTTTCGTGAATCAGTTTATGGTCGCGACAATAATATACTGTGTCGGCATGTGCAAGTATTTTGAGTTTTTCAATCAGTTTATCTTCCAGAGATGAGAAATTCTCCTGATGTGCTTGTCCGATGTTTGTTATTAAAACACTGTCGGGTTTTATTATATTTTCAAGCCATTCCATCTCTCCCGGTTTTGAAATGCCTGCTTCTATAATCCCCAATTCTGCATCATCATTCAGAAGCCAGAGTGATAAGGGAACTCCTACCTGACTGTTATAGCTTCGTGGCGAACGAATGACAGTTATGTCGGGAGAGGTGAGCTGGAATATCCACTCTTTTACAATGGTTTTACCGTTACTTCCGGTAATGGCAAGAATTTCATTTCTGAAGTTTTTTCTGTGACTGCCGGCAATTAACTGTAAGGCTCTGAGAGTATTTTCAGTAAAGATAAAGGAAGCTTCAGGGAACATACCGGTTTCAATATCTTCGGAAACAAGAAAAGCTCTAATGCCTTTGTTGTAAAGGTCGTTAATGTAACGATGGCCATTGTGATTTTTACCTTTTAAGGCAATGAATAAAGTTTTATCGGGAGAAAAAAGCTTTCGGCTGTCAATGAGAAGTTTTGATACGACAATATTTCCTTCACCCTTTAGTTTTCCTTTGGTAATGTCAGCAATGGTATCCAGGTTGTATTCAGGCATTGTCGGTATATTTATATTTAGAAGAAGGGATTAACTGTCAGGTGCTTTTTCTTTTTTTATTGCCTTTTCGAAACAGCTCCGGCATAAAGGTTCGTATTCTTGCTTTTCACCCAGCATAATGGTTTTTTCTTCGTCGTTTAAGCGATGAGAAAAATTTGCCAGATCGCCGCATCTCATACATATTGCATGTACTTTCGTTACGTATTCAGCCACGGCGAGCAGACCCGGAATCGGACCAAAGGGATTGCCTTTGAAATCCATATCAAGTCCTGCTACTATAACTCTGATGCCCTGACCTGCAAGTTTAATACATACCTCAGGTAGGCTGTTATCAAAAAACTGTGCCTCATCAATTCCGACTACATCAACATCGCCTGTAAGAAGCAAAATGTTGCCGGATGAATCAACCGGAGTTGATTGTATTGCATTGTTGTCGTGAGATACAACTTCTTCTTCGCTGTAACGGACATCTATTTTTGGTTTGAATATCTCAACCTTCTGATTGGCAATGCGGGCTCTTTTCAGACGTCTTAACAACTCTTCCGTCTTCCCTGAAAACATTGAGCCGGTAATTACTTCAATCCAGCCTTTTCTTGTATCACGATTCGACTTACTTTCAAGAAACATTACTTCCTGTACTGTTTTTTAGATTCAATCATTAACTTTGTAAAAGTAACAAAAAAAGAGAATTAGTTTTCTGTTTGAACAAAAAGAGTATGAAGAAAGAGGCTTTGATAAATATTATAATAAATGACCTTAGGGAAATAGAAGAGCTAATGGAGGCTTTTAAAGGTGAATCAACGGTAAGTGAAGCTTTTGTAAGTCTGGCAAAATCAAAACTTAAAAGTATTGATTCGGAGATTGAGCTTTTGAAATCGGAGTTTGGTGATTCGGATGTTACGGCTCAGCAGATTGTAGCGGCAGACTCTGTTCATGTTCAGAAAAATGAAAAAGAGCAACGGACAGAGCCGGAAGAAACTGATTCTGCGACAATGATGCAGGATACTGAAAATGATGAAATTTCCGGTGAAAAAAAAGATGAGCCGGAACACGAGCCGGTTTCTGAAACTGTAAATGATGCTCAGGAACAAGAAAAAGATAGTGAAGATGAGAAGCAGAAAACGATAAAGGTGCCAGTAGAAAAACAAACAGATATACAGGTGAAAGAAGAGGTTGAACCTGCTGATAATCACAGTCAGCAGGAAAATGACAAGAGGATAGCAGATGTTTTGCAGAAAAATAAAAGTGCAGTAAATGAAAGGGTTGCGTTGAAAGATACGGAGAAGGATCTTGTTTTTGTAAAACCGGTTGATGATGTGAGAAAAGCAATGGGTATAAACGACAGATTTTTGTTTCAGCGGGAATTGTTTAACGGAAATAATAAACTCTTTGAGCATACATTAGACCAGCTAAATGATATGTCGTCGTTTGATGATGCCAGAAGGTTTCTTGAATCAAATTTTAACTGGGATATGGAGAGTGATGTTACAGCTTCTTTTTTCAAGATGGTTAAGCGCAGATTTTTATGAGCAGGTTATATTTAGTTCCCACACCGGTTGGAAACCTTGAAGATATAACTTTCAGGGCAGTCAGGATACTGAAGGAGGTGTCTTTCATTATGGCCGAAGATACGCGGAAATCGGCCAACCTGTTGAGGCATTACGATATAAAAACGCCCATGGTTTCGCATCATAAATTTAATGAGCATAAAACGGTAGACAAGTTTATAGACAGAATAAAGGCAGGTGAGCAGGCGGCTTTGATAACTGATGCGGGAACACCCGCAATTTCAGACCCCGGTTTTCTTATAGTCAGGCAATGTATTGACGAGGGGGTTGAAGTGGAGTGCCTGCCGGGTGCAACTGCTTTTGTGCCTGCACTGGTAGTATCGGGATTGCCCAACGAACGGTTTTGTTTCGAAGGTTTTCTGCCTCAGAAAAAGGGAAGGCAAAAACGACTGAGTACTCTTGCTGAAGAGACACGAACCATGATTTTTTATGAATCGCCGTATCGTCTTGTAAAAACTCTTCATCAGCTCGGTGAAGTGTTGGGAAACGACCGTAAAGCCTCGGTGTCGAGGGAGATTTCAAAACTGCATGAAGAGACAAAACGAGGAACATTAAGTGAACTGGAACAATATTTCAGCTCAAAAACCGTTAAAGGAGAGATAGTTATTATAACCGAAGGAAAACAATAAAACCATTTAAATCTTATTGATATGAAAAAAGTATTAATGTTGTTAAGCATAGTTATGCTTATTGTATCTTCATGTACCGGACCTAGTGCATCGGATCTGAAGAAGCAGAACGATTCTTTGTATATGGCATCTGTAGAGAAAGATCGTCAGATGAATGAGCTTATAGGAGCTTTGGTTGAGATAGATGATAATCTGCAGCAGATTAAGGAGAAAGAGAATATTATTGCGCTCAATGCTCAAAAAGCCGATAATACCTCACCGGCAAATCTGAAAGAAGAGATTAATAATGACATCAAGGCTATTTATGAACTGATGCTCCAGAATAAAGAAAAAATATCTGAGCTGGAGAAGAAAATAAAGCAGGGTGGACGCAAAAATGAATCGCTTAAGAAACTTGTAGAAAGACTGAACCGTCAGCTTGAAGAGAAGTCGGTGGAAATAGCCAAACTGAGGGAGGAGCTGAAGAAGAAAGATATTGAGATAGCAGATCTTAACTTTACAGTTGCCGGACTTGAGCATGTTCTGGATTCGATTCATGCAGAATATATGGCAGCCGATCGGAAGCTTAAAGAGACAACTGAAGAACTTTATAAAGGATATTATGTTTTCGGAACTAAAAAGGAGCTGAAAGAGCAGAATATAATTACCAGCGATGGTTTTCTTAGCAAGAGTAAGGTGCTGGAGGGTGATTTTGATCAGGATTATTTTACCAGAATAGATATTCGCGAGGTTGATTCAATACCACTGTTCAGGCCGAAAGCAAAACTGCTTACCAGTCATCCTTCCGATTCGTATGTTCTGGAAAAGAACGATGAAGGTTCATTGGTACTGAAAATAACCGATAAAGAAAAATTCTGGAGTACATCAAAATATCTGGTGGTCCAGGTCAATTAAATTAAAAAGCTTTTACAGGATGCTCAAAAAGTCGTTATTCCGATAGCTTTTCCCAAATTATGGGACATATAATGAGGATGTAACGAGATGTACATAGTTATTGCGATGAGCGCAGGCAGGCAATCTCAGGCAAGTGAGAGGCTGCCGGGGCTTCTTTGCTCATGCTTATCGCAGTGACGTGAATATTCCGTCATTTACTCATTATGCTCCAAAAATTGGGTTGAATTTTCGGAATGACGTTATTGTTTTACTTTTTGGACATCCTCTGTTTTTTGCCACAAAACATCCACTCCTGTATGAAATATCAGCATATTCTATTCGATCTTGATCATACCCTTTGGGATTTTCATACCAATTCTATGATTACATTGCGTGAACTGTTCAGGGAATTGGAACTGAAACATTTTTTTAAAGATTTTGATTTATTCTTTAATCTTTATGAAGAGAATAACCTGCGGTTGTGGAGCGAGTACCGAAAGGGCTTAATTGGTAAAAAAGAGCTTAATTTTCAACGATTTTATTATCCGTTTAAAGTTTCCGGATATGATGAAGAGGAGCTGGCCAGGAAGTTTGCCGGTGAATATGTAAAACGCAGCCCGTTGAAAACGGAGCTAATGCCTGGTGCTGTTGAAATACTCGAGTATCTAAAACCTAAATATAACCTTCATATTATAACCAACGGGTTTCTTGAAGTGCAGGATGTTAAGCTGAAAAAAAGCGGATTGGATAAATATTTTGAACGTGTCTTTATATCTGAGCTTATTGGTGTTCAGAAACCTGACGTTTATTTTTTTGAATATGTTGTAAAAAGTCTGAATGCATCAAAAAAGGAGTGTATGGTTATAGGGGACAGTTATGAGGCTGATATAATCGGCGCAAAGAATTTCGGACTCGACCATATCTTTTACAATTCAACCCGAAAGAAACACAACAACAGTGTAATGTACGAAATATCACATCTCACTGAGATAAAAGATATTTTATGATTTTATCAGAAGGGCGGGGCAGAGTGTTCTTCTCCCAGTAAATCGCTGTTGTCGTTAAACTCGGGTAACGCTCCTGTTCCACCATTCATTTTTGATTTAATGGTTATTTCATCAACACCCTCCGATACACTATGGTGAAATCCTCCGGTCGGATCATCTTCAAAAATATCATCAATATTCTGGAATCTGGCAAGGTGTTGTCTGAATCGCAGGTAAACATCACCTGTGGCACCGTTACGGTGCTTTGCAATAATAATTTCGGCTATTCCCAGTAGTGAGTTCCCTTCAGCATCTTCAGTTATTTTGTAATATTCTGGGCGGTGGATAAACAGTACCATGTCGGCATCCTGCTCAATGGCACCCGATTCACGTAAGTCGGCAAGTTGCGGACGTTTGGCATCTCCGGTCCTTGACTCTACACCACGGTTAAGCTGAGATAGTGCTATAATCGGAATATCGAGTTCTTTGGCAAGTCCTTTAAGTGAACGTGATATTAAACTTACTTCCTGTTCGCGACTGCCTGGATTCATACCGCTGGCATTCATCAACTGAAGGTAGTCGATGATGACAATGTCGATATCATGTTTTGACTTTAAACGACGGCATTTGGCTCTTAATTCAAATACTGATAATCCGGCAGTGTCGTCAATGTAAATGGGAGCATCGACCAGTGTTGTGATTTTTGAGTCAAGTTGTTTCCACTCCTGTTCTGACAGTCTTCCGTTTTTTATCTGTTCGGATGACAGTTCGGTTTCAGAAACTATAAGACGGTTTACAAGCTGAACATTCGACATCTCAAGTGAAAATATGGCTACCGATTTGCCAAAATCCACAGCCATATTACGGGCCATTGAGAGAACAAAGGCAGTTTTTCCCATGGCCGGACGTGCAGCAATAATTATGAGATCGGATCTCTGCCATCCGGAAGTTATACGATCCAGATCGGTAAATCCTGAGGGTACTCCGCTTAATTTTTCTTTGTTGTTGCCGGCTTCACGTATTCTTTCAATGGCTTCTTCGATAACGGGATTAATCTGTACCACCTCTCTTTTCATTTGTCCCTGAGAAAGGGAAAAGAAAGAGTTCTCGGCTTCTTCAAGCAAATCATTTACATCAATGGCTTCATCGTATGATTTTGCCTGCAGCTCGCTTGATATTCTGATGATTTCTCTCTGAAGATATTTTTGCCATATAATACGTGCATGATATTCAATATGACCTGCTGATGCAACTTTACGAGTTAGCTCCGATATGTAATGAATTCCTCCTACCTGCTTCAGCTTTCCTTCCTTTTTTAACTCTTCAACAACCGTCAGAAGGTCGATTGGCTGTTGTTTCATAAAGAGATTGGTTATGGCTTTATATATCTCCTGATGTTCCTCCCGGTAAAAACTTTCCGGCTTCAGAATCTCAGAAACAATGCTGTATGCATTCTGTTCCAGGATTATAGCTCCTAAAACTGCCTCTTCCAGTTCAGGTGCCTGGGGGGCTATGCGTCCCAGTGCAAGCTCCTCGGCAGATTGTTTTTTACCGGAATATTTTTTGTCAGCCATATTGTTTATCTTTGGAGTGAAATGCAAAAGTAAGAAAATATTCACCCTTGGGGCAGAATTATTAAAATGATTTTTTAAGACGAAATCAACACTTTTGTGTTGATAACTTTTATATATGAAAACGGGGAAATAATCAAAAGTATAATTATCAAGTAAAACGGGCAGGTATGATTTCATTTCCAAATGCAAAGATAAACCTGGGATTGTCAGTGGTTGAAAAACGTCGGGATAACTACCACAATATTGAAACAGTATTTTTTCCTATCGGATTAAAAGACGTTCTGGAGGTAGTCCATAGTGAAGGGAGTGAACCGTATGAATGGAGTAGTTCGGGACTAGAAATTGATGCTCCTCCCGAAAAAAACATATGTATTAAAGCTCTTGATGTTTTAAAAAAGGATTTTAGCATAGGTCCTGTTAAGGTGCATTTACATAAAGTAATACCTTTTGGTGCCGGTTTGGGCGGCGGTTCGGCTGACGGTGCGGCAATGTTAATGTTGCTGAATGATTTGTTTGAACTGGGAATAGATAAGGATGAACTGAAGAGATATGCTGTAAAATTAGGTGCCGACTGTTCATTTTTTATAGACAATGAATCTCGTTTTGCTACCGGGATAGGTGATATGCTATATCCCGTTGAGGTTAATTTGTCGGGTTATTATCTTGGTTTGGTGGTTCCTCCGGTGCATGTTTCCACACCTGAGGCTTACCGGTATGTAACTCCTCGTGTTCCGGATTACAGGGTAAATGAGTTAATTAATCTTCCTGCCGAAGAGTGGAAAGGTAAGCTGAAGAATGATTTTGAGGATAGTGTTTTTAAACAGTATCCCGAGTTAAAGAAGCTTAAGTATTACCTTTATGACAAGGGGGCTGTTTATGCATCAATGTCAGGTAGCGGTTCTTCTGTTTTTGGTATATTCAGGGAAAAACCCGAAATAGATGAAACCAAAGGTTTTGTTTGGATTGAGAAGCTGAAGTAAATGAAAATAATTAGAGTAAATATTCGCCTGTTTAAAATATCTGTTATAGTATTTCTTTTCCAGTTAGCTTTTGTGAAAATAGGGGCGCAGGATGTTAATTACTGGTTGAGTCAGGTTGGAAATACATCGGCTCTGCTTGGTGGTGCGGCAGTGAACGGGACTTTTGACAACAGTGGTATTTATTACAATCCTGGCACACTTGCATTTGTTGAAAATACAGGGATCTCTCTTTCCGGAAATGCATTCTATTTTAATGTTTACAATATAAAAAACGGAGCAGGTGACGGACTGGATCTTAAAACAACAGGACTTACCGGAGCTCCGTCTCTGGTTTCTGGTGTTATAAAAAATAAAAAACATCCCGATTTCAGTATAACATATGCAATAATTAACACAGATCTTTACTCTACACTTTTTACTGTTCAGAATAATATGATGTACGATGTGATATCTTCCAGGCCCGGAGAAGAGTATTATCTTGGAATGTATAAATATCAGAGCAGGATAAGGGAAGACTGGTTTGGTTTTGGTCTTGGGCAGAAATTCTTTGATTCAAAATTCGGAATAGGAATATCAACATTTGTGACTATGCGTTCACAGGATTTTCTGGAAGATAGATCTGCTCAGGTTTTCGATCAGGGTATACTTCCATCAACACCGCTTGGCACACATACCGAATATGAAGATTTTGTTTTCAGAAACATAGGAATGATATGGAAATTGGGGGTAAACTATCAGATTCAGAAATTCAGAGTCGGATTTACCATAACGACACCAAAAGCAAACCTGAGTATTTTGAACGGTAAGCTTATAAGGAGTGATTATATTGATATTCCGTCACAAGGTCAGCTTTCGTATAAATCAACTTATGTAAATAAAACCAGGACAATTCACCGCACTCCCTGGAAATTTGATTTCGGGGCTTCTTTTATTCGGGAGCATCACTCTTTTTATTTAAGAGTAATGGCAGCTACCAGAGTGAAAGAGTACAGTATGCTGAAACTTGGCTCGGGTGAGGAAAAGTATATGAACATTCCCGATGATCCGGATAATCCGTTTAAGAGTATGTGGATGTCGAACCGGCCTGTGGTAAATATTTCAATGGGATATGGATTTGATGTAAAAGAAAATGTTGCATTGCTCGGGGGACTTCGTACTGATTTCAATACATATGATTCGGACCAGTATCCCAGAAATGAAACATATGTCGCCAATATTGGAAACCTGAACCTGTATCATATTTCAGCAGGTACTCTGTGGTATGAGAAGAAGTACCGCTTAACGGTTGGTTTTACTTATTCACTGGGGTTTAGCAGAGGAGACCGGCAATTAATAAACCTTACATCACCTTCCGACGAAACAGCTTTGTTCGGAGTAAACAATTACTCAACGCGTACAAGGTTTAATCAGCTGGGATTTCATTTTGGGTTTACCTATCTTTTTTCTTTGATACAGTAAGGTTTTACAGTAATGAGTATTCTTTGAGAGGAATGTATTTTGCACCGTCGGGAAATAATATGCTTTCGTAAAGGATAATTCTGTCGATATTTAAATATCCTAATACGGCTTTCCTGTATGTTGATTCTGTATTTTCTGTTTTTTCGGGATGTTCACAATGTTTTATTCTGGCAATGGTTATATGAGGATTGTAAGGCCTGTTGTCTGTTTCAAACCCTTCACGTCTTAACAGTGCTCCTGTTCTGTAGTGTAATTTTGATAACACGTTTACAGGTGAAACACCGCTCCACATGACTTTTGGACGTCGGGCGGAAGGAAAAAATCCAATGCCCTTTACGGTAACACTGAACGGTCCGGTACCCGACGAAGCTTCAAAAAGTATCTCTTTTAAAATTTCTATTTCATTGTCGCCGGCATTGCCGATAAAATGGGAAGTAATGTGCCAGTTTTCCGGAGGTATCCATCTGATATTCCCACATTTTAATGTTTCTTTCAGTTTTGAGGATAAGGATACCAGCTCAGGTAAAGTATTGCAATCATAACCTATAAACACTCTTTTCATCTTAGGTGTTAAATTTTGCTTAAATATTGTATCTCATTTTTGAGTTTGCATCAGGCTTAATATCTGAAAAAAACGTAATTTAGTAAACAAATTAAAATTATCTAACAATGGGAACAAAAAAGAATATAGCCGTAGTACTTTCAGGTTGCGGAGTTTATGACGGAGCAGAAATTCATGAGTCGGTATTTACAATGCTGGCCATAGCCCGTAATGGAGGCAGTTACCAGGTCTTTGCCCCTGATATTGAGCAGTATCATGTAGTTAATCATCTCACAGGGCAGCCGGTGGATGAGAAACGAAATGTGTTGGTCGAGGCAGCTCGTATTGCCCGTGGAGATATAAAACCGTTGTCAGAGTACAATCCTGATGATTTTGATGCCATAATGTTTCCGGGAGGATTTGGTGTTGCAAAGAACTTCTCTACTTTTGCATTCGACGGCCCAGACTGTTCTGTTAATCCGGAAGTTGAAAAGGTTATTCTTGATACAAACAAAGCCGGAAAACCGATAGGAGCACTTTGCATTTCTCCGGTAGTGGTGGCTAAAGTACTTGAAGGTGCCGAGGTTACCATTGGAAACGATAAGGATACGATTGATGCACTGGAGAAAATGGGAGCGAAACACCGTTTTACTACTCACGGAGAGGTGGTGATTGATAATAAATATAAGGTGGCTACTACTCCTTGTTATATGCTTGATGCAACAATAGATCAGATAGCAACCGGAGCTGAGAATGTTGTGAAAGCGGTTATGGAGATGACGGAATAGTATCCTTTACGTTAAAAGTTAAATATTCATTCCTTCATGCCTGGCGTGAAGGAGTGTTTTTTATTAATGAAAAATAAAAACAATGTCTGCAATAACAGGACCAAAGCCCAGAAAAGTAACCACTCATGTCTTGAGTGAAATGAAAATGAAGGGAGAGAAGATTTCTATGCTTACTTCTTATGACTACTCTCTTGCGCGAATAGTGGATTCGGCGGGAGTTGATGTTATACTTGTGGGTGATTCGGCTTCGAATGTTATGGCCGGATGGGAAACAACTTTACCCATTACACTTGATCAGATGATATATCACGGTGCTTCGGTGGTAAGAGGTGTTCACAGAGCTCTTGTGGTTGTGGATATGCCGTTTGGTACATATCAGGGTAATTCCCGAGAGGCACTCAATTCTGCTATCAGAATAATGAAAGAAACTGCTGCAGATGCGGTGAAACTGGAAGGCGGCAGCGAGGTGATAGAATCTGTCTCGAGAATTATTTCGGCCGGAATTCCGGTAATGGGACATCTCGGCCTCACACCACAGTCAATTCATAAATTCGGTACATATACGGTAAGGGCAAAAAAAGACGAGGAAGCAGATAAACTTCTTAAAGATGCCCATCTTTTGCAGGAGGCAGGATGTTTTGGTATTGTATTGGAAAAGATACCTGCAATGTTAGCCAAACAGGTAGCCGAAGAACTTACAATTCCGGTTATAGGTATCGGTGCCGGAAAGTATGTTGATGGTCAGGTGCTTGTCCTTCATGATATGCTTGGAATAAATCAGGAGTTCTCACCGCGTTTCTTAAGGCGTTATCACAACCTGCATGCAGAGATTACGGGAGCCGTGCAAAGCTATATAGATGATGTTAAAAATCTTGATTTTCCGAATGAACGGGAACAATATTAATAAAAGAAAAATGCAGATCGCAATATAGATATGGTTATACATAACGGTTTTATTATACGAGAATAACGAAAAAGTTAAATTAAAAATATTATTGTGGAGATATTATACGAAGACAATCATATAATTGCAGTAAATAAAAAAGCAGGAGAGATTGTTCAGAGCGACAGTACGGGAGATGAACCTTTGGTGGACAGGGTAAAAAAGTATGTTAAAAAGAAATACAATAAGCCTGGTGATGTTTTTCTTGGTGTTGTTCACCGGATTGACCGTCCTGTCAGCGGAGTTGTGATTTTTGCCAGGACAAGCAAAGCCCTTGGCCGGCTGAATAAGATGATTCAGGAGCGGGAAGTTAAAAAAGTTTACTGGGCAATTGTAAAAGAACTTCCGGATAAGGATGAGGATGAACTTCGTCATTATATTCTGAAAAACTCGGAAAAAAATAAATCATACGCTTTCCCTAAACCCAAACAGGGAGCTAAGCTGGGCATCCTAAAATATAGGCTTGTTTCAAGTTCAACCAATTACTATCTTCTTGAAATAGACCTGAAAACAGGACGTCATCATCAGATTCGTTGCCAGTTAGCCAAAATAGGCAGTCCGATTAAAGGTGATCTTAAATATGGCTTTTCACGTTCGAATAAAGACGGAAGTATAAGTCTGCATGCCAGAAGGGTGGAGTTTATTCATCCGGTAAAAAAAGAGCCGGTTTCCATTGTTGCTCCTGTTCCTGATTCTGATCCGTTATGGAAAGAGTTTGAGAATGTGATGTAATTCAATAAACTGGTGTTAATCTGCATGTGGGGCTATTAGTTCAGCTCATTCTTCGCTTCCTAATGGCCAATCTGGGATAAAATTATAGGAACAAAAAGGATGTCCAAAAAGTAAAAAACAGATGTCATTGCGAGGAGGAACGACGAGGCAATCTATTGATTATCAATGCTTGTGAATTTAGAGATTCCTTCATTTCATTCGGAATGACGACTTTTTGGACATCCTCTTTTGTTGTTGTATATGATTTGCGTCTTAATAATCGAAGTTGAAACCAACACTAATTCCCAGCCAGCTTTGCTGATCAAGGTCAGAGTTTTTGAAACCGATATTATAATCGAGTCCGAGATAAAGTGATGTGCTGTAGCTCACAGGAATCAGAAGACCTGCTTTCGGAACAAGAGAAAATTGCCAGGTGTCGTTAATGTCTGAATATAGCCCCATATCTGTTCTCTGTTCCATCCAGTAGGTACCAATGCCCAGTCCCAGGTAAGGTCTTACAGTAGCATCATCACTGGCTAAATAATATGTTCCTGTAAGATACATAGGTACAGTGTTGATATAGCGGTACTGATAGCCTGTAATTGCACCTGAACCGTCAGCTAACGGATATGTATCTTTAGGAAGGTCTTGATAAAAAGTACTCCACTGAAGAACTCCTCCTACTGCAAAGTTGTCGGTAAGCAGGTATTGATATTCAAATCCCATACCTCTGAAACTGGTTTTGTCAATGTAATCACTTGTGTTACTCATTGGTATACCCATTGTATAATATATGCTGGTTTTATTTTGTGCTGACATTTCAACACCGATGGCTACCAATAATATGATTGAAAATATTTTTAGTGTTTTCATAATCTTAATTATTATTTTGTGTTAATACTGTTATTGGTTTAGTTTGCGGTAATAGGAAACGGATCCTGATTAAATAACTGGTCTATTCCAGCTTTTACTCTTGCATCAATGTAGCTTTCAGTTCCCTCAAGCAAACCGTTTAAAGCGCCCAGATAAACATATTCAATAGACGGGTCACCATCTTCATTGGTACTTCTGTTTTCCCAGTCTCCTAACTGAATTCTTACAGTACCGGTTTTAAATGCATAATATGACGGATACCATGGGTAGTAAGGATACCAGCCACCGGGATACCAGGGATACCAGGGATCCCAACCCCAATCAGGTCCGTAATAAGGTGGCCATATGTAACCAACATTCGTGGTTTCAAGAACTTCTACTATTACAATAAATGTTGTGTCACCAGGATTAAGATTATTTACAAGTTCGAAGCCATTGTTTTTCATGTGATCTTCTATTTGGCTCAATAGCAGATCATCCTTGTCGTGAGGATGTTCTTCGTCCAGTTCTCCGTCTTTTAAATAAACAACCTGGTCAGGCATTGCAAATGTTCCCGGTCGGGGAAACTTGTCGCTATCATACTTTGAAATAACAATATCAAGTTCATCAACATACTCAGGGCCTTTGGGGTAGCAGCTGTACAACACCCCCATTATTGCCAGTGTTAATACTAAATTAAAATACTTCATTGTTTTCATGTTTTTAGTGTTTATAATATATTTTTAATTAATTCAAATCTACATTGCTACATTGTCTTTAACAAACAGACATTACACTTGTTCACAAAGGATAGGTAAATATACAATTGAAATAAAACGAAGATTCGGGTTTAAAAAGTAGATGCATCAATTGCAGAAAGGTTGCGTGAAGATGTGAAAAATAAAAAGAGGCTGATAAAAAACATAAATACACTGTCATAGGAATGATATCATAATTCCGTAATATTCTCATTATGTCCCAGAATGTTGGGATGAGTTTTCGGAATTACCTGCTTTATGTTTTTTACAGCCCCTTTAACTTTTATTTCTTGCCA
>JAADEM010000056.1 GCA_013153405.1 Chlorobiota bacterium
CCAGAGCCTTGTTTTCCGAAAGCTGTTTAAGAAAAAGATTATCAACAAATTTTGTATTTGGATTTAGATCCTCCTCTGTCGGCCTTTTCTTGTTTTTCCCAAACTCAATACGCTTTTCGGCATACGAATGAATATCCAGCAACAGCAATAAAAACAGGTGATAAAGTTCGTGTGATTTTGATATACTCAGGAAAAGTTCTTCTTCCTTGTTTTTTATAGTGGTATCTCCGGTTTCATAATATGAGTAAACCATCTGAACCACTTTGACTCTAAGCAATCTTCTACTTAACATTCTATAAAGAGCATTTTATTTTATGAGTCAAAAGTACTCCTTTTTTTTTACATACAGAAACGAAAAAACCACTGCACAGACTACCTGACCACAGGTTTAACAAAATTTCACAAAACACAAAATCACGTTTGTTTTACAAAACAAAACACAAAATACTGTTTTCTCATCCTATTTATTAAAAATAAAGAGATAGGGAGCACTATCCCCTCAATAATGTTTTACGATACAACAATTTACGTTAAATTTTTTAACACTTATACTTCTTAAAAGTATTAACAGTTTATAAAAAATTATATCAAAATAACTTCAAAATCATTTGTATATTTCAAAATTATTACCATTTTTGAAGCGTTAACATGTCGTTATTCTAAAACAAAATAAAAAGATGGAAGGATTTGAAAAAAAAGACAGGGAAAGAGAAGAGATTTTTTCCAAGGCCGTAAGAGCCGGAAAACGAACCTACTTTTTCGATGTGAAAGCAACACGTAAAAATGACTACTACATTACAATTACGGAGAGCAAAAAGCGTTATGATGAGGATGGGCGCTTCCATTACGAAAAACACAAAATCTTCCTTTACAAAGAAGATTTTGACAAATTTGCCGAAGGATTGGATGAAATTATCTCTTACATCAGAGAAAACCAACCTGAAATAGAAAATAAGGAAGAAAATCAGGAAGATGTTACAGAGCCGATATCTACTGAAGAGTATACTAATGTTGAATTTGAAGACCTGACCGAATAATACCTCTGTAAAAAATTCATTCAGGCCGTGTTTTATAAACACGGCCTTTTTTGTGCTTATTTATAATCATTCTAAAATAAACATGCAATTTATTGCAGTTAATAAAACTATAAATTACTTTTGATGCAAATTAAGAATCAATAAAAAATAATGAATTTATCCGAGCTAAAGAATGGTCAGGAAGGAGTAATAGTTAAGGTTAAAGGACACGGAGCCTTTAGAATGCGACTTATGGAGATGGGATTTGTGCGGGGTAAATTTGTTAAAGCAATAAAAAATGCTCCTCTCAAGGATCCTATCGAATATCAGATATTAGACTATAACATATCACTCAGACGCAGCGAAGCCGAGTATATCGAAATTGTCACAAAAGAAGAGGCTTCAAACATAAATTGTGAACAATACCACGGTTTAATAACCAAAGATATTTTAAAACAATCAGCAATAAAGAAACGAAAAACCATTCATATTGCACTTGTAGGTAATCCAAACTGTGGGAAAACAAGTATTTTTAACTACGCCAGCGGCTCCTTTGAGCATGTTGGAAATTACAGTGGAGTAACCGTAGACGTTAAAAAAAGCTCTTTTCAGCAAAGCGGTTATACATTTGTTATATACGATCTTCCCGGCACATACTCACTCTCTGCATATTCACCTGAAGAGTTGTTTGTTCGTGATCATATTCTCAATGAAAAACCGGATATAATTCTGAATGTGGTAGATGCCTCCAACATCGAACGTAACCTGTTTCTCACAACCCAGCTCATCGATATGGACATAAAAGTGGTTGCTGCACTTAACATGTTTGATGACCTGAAAAAAAGAGGCGACTACCTTGATTATGAACGATTAGGCAAAATGCTTGGAATACCTTTTGTTCCGACTGTAGGTTCGAAAGGACACGGAATAAAACGTCTTTTCGACCGTGTAATCGATGTTTATGAAGACAGAGATCCTATTGTTCGTCACATACACATCAACTATGGTAATGACATAGAGAAAGCGATTGATAATATTGAGCATTGCCTCAACAGTAATGAGATTGTAATTAAAATGTCACCCCGTTTTATCGCAATCAAAAGCCTTGAAAAAGACAAAAAACTTCTTTCCATACTTGAAAGCGATCCGGTTTACGATAAGGTCGTAGAGCATATAAAAAAAGAAACTGAATACCTTGAAAACAAATATAACGAAAAGAGTGATATTCTTATTGCCGATGCCAAATATGGTTTTATTGCAGGAGCAATAAAAGAAACATACAAAGAAAGTCCGCGAAACAGACGCAAAAAAACCGAAGTAGTAGATACCATTATTACCCACCGACTCTTTGGAATTCCGATATTCCTGTTTTTTATGTGGGTTATGTTTCAAACAACATTCACACTTGGTGCTTATCCTATGAACTGGATTGAAACAGGTGTGGAATATATCAGCTCACAGGTACAAAATCTCATGCCTGACGGAATGCTTAAAGACCTTATAATTGACGGAATTATAGGAGGTGTGGGAGGTGTAATTGTATTTTTACCAAATATTCTCATCCTCTTCTTTTTCATATCTTTTATGGAAGATACTGGCTATATGGCGCGTGCGGCATTTATTATGGATAAGCTGATGCACAAAATGGGATTGCACGGAAAATCATTTATCCCTTTAATAATGGGCTTCGGATGTAATGTTCCGGCAATAATGGCAACACGGACTATCGAAGACCGCAACAACAGAATTCTTACCATTCTGATAAATCCGTTTATGTCGTGCAGTGCACGCTTACCTGTTTATATTCTCATTATCGGAGCTTTTTTCCCTGATCATCCAGGAACAGTGCTTTTTTCAATGTATGCCGGAGGTATTGCGATAGCTGTTATTTCATCACGATTATTCAAGAAATACCTGTTTAAAGGTAAGGAAACACCTTTTGTTATGGAGCTTCCCACATATCGCCTTCCAACCCTGAAAAGCACCATAAGACACATGTGGCACAAGGGTGAACAATATCTGAAAAAGATGGGTGGAATAATAATGATTGCATCCATAATAATATGGTTTTTAGGATACTTCCCTACGGAAACAGAAAACAGCCAAAAATATGATAATGAAATCTCACGTATAGAATCAAGATACTCAGAGCTGATAAACACCAATCCTGACCAACAGCAAAACCTTAAAAAAGAGAAAATATCAGCTGTGAATGCCATATTAAGAGCTAAAGAAAAAGATATAAGAGAAAACTCATATATCGGGAGACTGGGAAAATGGATTGAACCGGTATTCAGGCCTTTGGGTTTTGACTGGAAAATGGATGTGAGCCTGATAAGCGGAATTGCAGCAAAAGAGATAGTAGTAAGTACCATCTCCGTATTGTACCAGGCTGATGAATCGGGCAAGGTAAGCACAAACCGGCTTATCGAAAATATGAGAAACGACACATATGCCGACGGAACTAAAGTATTTACTCCTCTTGTAGCATTGGGATTTCTTGTATTTACTTTAATATATTTCCCTTGTGTTGCTGTAATTGCAGCTATAAAAAAAGAAACTGGTTCATGGAAATGGGCAGCATTTACAGTTGTATATACTACAACTCTTGCATGGATTCTTGCATTTATTATTCATCAGGTTGGTAAATTCTTTATATAAATGATACAGGAAATATTCACATATATAATAGTTATCTGGGCTTTTTATAAAGCGGTAAAATCAATACTTGCCGGGGTTTCATTGTTTAAAAACAGTGTACCTGCATGTTCAGCCGGCTGTTCCGGCTGCAGGTTTTCGCAAGAGGCAAATAAAAACAGAACTTCACATCGTTTTATAAAAATACACCATAAATAAAACTGCTATGGAGCTTTTTTACGAACCCGAAATAGAAAACACCGGCACACTAAATGAGCAGGAAAGCCGTCACTGTATCAGCGTCTTACGCCACAAAAAAGGAGATGAAATAAATGTCGCCAATGGTAAGGGGGCTTTTTTCAAATGCATCATAACCAATCCACATCCAAAACATTGTGAGGTAAAAATAATATCGAAAGAAACATTTGAGAAACGAACACTTAATCTTCACATTGCTATTGCTCCAACTAAAAATACAGACCGGACTGAATGGTTTGCCGAAAAAGTAACTGAAATCGGTATTGAAACCATAACATTACTTAATTGTGAACACTCTGAAAGGAAAAAGATACGTCTCGACCGGCTGGAAAAAATAATTGTTTCAGCAACTAAACAATCGGTTAAGGCATACAAACCCCAACTTAACGAACTTACCGGCTTCCGAAAGTTCATAGATGAAAACCCTGGTGGATATATTGCTCACTGCAATACAACTACCCTGCCTCATATGGCCAAAGTATACAAACCCGGTAACGATGCAGTTATCCTAATCGGTCCTGAAGGGGATTTCTCGGTTCAGGAGGTTGATTATGCACTGAAAAACGGCTACAAAGAAATATCTCTCGGCAACAGTCGTTTAAGAACAGAAACTGCCGGGATTGTTGCCTGTACTATGTTCAATGTTTTAAATCTTACATGACAAGCGTTCATATGTGCAAATAAATCTTTAACCCAAACTATGCTTTATAATAATACTGACAATAATTTTTAATGTATAGCAATAATAAAGAACTTCATTTTTTTGCAAATAACCAAAATGGTAACCTGTCATGAGGTATCTCGTATTTATAGCTCCTACTGCATAGGTCAGGTTCAAGATTTATCTTATGCATTACTGCACATCGAATAAGATGACATACCCAAAATCGTCATTCCGAGATTTCACCCCAATACTTGATGCATAATGAGTAAATGACGGAATATCAGCGTCATCGCGACAAGCGCGAGCGAAGAAGCCTGCCTGGATAATTCACTCAGGCGGGCTTCGTCGTTCCTCCTCGCAATGACGTTAAGGTTTTACTTTTGGGACATCCTCTTTACTGCTCCCCTTTCAACAAATCACTCTTTAGGGTATCATATAACATGGAATATAAAATAGCACAACGTATATTCAGCTTTTGCTATTTATGCTAGATTATAAAATACATGTTAAGATAATCAATAATTATTAAAACAGAATTTGTGAAATACTAACAATAAGTAATGAAATTTTCAAAGCTTTCTATTCTACACTCTGTTTAATTATGAAAAGTATAGTTCAAACCAAAACCAAATATTTGCTTTAGCTGAACCCGGGCACCGCTAACCGTTCCGTCAGGCTCTACATACTTTATATCATCATCAAATATCATATTAAGAGTAAATGTTGCTGCAAGCCAGTCATTAACCTTGAATTTCATATTAAAATCCCAGTTGACATCAACATTTTGCGGATTATTTGTCAAATTAGAAAATAGTCCCAAACGGGTTGAAACACCAACATTTTTGATAACGTCATCCTTTTTAGCCAACAACTCAAGCTTAGCACCATATTCTGCTCTTAACTTATCCCCTGGATCAACGCCAAATGCACCTGCATTTGAAAGACTGTCATCCAATACTATAGTCATCTTTGTGGATAATGGTGAAAGATATAATGAAAAGTTATCATTCGGCTTATAATTCATACCTATGGAGAAATTCAGATATCCTGGAGACATAAATTCAGATAATTTTCCAGTTTTATTTACAGGATCATTATATCCAACTGCCATAGTAGTCTTAAAATCAACCATTCCTGTATAATACCATTTCCCTCCACCTGCTTCAACACCTATCATTGAAGCAAGATTTAACTTATCCTCTGTTTTATACAGATTCTGATCTCCTTGTTTTGTCATTCCGTAACCAACATCGATAAGATTATCCCAGGCAGTTTTATTTTTTTTATACTTAAAAACACCTTTGAAATAGATTGTTCCGGAAACAGAGTTGTCTCCACCAGCCGACCAGTTAGTCAAAGACACCTGGTTAAAATTGAGTGCTGGAGTAATCTGATTTGTCCAGTACTTTACCGTATCTGCAGGGTTCTGCGCCGACAATTTAAAAACTCCGGCTGTCATAACTAATAATAATATAAGCTTTTTCATAATTTAGGTTTTAGGATTTTATCTTAAGAACAACAAAAATACAGATATGTTCAACACATACAAAAAAAGGCTGTCCTATTAAGGACAGCCTCATTTTTATATTCTTCTTGAATTATCTCCAACCACCAATAGAATAATCTTCTCCAGGAACCCCCTGATCACCTCCATAAGTATAATAATCTTCAGGTATAGCCTCAAGAGCTTTTCCAGGTATTGGGAAATGCAATAAAGTACCTTTCTGTAATAAATCTTCTTTTCTCATTTCAAAGAAACCTATTCCCATTCCAGTATAAGCAAATTCAACCATCCTCTCATAATGTATTGCATATTTAACATCATCAAAATTAGCATCAACTGGAGGAAGGTTACCTCTGGTTGTTCTTGTACCAGCATTAACAATTGCAGCAGCCTGAGCAACATCTCCTTTATTAAGATACGCTTCAGCCATATACATATCATTTTCTGATTTTGAATACTCAACTACATTGGTTGTCCATTCTGTTATGTAATAATCTAAACGAGCATATCTGTAATTACTAAAATGGTATAAACCTCTTTCTGGTCTAAAATTATTACTTGAAAGATATTGATAATCCGTCTCTAATCTTGCATCATCTGAATGAGCCTCGGGTAAAGAAACTATATCATCAGTCCAATAATCAGGCATATTGGGATCAAGCATATGTACAACTCTCATATCCACTCTTGCCCATCCCGGATATACAAGGTAAGTCTTAGGAACAAGATCATACCATGACTGATCATCCATATAGATTTCAAAATCAGCCTGTAAACCATTTGAGGTATATTTGATTACTTTATCCCAGTCTATTTCTGCTTTTTGTGCTTTGTTCCTTACATTACCAACAAGCATTCTCGCACCCATACTATTTAAAAACTGAACGAAAGAAGTATTAGCACCTCCGCCACCAGGTAACCAAGAATCAGGAACTTCAACTCCTTTGTCCTTGGCCAAAGCAATAGCCTCATCCAATTTTTGTAATGCAAATACCATTGCCTCTTTGTAACTAACAGCTCCTTCTCCAACTACTCCATTTTCATCTGATAACCAAACTCTATCAAAAACCAGAGCTAAATATCCAATTGAAAGTGCCTGTCCAAATTTTCCAATTGTCATAACGAGATCAGGATCTTCAAAATCTGTTCCTTTATCCACAGCAGCAACTATCGTATTTGCATCAGACAAAACAGAATACAAGGCATTAAAATACGAATTTGTAACATCATTTCCGTATGAACTCTTATTATTAAAAGCAACTCTGGGTTCACTGGAAAGGTCTTTCATTCCCATATTACCCCATGAGCAAGTGGATATGTCTGCCATTGTTTGCATAGCAGCACCAGGACCATAATAGGCATGAACAGCCATAAACCAGTTATGAATTATAGAACCTGCAGTAGCTGTTAATGCTACCGGATCAGAAGTTAATATGTCGTCATTAGGATGCTCCAAATTAGGAACATTAAGATCAGTAGAAAAGTCTTCACATGACACTGTAAATAACGACAATAACACTATTATAAATAATCCTTTAATATATTTCATTGTTATCATCTTTAGAATTAAAACTTAAGTTGAACAGAAAGTGAGTATGACGATTGATTAGGATATACACCATAATCAACACTAAAATATTGCTGAGTTCCACTATCATACTTTGCAACTTCTGGATCCCAACCACTATAATTTGTGAATGTTAAAACATTACGGCCAATTGCACTAAACTTAAATTCTTTAAAAAATCCACTTAAAAAATTACTCAAATGCTTAGAACGCAATGTATATGACAATGAAATCTCTCTTAATTTCAGATAACTTCCATCTTCGACCCAAAAGTCCATATTTTCATTAACATTGTATAATGATTGGTAATAAGAAACCGTTTTCTTTTCATTATCCGGTTTCCCTGCTTGATCCACAATAGCACTCCTACCAGAAATAGTATTCCATTGTGTATTTCTATTATATATATCTCCTCCGTTTTTATGATCCCAAAGCATATAAAAATCCCAGTTCTTATATGAAAGATCTGAAACAAAACTTAAAAAGAAGTTAGCATTCTGATTACCTATCTTTTGTTCAATAGGAACACCATCAGCATCAACTTCTACAAAAGCCTTTTCATTGGGGGTTCCGATAGCAGCAGTTTCCACAACAACACCATCACTATTAACACTGAAATCAGATATACTCATTCCATCCGGCAACTGTTTTTCCATGGTTTCGAGATCGTGTACAAATTTATATCCATACATTGAGCCAAACTCTGTTCCTTCTTTTAATAAGAATAATGCATCCGGTCCTACATGTTGTTGAGCAACATTTAACTTCTGAATTTCTGATGAAGTTTGTGTAAAATTAATGTTTAAATTCCATTTCCAGTCCCTAGAACGTATAATCTGAGAATTCAAAGATGCCTCATATGTATTACTTGTTAGATCTCCAACATTTTGCCACTGTCTGTTTTTACCGGCATTGGCTGGCGCAAACAAATTAATTATCATAAACTGATCTGTTGATTCTTGGTATGAATAGGCAAAATTAAAAGTAAATCTATTTAGAAATTGTACGTTTAATCCTATTTCTGATTCAGTTGTCAGAGATGGTTTTAAATCAGGATTACCTTTTATTCTATCTGTAGATAAAGTTCCATGGCTCAATGCTGTCATTTCATATTGCCATGTAAAACCAGGCCTTTGTCCAGCAGTTCCTCGGGCTGCATTTATCTTCATTTCCTGAATTCCGGGAATATTAATATCTTCTGATATACGATACGCTCCCGAAACTCTATAATAATCATGCCATCTTTCATTTTCTCCAAATAAAGAAGATCCATCTCTCCTATATAAACCATCAAGAATGTATCTGTCTTTATATACAAAACTTGCAATCGCAAAATAATCCTGAGCACGTTCTGCAGTTTGATTAGATGTGGCAGTTATATCCTCATTCTTGAAATTATCCAAAGTTGGAAGCCCTGAATAAAGATAATGATTTCCATAAGCTTGATACCAATCATAACTCCGGTCTTCTAACAATCCACTAAGTTTGGCCTTTACATCAAGATCTCCAAATTCTTTTGAAAAATTCAAAGTTGCTTGTGCTTTTTGAACTAAATTCAATGAACTACTTTTTTCTAAACTTCCTTTACTATAACCAAAACCAATTGGATCTCCAGAACGAACATAGGTTTCATATTTTCTGTTATTAGTATACCTACTTGTATTATTTTCCAATGAATATTCAAGATCCATATTCAAAAAACCAGTAAATTTAATGTTTAACTTATAACCACCTAAAAACCTTTGTTGTTTAGTTAAAGCATCAAGATTCCATGCATTGTATAATGGATTTGAAATTTCATTCTCCCATGGATCTGGCTGATAATAGTATGGTTGCCCATCCGGGTTGGGATATAATACATTTGCATCAGGCGAAATTCTTGTAATAGTTCTAAAATCAGTTATAGTTCCATGATCCAATATTCTTATAAAAGAATTACTTGCTGTAAACTTAAGCCAGTCTCTAATATAATAATCCACATTGAACCTTATGGTGTTTCTATTATAACCATCAAGTTCTTTTAATACTCCGTCTACTTTATTATATTCATAAGAGAAAAATGTACGCACTTTCTCATTACCTCCGTTTATAGAAACATAATTGGTATTATTAAGTCCCTTTTTAAAAAACAGATCCTGAAAATCATTATAAACACCATAAGGATTATCAGCATACTGATCATCTTCCATTATTCGTGTACCTTGCACTGCATTTTCGCCTGTAGCTGCGTAAACACTAGCATAATTTGGACCATAAATAACTCCCTCATATTTCGTATATTTTCCTTTATAGTCTTCCCAATCTGAAGCTAATTTATAAGGATGGTGAAGGTTTACATCCTGAAAATGACTAATCTGTGACCAACCAATTTCAGATCGTACTGTAACTTCAGTAGTTCCTATCTTACCTCTCTTAGAAGTAAGAACTATTACTCCATTTCCTGCACGAGAACCATAAAGAGATGATGCTGAAGCACCTTTAACAATTTCAAAAGACTTTATGTCGTCAATGTTAATATCAGCTAATCCTCCTTCAACAAAGACACCATCCATTATAACTAACGGAGCTTGTGAACCATAAAGATTAGCGGCACCTCTTAATAAAATTGTTGCTCCGCTTCCAGGTCGTCCCAAATTCGTAACCTGAACTCCAGCAACTTTTCCTTGTAAAGCAGACGCAGCACTACCTGCCGGTACTTTTTCAAGTTCTTTTGCTGAAACTGAAGCCACTGACACAGAAAGTTTTTTTCGTTCAGTTGCTCCAGCAACACCAGTTACAACAACTTCATTTAATCCTAGACTTTCATCTTCTAGTTGAACATCTATAACTGTTTTTCCCTGAATAGCAACATCTAATGTTTTTTTTCCAACAAATGAAAAAATAAGATCTGTTGCATCATTAGGAACATTTAAGGAATATTTTCCGTTTACATCAGTAACAGTACCCATTGTGGTTCCTTTTATTACAACCGAAACACCAGGTATCGGTTGCCCGTCTTCTTTATCGGTAACAGTACCGGTAATTGTCCTTGTCTGAGCTAATAAAGTACCAATACTGGTAAATGTTGCTAAGAACAAGATTAATGTTAATCTACGCATCATAGAATTAAGGTTTAAATTAATTAATATGTTTTTTATTAAGCCATGGTTAAGCTGGATTTGCTTTTCAAAATTAGGATAATCAATAGTTTACCTAACCGGAACCATCTTCGCGCATAAAAAACTTTCTCTTTTTCATTAATAAAATTTTAATGTTAGATTATACAAAACCAAATATAAGTTAATTTTTCTTAAAATCTAAATAGAATATTTAATTTTTATCTTGTTTTTATTTATCACGATGTTTCTTTTTAATAAATCTTAACCTTACAACAAAAAAAACAGTAGAATAGAAAAAATTATTCTCAATCTGAAATTATGATTCGGGCATAAAAAAAGAGGCCGCAATGCGACCCCTTTTTGTATTATGTAATCAATCTGATTATTGATCCCACCAAACTTTTGATGTGTTATTGTCAGATTGCGGACTAAGTCCTTGTATACCTGAAGCATATCCTTCAGGATTCAATCCTGCTTCTTCAGAAGGATATACCAAACGACGTGGTATCTGACCGTTATTCTGATAATCAGTAGCAGGTTTCAGATCAGGATAACCAGATCTTCTCCACTCTGACCATGCTTCGAATCCTTTCGGGAATAAAGCAAGCCATTTTTCTTCTGCAATTACCTGTTCAGCTCCATAAGTAGTCATGTCGTTCTGACGAGCAAGAGCATATGCAGGAGCACTTGCATTAATATCATAACCATAATGTATTGATAATGAAGCATATGATTTTGCAATTGCACCATAAAGAACATCTTCGATAGGATAACCGGTCATTGTTTCATCTATCCAACCAAGTGCCATACCTTCAGCAATATTAAGAAGAGTATAAGCAGATGTCATTAATGGAAGCGGAGGATCAGTACCCCATATTAAACTAGACATTGAAGCAGCACCAGCACCTGAACCGTTTTCGTATCCGTAAGGTACACCGTCAGCAGCAGGATCATCCATATAAATATACATTCTGGCATCTGGAGTTGTATTTGAAGTAGGATTCAATGTAGTATCAGCTCCATATCCGTGAAGTGCATCGGTAAATTCCTTACTTAAGAAATAGTCAGTAGGACGCATTGCATTCCAGGGATTGTTATAGAAGTGAGCAGGATCATAAGTGAACCATGCTTCATCTTCAACCTCAAGAACAGCTCCGTTTTGTCCTATATTAACAGCTGCCTTAACATATTCCTGTGCTGCATAGTCAGATGCACCAGGATACTGCTTCGACAATTGCAAAGTAAGTGATAAAAGGAATGAGTTGGCAAACTTTTTCCACTTGGTTACATCACCAAGGTAAATAGGATCACCAGTAGGTCCTGGCTTAGAGGCATCAAGCATATCTCTGGATTCCTTAACACACTCAATCAGATATTTATAAATCTCCTCCTGAGAATCATATTTAGGTGTTGAGATATTTTCATTAAGCGCCTCAGTAAAAGGAATATTACCATAAGCATCAGTAACCTGTTTAAAGATAACAGCTTTCATTATTTTAGCAACTCCAAGCTGATTCTCCCTGGCACCGTATGCTGTATATTCTTCAGGCCAGTTATCAACATTTTCTGCTGCATTTATTATTGTTTGTAAATTTGAAAGCGTTTGAACATAATAACCATACCAGCTTGAAGGAGCCTCATTATAAAGCATCTCATCGGTATAAGTTACCTGCGACATATATTGCACATACAATACCGGCTTTGCGAGATAATCCCTACCGGTAAGAGTTCCGAATCTCATTACTGCTCCAGAAAGCATAGAGGCCGGATTCATCTCACTTGCTCCGTTGGGGTTCACATTTTTATCCCCAAAATCCTCATCACACGCAGTAATGATAAATAAACTACTAATTAAAATTAAAACTATTTTTTTCATTATCCATTAATTTTTAGAAGGTTAACCTTACATTAAATCCGTAACTTCTAGTTCCCGGTAGCTGTGCGTTCTCACCATAAGTTTGTGAAAGTTCTGACGGATCCCATTTATGTACGTTATCAGATGATACAGCAATCAGCCATACGTTTCTTGCTACAACACCAAGGTTGATACCACCGATGAAGTTATTAGCAAAAAGCTTTGAAGGAAGCTGATAAGAAAGAGAAAGTTCTCTCAGTTTAATATAGCTGGCATCATGTATAAATGGTTCTGCAAGTCTGTTTGAATACCATTGTGCGTAATATGAATGAGCATCTACATAATCATCATAAGGAGTTCCGTCCTCTTTTACACCAATAACATGAACACCACCGTTTTCATCAAGCGGATCACGAACATTAGCTCCTCTGTCATTAATTTCAGCTGTCTCTTCCAAAAGACCACTATATTCACCCCACATTTCAGTAAGGGAGAAGAAATTACCACCCTTCTGGTAATCAATAGAAGCTGCTAAACTAACACCTTTATAAGTAAAGGTATTAATGATACCACCTGTCCAGTCAGGAAGTACACTTCCCAGATATTGACCAGGATTAGTCTTATAAAGACCATTGTCTTGAATAATCGGGTTACCTTGTTCATCGCGGGCTATAGCAGTACCACGTAATTGTCCCCAGTTATCACCCAATGAGTGATACATTGAAACAAAACCGAAAGCACCTGTTCCACCAGGAGCAGAAATAGCCTTAAGATCACCTGGCAATTCATTAATTTTAGTACTGTTTGCAGCCCAGTTTATAAGAACATCCCAAGTGAAATTACGTGTCTTAACAGGAGTTCCTGATAATACAAGTTCAATACCATTTCTTTCTGATTCACCTGCATTAACAAGACTTGAGTTATAACCTGTTGCTCTTGACAATGAAACACCGATAATTTCGTCAGTACGTGTTTCATTATAATATGTAAAGTCAAAACCTAAGCGATTCTGGAAGAATTTAAGGTCAAAACCAAATTCATATGAAGTATTGATAGCAGGCTTAAGGTTAGGATCAACCTTTTGTGTATATGTATACATCTGAGCTATCAGTGTACCGTCATTCATTTCATACGGGTTGCTTCCTGTAGGATATACCGGGTCAATCAGGTAAGCGCTAAGGTCGTTACCAACCTGTGCCCAACCTGCTCTGATTTTACCAAATGACAAGATATTATTTTCACCCAGCAATTCAGTAAATATGAAACTGGTTCCGATTGATGGATATCCGTAGCTGTTATTGTTCTCAGGAAGAGCAGAACTCCAGTCGTTACGGTAAGTTGCATCAACGTAAACCATACGTTTCCATCCAACAGAAACTTTACCGTACATACTGTTTACCTGCTTTTCTGAATGATAAGTGCTTGTAGGTGGAACAATAGAAGCATTACTGAACTGATAAACATCAGGAAGAATAAGACCACCTGTCTTACCCCAGATATTCATCTGTGTAGAGGCTCTATCATAATCATTTGTGCGAATCTCACCACCGATAAAAGCATTAATATCGAAATCACCGAAATTATCCTTATAGGTAAACATTCCCTTGTAATTATTTTCGGTGCTGTATGAATTATAAATACCAAATCCGTTAAGTTTTGAGTTATACAATTCAGGAGCGGCAGAATTAGATAATTTAAATGGTAACTCATACCGTGAAGAATAGTTCAGTGTATTAGTAGACGCTGACACTCTTAAACTAAACTTATCATTGATTTTATAATCCAGAAATACCTGACCTGTAAGTCGTTGACTACTATTGGTGTTTTTATAATTTTCCAGCCAAGTATAAGGGTTATACCAGAAAGCAGGTTTTTTGAAACCTTCACGTCCCCTGTAGTTACCTAAATAAGCATAATATTCAGGTCCCCACCAGTTCCATGATGCTGTATATCCGTCAGGAGTTTGAAGATCTTTTAATTCCTTCAATTTATCCATATCAAGGTTCCTGTTAAACCATGAGTTAAAAGAACCGGTTGTCTGGTTACCATAACCATCATCAAAGTCTCCGGATACATCCTGCAAAGCATAGTTTACATTAGCACCGAAAGAAAAATGCTCGCTTAAATCATAAGTGAAATTAAAGCTAAACATATTTTTAGTAAGCTCACTATATGGTATAATACCGTTTTGTGAAATGTTTGTATAAGAAAAGCGTGCATTGTAGTGGTCACCAGCTCCACCAAAGGAAACAGTATTTTTCCATGTAGTACCAAGGTCATAAAAATCCTTGATGTTATCAGGCTGAGCTTCATACTTTGCTGTCTGACCATAATACGGGTTAGGATTAGCTTCTGTTCCAGGCCACCATGCGTACCAGGGCACATAATCCTCTCCGTCGAATTTAGGACCCCAACTTTCGTCAGCATAGTTGTTATCCCAAACAAGGTGACGTTGTCCGTCTAAAGCTTCCCATGCAGGCTCATAAAACGGATTCAGCCAGTCATTAAAATCGAAAGTATCGAAACTGTCCTCTCCTTCATAACCACCACCATAAAGGTCCTGATAATTCGGAAGGTAAGATACTTTGTCAGCAGTAAATGTAGTGTTGACTTCAACATTGAATTTCTTGTTTGCTTTTTTGGTAGTTATAACAACAACACCAAATTCAGCACGTTGTCCGTAAAGAGCAGTAGCGTTCGGACCTTTCAGTACAGAAACACTCTCTACGTTATCCATGTCAATAATGTTAGGATCTGATACAGGTACTCCGTCGATTACATACAGAGGATCACTGTCTGCTGTCATTGAGATAGCACCCCTGATACGGATTTTACCAGATTGTCCTAATTTAGAACCGGCCTGTCCTTTTATCTGGATACCGGCAACTTTACCTGCTATCGCTGTTTTAATGTTAGCGTCCTGAGTCATTGTAAGTTCATCAGACTTAACATCCTGAGCAGCATAAGCAAGTGTCTTTTTCTCTCTTGTAATACCTAACGCAGTTACAACAACTTCGTCGAGGCCGAGAGACTCGCTTTTAAGTTTTACATCAATTACAGATCTTCCGTTGATAGGTACATCCTGTGGTACCATTCCGACAAAAGAAAAATGTAACACTTCTGCATCCTGAGGAACAGCCAGTGAATATTTTCCATTCGCATCTGTAATTGTACCAATAGTGGTGCCCTTCACTACGATGGATACACCAGGTATCGGTTGTCCGTCTTCATTATCGGTAACTGTACCGGTAATGGTCTTTGTCTGAGCCATCAGCGAACCAATGCCTACAAAGACGGTTAAGAACAAGATTAAAGCTAATCTACGCATAGAATAAAGGTTTAAATTAATTAATAGTGTTAAAAAAAATTGCTTAAATAAAAGCTTCGAACATTCATTATTAAAATTAAAAGGTTTTTTCACCCTTTCTTTTCCTTTATCCGGAACCGGATTCAGGAATAAAGTGTTTTATTGTCTTCATTAAATAACAGGTTTTCATTAAACATAAATATTAACTATCAGGTTAATCTTTATATAAAAAGAATGACGTGACGTTTAAGCATAAACATCCTCGCCATGTATCATTAAAATGTTTTGAAAGTGTTGATTTATATAAGTCTTACGCATTAAGTTCTTTCTAGTTCGTTCCTTAAAACACAAGCAAAGATAATATTAAGAGTAAAATTTACAAAAAAAACATTAAAATTTCCTGTCATTTTGTTAAATAATCTTAAATAGATGTTTGTAATTATATAAAAATCAACAAACAAGAACACTTTTAAATTATAAATCCCAAATCTCATTATAAAAATAATACATTCTGCATTCCGCATAAACACTAACTGTTAAAATCCATTAACTATTAATTCATACCGTTTGAGAAAAAAAATCGTCCTTCTACATTTGTATATTATAATTTCATTATCATCTAAAACTCAACATTTTTAAACATTATACATATGGACATATTAGTCGAGAATATCACCAAAAGCTATGGTAGTCAAAAGGCCCTTGACAATTTGTCTTTTAAAGTTAAAACCGGGGAAATTCTGGGTTTCCTTGGTCCGAACGGAGCCGGTAAAACTACCACAATGAAAGCTATAACCTGCTTTCTAAGCCCTGAACAAGGCGATATAAAAGTAGGCGGACGCTCTGTCCGTGAAAAACCTGACGAAGTAAAAAAGGATATCGGGTACCTGCCCGAAAACAATCCTCTTTACCTTGATATGCCGGTAATTGATTATCTCGCATTTGTCGGCGAACTGCAGGGGGTGCCAAAAGAAAAGCTTAAAGACCGCATTAAACTGATGATAAAAGTATGCGGACTCACAAAAGAAAAACACAAAAAAATAGGTGAACTCTCGAAAGGATATCGCCAGAGGGTTGGACTGGCACAGGCACTCATACACGACCCGGCCGTACTGATCCTTGACGAGCCCACAACAGGTCTGGACCCGAACCAGATAATTGAAATACGTGAGCTGATAAAAGAGATAGGAAAAGAGAAAACTGTTATTCTCAGTTCCCATATCCTTGCCGAGGTTGAAGCTACCTGCGACCGGGTGGTAATTATCAACAACGGAAAAATAGTAGCCGACGGCACTCCGGAACAACTCCGTCAGAAGGCGCAGGGCAACGAATCGCTAAAAGTGGGAATTGAAGGTGGTGAAAAAAATGATGTTTACACTGCCCTCAATGAGCTGTCTCCCGTTGCTGTGGTCGATTTTGCCGATGATGGAGACAACACTTTCATTGTCGAAAGCAAGCCGGGAATGTCATCGGCCAAAGCTATATTCGACCTCTGCGTTGAAAAAGGGTGGTACCTGACACAGCTCACACCTCAGGAAAAGAACCTGGAAGATGTGTTCAGAGAACTTACAAACTGATATTCCCTTACGTTACTTTATATATTATAAAATTAACTCCTATATCATAATTCAAAACTATAAAGTATGAAACAGATATGGATACTGACCAAAAAAGAGCTAAACAGCTATTTCGACTCTTTGATGGCATACATATTAATAATAGTGTTTCTGGGCCTGAGCGGTTTCTTCACATGGCTGTACGGCGGAAGTGATATTTTTTACATCAACCGTGCCACGCTTGAACCGTTCTTTGGTGTTGCCTACTGGACACTGTTCATTTTCATTCCGGCTCTTACTATGAAACAGATAGCCGAAGAGCGCAAAACCGGAACAATTGAAATGCTCCTCACTAAGCCGGTTTCCGACTGGCAGGTTGTGAAAGGTAAATTTCTTGCAACATTTATTCTCATTGCCATTACACTAGCGCTTACCCTGCCCTATTATATCACAATATCATTCCTAGGGCCCATTGATCACGGCGCTGCCATCACAGGTTACCTCGGATTGCTGCTGATGAGTGCAGCTTACATCAGCTTAGGTATTTTTGCATCAAGTATTACCTCGAACCAGATAGTTGCATTTCTGCTGACACTTATTCTCGGCATCTTTTTTCAGATACTTTTCGGAATAATGGCTTCAGCATTCAGCGGAACTACTGCCAATATTCTTACATACCTTGATATGAGAACACATTATGAAAATATCATTCGCGGTGTTATCGACAGTAAGGATATTATTTACTTTCTGTCAATTATCCTGGCAGGCCTTGTTGCATCCGAGGTTTCTTTGCTGAAAAGACAGATATAAAATTCAATTTAATGTTTTTATTACAACCAAACGTTTTACAAAACATCTTAACATACAATAGTTATGGTAAACAAAAAGAATCTTAACTACTATATACTGTTGGTCCTGGGTATTCTGGTGCTGGTCAATATACTTGCCTACAGGTTCTTTTTCCGGCTCGATTTCACCGAGGATCGCAGGTATACCCTGAGTCAGAGCACGATTAACATTCTTGACCAGATAAACACACCCGTAACAGTTACGGCCTATATGTCGGAAGGGCTCCAGCCGCAATTCGACCAGATGCGTAAAGACTTTAAAGATATGCTTAGCGAATATGCAACAAAGTCGAAAGGTCAGATAGTATATGAGTTTATCAATCCTAACAAGGATGAAAAACTTGAACGTGAAGCTGTAGAAGCAGGTATTCAGCCGCTACTGATAACTATACGCGAAAAAGACCAGTCGGTGCAAAAAAAGGCATACCTGGGTGCTGTTGTACAGGTTGGTGAGGATAGTGAAGTAATACCTTTCATTCAGCCGGGAGCACAAATGGAGTATGCTCTGACAATGGCTTTGAAAAAGCTCATCACTACCGACAAGCCCGCAATCGGGTTCATTACCGGTCATGGTGAACCGCCGCTTGGTGCTTTTGCACAAGTAAAGGAAGGCCTCGACGTTCTGTATGTTCCCGAAGAGGTTACACTTTCCGATTCAGTAAATTTGTCAAAATACAAAACTTTGGTATGGGTTAATCCCAAAGATTCAATATCAGATGCCGATTTTCTGCTTGTGGATAAATACCTTGAACAGGGAGGAAATGTTTATGTGGCAATAAACCGTGTGGATGCAAATCTGCAACAAGGATACGGTTTTTCACACACCACAGGGCTTGAAAGCTGGCTCCAGGCAAAAGGAATCACAGTAGAAGATAATTTCGTTGTGGATGCCAACTGCGGCTCTGTACAGGTTCAACAGGCAAATTTCCCGATTCCCATTTCGATTAGTTTCCCATACCTGCCTATAATTACCCATTTTGCCGACCATCCCATTTCGGAGGGTCTGGGTAGTATTATCCTGCAGTTTGCCAGCTCAATACAGTTCACTGGTGACAGTACCAAAACATACACTCCTCTGGCTTTTACTTCCGACAAATCAGGCACACAACCGGCACCGGTATACTTCAATATTGAAAAACGCTGGACTGAAAACGATTTCCCGCTAAAACGTATTCCGGTAGCTGCCCTTATTGAAGACGCAAAAAACAATTCCAAAATCGTTGTAGTGTCCGACGGCGATATGTCTGTAAACGGAGTGGGACAAGGTGCACACCAGATACAGCCTGACAATGCAAACTTTATGGTAAATGCCATCGATTTTATGAGCGACGATACAGGGCTGATACAACTGCGCTCTAAACAGGTAAAAATGCGTCCTCTCGACCAGATTGACGACAGCAAGAAGAGCTGGATAAAGATCATCAACTTCATATTGCCGATAATTATCATCATCGTTATCGGAATACTGCGTTATCAGAAAAGAAGAATTCAACGTTTAAAAAGAATGGAGGAAGATTATGTATAGGAAATTCAGCATAAAAACACTGGCAATAACTTTCGGAGTTTTATTGCTTGCTGTGATTGCCGTGAAGGTAAGCGACAGTTTCAGCCGCGGCAACACACTCAAAAATGTTTTGTTCGACATCAATACCGACGATGTTACTACTATACGCATATATCCGCAAACCGAAAAAGGGAAAGAGATCACCCTTGTTAAAAACAACGGATTGTGGAGCGTTAAATACAACGGAGCAACTTACAACGGCGACCAGAACCTGATAAATTCGCTTCCCGGACAGATAAACAAGCTGAAACCGCTACGTCTGGCCGCAACTAAAAAAGAGAGCTGGAAAAACTTCCAGGTAACAGACTCCGCTGCAACAAAAGTAGTGCTTGAAAATAACGGTAAAGTTCTGGCAGGTCTTTACATCGGTAAATTTTCTTACATTATGCCAAAGAACAGGATGCCACAGCAAAACCCGTATATGCGTCAGCCACAGGGTAAAATGAATACCTATGTACGCACACTCGACGACAACAATGTTTATGCTGTGGAAGGATTCCTGGGAATGTCGTTCAACCGCAGTGCCGACGATTTCAGGGATAAGACAATTATTTCGGCAAATAAAAATGACCTTACAAAGCTGACCTTCTCCTATCCTGCCGACAGCTCATTTGTTTTATCTAAAAAAGATAACAAATGGTTTGTCGATGATCAGCCGGCAGATTCAGCTTCTGTGGCCGGTTACCTTAATAAAATAACACATCTGAGAGGAAGAACATTCGCCGATGCAGGAGTGTCTTCGTTCAACCATTCAGTAAAAATAGAGGGCAACAATATGGAGCCGGTGACAGTTCAGGCATTTGTATCCGAAAATGGTGCGGTCATCACCAGCAGCCGGAACAAAGGAACAATTTTCACCGACGACAAAAAAGATATTGTGAAAAAACTGTTTGTGAGCAAAAAAGAACTGTTGAGTAAAAATAATTAGTAAGTGTCTTTCAGAATTAAAAAAGGGAGCAACCTTTGTTGACTCCCTTTTTTTTAATTAACCAAACCCAAATCTATGAAAAAAAATCTATCAATTAAAACGCAAGCTCCGTGCCAAAATCGCACACCAAGAGTTAGCAAAAGTTAATCATTGTAAAATAATCTGAAAACAGAAAAGGAATGCACCTTCCAATACGGATATATGCATTCCTTTTTTCATATATGTATGCTCCCCTGAAATTCAGCTTATTTGATTCCCAGTCCGTCTCCGTATTTCTCAACAATATAATCAATGTCCTTGTCTCCCCTGCCCGAAAGGTTCACTAGAATTGTTTCGTCCTTGCTAAGTGTCGGAGCCAGTTTAATGGCATATGCCACGGCATGAGAGCTTTCCAGAGCAGGAATAATACCTTCAAGACGAGAAAGCTGCATAAATGCATCAATTGCCTCTTTATCGTTGATAGTTTCGTATTTCACCTTCTCAATATCTTTAAAATAGCTGTGCTGCGGACCTACTCCCGGATAATCGAGTCCGCTGGCAATAGTATTTACTGGTGCCGGCTCACCATTCTCATCCTGAAGAACATAACATTTAAAGCCGTGAATCATACCCGGCTTACCCAAGGTTAAAGTAGCTGCGTGATCACCGGTTTTAAAACTAGTTCCGGCCGGTTCAACACCGTACATTGTAACACTCTCGTCATTCAGAAATGCCGAAAACAGTCCCATCGCATTGGAGCCACCGCCTACACAAGCCATCAGGTTATCAGGAAGCTTGCCTGTCATCTCAAGAAACTGCTCACGCGCTTCTACTCCAACTATCGACTGAAAGTCACGTACCATCATAGGAAACGGATGCGGCCCGACAACCGAACCTATCGCATAAAACTGGTTTACAGGATCGCCTACGTAAGCTTCAAAAGCCGAATCAACCGCCTCTTTCAGGGTTTTCAATCCGTGGGTAACAGGAACCACATTTGCGCCAAGTATCTTCATTCTTACAACATTGGGATGCTCCTTGTAAATATCAACTTCGCCCATATAGATATCACACTCCAGGCCAACCAAAGCTGCTGCCGTAGCAAGAGCCACTCCGTGCTGTCCGGCACCGGTTTCGGCTATAAGCTTTTTCTTGCCCATCTTTTTGGCCAGAAGAGCTTCTCCAAGACAGTGATTAATCTTATGTGCACCGGTATGATTCAGGTCTTCACGCTTAAGGTATATTTGTGCGCCACCAAGCGATTTTGAAAGATTCTCGGCATAAAACAAAGGCGAAGGACGACCGGTATAGTGTTTTTGAAGATATAAAAGCTCTTCAATGAACGACGGATCTTTTTTAATGTCTTCGTAAGCATCTTCTATCTCCTTCATTATCGGTTCCAATGGAGGCGGAACAAAACGGCCACCGTATTCACCAAAAAAACCTTTCTCATCGGGAAGGTCTGCTCCCCTGAATGCGTTAAAATCTAATTGCTCTTTCATTGTAAGTTTAATTTTTAGTTAATTGATATATTAGTTTATTTTTCAAGTAATATTTTGCTCCGGATACTAAAAAAGCCGCAGGTGGATTTACCTGCGGCTTTCTATATTTTTTTATATATACGCTTACTGTTCCACCTGTTTTATACAACCGGACTACGCCACCACCAGGTATTGAACAATAAGTTTTTCATTTGCTATTCTTTTAATCTGTTACAATTATAAAAACTATGCTTTAATATTCCAAATCAATCGAAAGAAAAAATTAACTTTTCTAATCAAATTTATAAACACAAAGATGCTTATAAGTTTCCCCTGGCCTCAATACGGCATCAGGGAAATGATCGTGATTGGGCGAATCGGGGAAAATCTGTGTTTCCAAAGCTACACCACCCCACTTTTCAATCGGACATCCATGTTTTCCCTTTTCCGAACCATCGAAGTGATTGCCGGTGTAAACCTGAACACCGGGCTGATCGGTATATACCTCAAGCTTTCGTCCCGATGCAGGCTCAAATAGAGTTGCTGCGAGCTTAACTGTTCCATCGTAATCGTCAATTACAAAATTGTGATCAAGACCACCTCCTCCGTACTCGAGCTGCTCCCAGTCGCCGTTCACTGCATCTCCTATTTTTTTAGCCGATGTAAAATCAAACAAAGTATCTTTCACTTCTGCTATCTCTCCCGAAACAGTCCCCAAAGCTTCATCAATAGGAGTATACTTCGAAGCATTTATCTGCAGCTCGTGGTCCTCTACAGTTCCGTTACCTGCACCTTTAAGATTAAAATAGGGATGGCTTGTGAGATTTATCACAGTTGGCTTTGTTGTTTCAGCTTTGTAATCAATCACAAACTCATTATCATCAGTCAGACCGTAAACAACTTCCACAGTCAGTTCACCCGGATATTTCTGATCTCCGTCCGGACTCACCAGCAAAAGCTTGTAAGCCTGTGCATACTTATCAATTACAACCGGCTCAACTTTCCATTCACGAACATTAAAACCTTCAAATCCGCCATGCAGATGATTGTTTCCGTTATTTGTGTCGAGCTGATATTCAACTCCGTCGATAGTGAACTTACCTCCTACTATACGGTTTGCATATCTTCCGCAAAGAGCACCAAAGTACGAATCTCCTTTCAGGGCTTCTTCCGGAGTATCATATCCGATTACTACATCGGCAATCTCTCCTTTCTTATCCGGTACTTTTATGGAAACTATACGGCCTCCGTTGGCCATAAATGACACCTCCACATTATTCTTGTTCTTCAAGGTAAAAACCTCTGTTGAATTGCTCATACTGTTTTTATTTTAAAGTTTTTAATGCTATCTTTTTTCAGTACAAAATACAAAAAACCGGGAGATAATGACGTATTTTACATCTTCCCCCGGCTTTTAAATATGTTTAATAGAAATTAATCAACAGGTATATCTGTATTAACATTCTTGCTTCCGATAAGAGCATAGTAGAGCATAAATGCAAGACTTGCGATTATCAGCCAGTAGCTGTTAAGATATCCGAACAGGTCGGCAAGATAACCCTGGATAAGCGGAAGGATACCTCCACCCACAACCATCGTCATAAAAATACCTGAACCCTGAGCCATATATTTTCCAATGCCCTTTGTTGCAAGATTGAAGATTGCAGGCCACATTATTGAGGTACAAAGACCTGTAAGTATAAGCAACATAACACTTACCGGAACTTCAGCAAATTCGAATGCAAGTTCACTGGTAACAACAGGCATTCTCACTTTCCAGTCGAGCGGTAGATATATTGCCCCCAAAATAAGTAACAGACCAAGTGTTGATACAAAAGCTAACATCTGCCTGCTGGTAAACACCTTTCCAAGTGCACCTCCGGTTAGGCGCCCGATAAGCATGAGGAACCAGTATGTTCCCACAATGGTACCGGCAATTCCGGTGTCCATTCCCAGACCTCCTTTGTCCGGACCAGCTGTCATAAACAGGTTTGCTATATTAGGTATACCTACTTCTACTCCAACATAGATAAAAATTGTAATTATACCGAGTACAAAATGTCGGAACGACATTGCACTGTGTTTGTGCTTTGCTTTATCCTCTTTCTTAATAATGTGAGGCTCCGGTATATCAACAAAGAAAAGAACCAGAAATACAACAGCAAAGATTCCCATAGCAAGGAACAACAAAGGATTAGCATCGCTGATGCTCATTGTTTCTCTTGCCGATGATCCCATCAGCATACCACCAAGGATAGGTACTATTGTAGCACCAAATGAGTTCAATGCTCCACCAAAGTTAAGACGCTGATTAGCTCCTTTTTCCGAACCAAGAACTGTAATCATCGGGTTAACAACGGCATTCAGGGTACACATTGTAAAACCTGATACAAATGCACCTGTTAGGTACAAATAGAAACTACCGATGTTACCGCCGATATACATTATCAGTACGCCGGTAAAACCCATAACAAGGGCAACTAATGCTGTCTTTTTGTAACCTATTGACTCAATCATCTTACCTGCAGGAATACCCATTATCAGATAAGCAAGAAAGTTTGCAAAGTTACCGAGCTGAGACTGAAAATTACTTAATCCGAACTGATCTTTAACAATAACCCCGAGCGGATTCTGTAAACCTGTAACAAAAGAGATGATGAAAAACAATAGAAACATCATCATCAAAGGAAGTGTGTAATTCTTTTTTGTAGATGTCATTTTAAATGATTTTGATTTATTAATTGATTTAGCTTCAAATTATAGTTCTAATTTTATCGAACCTTTGGTACGAATAAAAAGCTTATGACAATGTCCCGCTCCGAATACACTTTCCAGTGTATTTACGTACTCATCAAGAAGTTCCTGAGGTACAAACGCCTGAATAGTTCCGGCAAATCCTCCACCATGAACACGCCATGCTCCTTTACCTTCAAGTATACCTGCACTTAATGCCAGGCCAAGTGCCACACTTTGCTGACGTGAATCGTGAGAGGTGTACACATTCTGGTTGTACATATACGAACTGTTACCTGATGCAATAACCATACGGAGGAAATCATCGAAACGATTACTTTCAAGTGCCTCCACCTGACTAACTACACGCTCATTATCGCCCAGAAAGTGAATGGCCCGCAGTATAGCCCGATCGCCCACCTTGCTGCGTATCTCCGGAATAGCCTTCAGTAGCTCTTCGTAAGATACCTCACGCATAACAGATTTTCCAAGAGCCTGAGCAACCGACTTCATTTCTGACGGTAAAGAAGCATACTCATCGTTAAGATTTGCATGATCACCACCGGTATCGGTAATAACAAGGACATATCCGGTTTTCATAAAGTCAAAGTCAAGAGCCTTGACAACAGGTTCCGACGGATCTTTGAAATCGATGGTAATAAATCCTCCTACAGAACACGCAGTCTGATCCATTAACCCGCACGGTTTTCCAAAGTAATTATTCTCAGCCCACTGACCTATTTGTGCATTTACTACCGGGTCAATCTTTCCGTCGTTGAAAAGATGACTGATTATTGCACCTATCAGCACCTCGAATGAAGCAGACGAGCTAAGACCGGATCCTTTGAGAACATTTCCGTGTATATGAGCAGTGAAACCGCCAATGTTATAACCAAGCTCTTTCATTCGGGCACAAATACCTTTTACAAGTGCCTCTGAAGTATATAATTTAGATTCATCCTTCGACAAATCAGAAATATCTACTGTGAATTCAGGATAACCTGCCGATTTGATTTTAATTACATCAGAATCATTTTTTGCCACAACTGCAATATTATCCATATTAACAGCACCTGCAAGCACTCTTCCGAACTGGTGGTCGGTATGATTTCCTCCAACCTCCGTTCTTCCCGGAGAACTGAAAAGCTCGACATCTTCAGTACCATGAGCTTCTTCAAATTCTCTCATCAAGGATTCGTACCTTTCGGCCTGCTGTTTCAGCACAGAGGCATCATTACCGTACAATTGCCGGAATAATGCATTATCCCCATTATTTATTTTTTCTACAAGTGTTCTAATCTTTGTCATAATTTAGTTTTTCTATCTGTCATTCGATTAAAATATAGTTTGGGCATAAAAAAAACCGCATTCCATCTAATTCAAGATGAAACATTACGGTTTTATGTGGAATATAAACTGTTGTTCATATATTACAAATAATGAGCAACAAATATAAAAGATATTTACACGTTTTAAAATTTTCGATATAAAGATTTATAAAAAAAAGAAAATCCGCAGATTTAACTGCGGATTTTACATAAAAACAGATATTTCTGTTAAATTTTTAATATTTCATAAATGCATTATCCATTTAACTCTTTCCAGGCCAATGCACTTGCTCCTACAATAGCAGCATCACCGGTATCAAGTTTGGAAGGAAGAATCTTTATTTTATTTTTAAAAACAGGCAAAAGATGTTCTTCCATACTTTTACGTGTCGGTTCAAAAATAAGGTCACCGGCAGCTGTTGGTCCGCCAAACAGGAATACAGCTTCAGGACTAAGATGATGAACTGTGTCTGCAAGTCCCATTCCCAGATATTTTCCTGTTATTTCAAAAACCTCAAGGGCTACTTTGTCTCCCTTTACGGCAGCATCATATATCATTTTTGAATCAAGTTCATTATATGATTTATCAGCAAGCAGGCTATCGGTGGCATTATACTGAACAAGAAGCTCAAATGCAGTACGCTTCATTCCCGGAGCCGAACAGTAAGCTTCAAGGTGTCCTCTTCCTCCGCAACCACAATACCTTCCGTCAGGTACTAATGTTGTATGGCCGCACTCTCCTGCAAAACCGTCATTTCCATATACCAAATCGCCATTAACAACCAGGCCGCTTCCAACTCCGGTTCCAAGAGTGTACATTGCAAAGTTTTTCATTCCTTTGGCTCCACCGTATATCATCTCTCCTATCGCCGCTGCATTTGCATCATTTGTCAGTGCAATGGCTTCAATATCCGGAAAATGCTTTTTCAGCATTTCCACAAATGGTACAATTCCCTTAAACGACAGGTTTGCTGCCTGCTCAATCGTTCCGTTATAATAATTTCCGTTAGGGGCTCCGATTCCGATTCCTACAACATCGATATCGGTATTTATCTGTTTAACTTTATTAATCATTTCATTTATGGCTGCAGCCAAATCTCCTATATATTTCTCTGCATCGCCATGATCCGGAGTCGAGATTGAATTTTTCTCAAGTACATTACCATCAATATCTACAAGTCCGATAGCTGTATTGGTTCCGCCAATATCTACGCCTACTGTTACTTTTTTCATATAATTTTATTTTTAGTTTAATTATTATCCGCCTCAAATTTAAAAATAATGGGGAATATTGCAATATTTTAATCGGAACATATATCTATGAACAATTGATTAGTGGAAATCGGGGAAACTGAGATATTAATAGATTATAAGGCATTCCAAAATGTTCCGGTGCTCTGCACCTGATTTTTTGAGGAATTGTAAAAAAAGAATTCGCGTTAATTCGCGTAATTAGCGGTTCCAACAAAAATAATCCGTACCTATCCATGGTTCCTTGTTGAGGAATCGAGGAATCGATGAATTGATAAAAGAATTCGTGCCAATTCGCGTAATTAGCGGTTCCAACAAAAATAATCCGTACCTATCCATGGTTCTTTATTGAGGAACTGAGAAATTGAGGAACTGGTAAATTGAAAAAACATTCGCGTTAATCCGTGTAATTCGCGGTTTCAAAAATATCATCCGTGAAACCCGTGGTTTAATGTTCCGGTGCTCTGCACCTGTGGGGTGTTTGGAATCCTTTTTCTACAAATATTGGCGGTGCGCTGCACCTTTGTTGAGGAACTGAGGAATTGAGAAATAGGGAATTGTTAAAGCTCCGTAGGAGCGGCATACTATTGCCCGGGGTGAAACCCCGGGATTAAAAGATGTAAGATATGTCGGGTTTGGCGATTTTTTTGCGGCGAAGCAGCCAAAAAAAATGACAAACCTACGGCACGCCACTCTTTGGTTTTCCCCCCACCCCTTGACGATTGCCGATAGCAATGTCTTGCAAACC
>JAADEM010000055.1 GCA_013153405.1 Chlorobiota bacterium
TCATTAAGAATGAAACCTTTAGAAAACCATGTAATATTATTAAGCTGTTTAAGCTTTCTTGGTAAATAATTTTCCAGTTTATGTATAATCTCAATATCGGTCATTGCTCATTTTATTACAGCTAAAGTAGATATTAATTCCGTATGTTTAAAAATATATTAATGTTTCGCAATGAGGATTAAATAATATGTATTTTTACATTTAATTAAACAAACAAAATCACTCAAAAAATATTTATTATGGCAGAATTCAAATATCAGGAACCTTTTCCTATACAAAAGGATACTACCGAATACAGGTTAGTGTCAAAGGATTACGTTTCCACAATAGAGGTTGATGGCAGAAAAATACTTAAAGTTGATCCTAAAGCTCTTGAAGTATTGGCTAAAGAAGCATTTACAGATGTTGCATTTTATCTGAGGCCTTCACACCTTGAAAAACTTTCAAATATATTAAAAGATGAAGAAGCGTCAGACAACGACCGTTTTGTTGCATATACAATGCTTTTGAACCAGGTGGTTGCTGCCGAAGGTGAGCTTCCTACCTGTCAGGATACAGGGACAGCCATTGTTATCGGCAAAAAAGGCGAAAATGTATGGACAGGGGCCAACGATGCCGAACATTTATCAAAAGGTGTTTTTGAAACTTACGATAAAAACAACCTTAGATATTCACAGGTAGTTCCTTTGTCTATGTTTGAAGAGAAGAACACAGGCACTAACCTGCCTGCTCAGATTGATATTTATGCTACACAGGGAAATAAGTACGAATTCCTGTGCATAGCTAAAGGCGGAGGTTCGGCAAACAAAACATTCCTTTATCAGAAAACAAAGGCCCTTCTTACTGAAGAAAACCTTACAGCATTTGTAAAAGAAAAGATAAAGGATCTTGGAACATCGGCATGTCCGCCTTACCATCTGGCATTAGTAATAGGTGGTACATCGGCCGAAGCCAATCTGGCAGTTGTAAAAAAAGCATCTGCAGGCTATCTTGATCATTTGCCTACAGAAGGAAACGAAGGAGGACAGGCATTCCGTGATCTCGAATGGGAAGCAAAAGTGAAAAAGATTTGTAAAGAGAGCGAAATCGGAGCTCAGTTCGGAGGTAAATATTTTGTTCATGATGTTCGTGTTATCCGTCTGCCTCGCCACGCTGCGTCCTGTCCTGTGGGAATGGGTGTAAGTTGTAGTGCTGATCGTAACATTAAAGCAAAAATAACTGAAGAGGGAATCTTTGTTGAGAAGCTTGAGAAGAATCCGGCCCGTTTCATTCCGAAAGAAGCACCCCATATGAAACCGGCTGTGAACATCGACCTTGACCGTCCGATGGAAGAGATATTGAAAGAACTGTCGAAATATCCGATAAAAACCCGTCTGAACCTCACAGGTACGTTGATAGTTGCCCGTGATATGGCCCATGCCCGTATTAAGCAGATGCTTGAGGAAGGTAAGCCAATGCCCGATTATTTCAAGAATCATCCGGTCTACTATGCCGGCCCGGCAAAAACACCGAAGGGAATGCCTTCAGGAAGTTTCGGTCCTACAACCGCAGGACGTATGGACCCGTATGTAGACTTGTTCCAAAGCCATGGCGGATCGATGATAATGCTTGCTAAAGGAAACAGATCGAAGCAAGTGACCGAAGCTTGTAAAAAGCATGGCGGTTTCTACCTTGGATCAATTGGCGGACCGGCTGCAGTACTGGCAAAAAACAGCATCAAGTCAGTTGAAGTTATCGACTTCCCTGAATTGGGAATGGAAGCTGTTCGTAAAATCAGGGTTGAAAACTTCCCGGCATTCATTATTGTTGATGACAAAGGAAACGATTTCTTTGAGAAACTGTAATTGACAAACCGATACACAAACAAAAAACTCTCCGCGGCTTTTGCTGCGGAGAGTTTTTTTATGTCTGAACCAGAAGAAATGTATCAGGCCCCTAGAGTTGCAACCATTACTGCTTTAATGGTATGCATACGGTTTTCGGCCTGGTCGAACACAACAGATGATTCCGACTCGAAAACATTCTCTGTAACTTCCATACCGTCAAGGCCGAATTTCTGATATATCTCCTCTCCTACCTTTGTTTCACGATTATGAAATGCCGGCAGACAGTGAAGGAATTTACAATCTTTGTTACCGGTAAGCTCCATTGTTTTTGTGTTTACCTGATACGGCTTCAATAAAGCTATTCTGTCTTTCCAAACCTCGTCGGGCTCACCCATTGATACCCAGACATCTGTGTAGATGAAATCACACCCTTTAACACCCTCTTCAACATTATCGGTAATGGTGATTTTGGCACCAGTCTCTTTTGCTATCTCCTCGCATTGCTTAACCAGTTCAGCATCCGGCTGAAGTGATTTCGGTCCGACGATACGGACATCCATTCCCATTTTAGCACCGCCAACAAGAAGCGAATTAGCCATATTGTTACGGGCATCACCCAGATAGGCATACGAAACCTGTCTTAACGGCTTGTCCGAATGCTCCATCATAGTCAGGAAGTCAGCAAGTATCTGAGTTGGATGAAACTCGTCGGTAAGACCATTCCACACAGGAACGCCTGCATACTTTCCAAGCTCTTCAACTATTGCCTGTCCAAAGCCACGATATTCAATTCCGTCGTACATACGCCCAAGAACCCTTGCCGTATCTTTCATCGACTCTTTGTGGCCGATCTGAGAACCGGAAGGCCCAAGGTATGTGACGTGAGCCCCCTGGTCGTGTGCAGCAACCTCGAAAGCACAGCGGGTACGTGTTGAACTTTTCTCAAAAATCAAAGCAATATTTTTTCCTTTAAGCTTTGGTTGTTCGGTTCCTGAATACTTTGCTGCTTTCAGGTCTTGTGCAAGCTTCAACAGGAATTTTATCTCTTGTGGGGTAAAATCCAGAAGTTTCAGGAAATTACGGTTTTTTAAATTGAATGCCATAATTCTGTTTTTTATTAATTGTTATTATTGATTTACTCTTTATCGTATTTGTGAAGATCGGAATCGTCGTAATGCATTGTAATTTTTGTTCCGTATGATTTATCTTCAAGTTTTTTTGATTCTGTGATTACACTTTTCTCTCCTCCTGCTTTAATAAAACGCAAAGCTGCCCTTATCTTGGGGGCCATACTTCCTTCACCGAAAGTTCCTGCTTCTAAGTATTTCTGGGCATTGTTATAGTCAAGAAACTCAAGCTTTTTCTGATCCGGCTCTCCATAGTTTGCATAAACGAAAGGCACATCGGTAAGGATATAAAACTCGTCAGCTTTTATTTGAGTAGCAAGAAGTGCCGATGCGTTATCCTTATCTATTACTGCCTCTGCCGGCCTTATATCGCCTTTCTCGTCCACATAAACAGGTACGCCACCACCCCCTACTGCTATAATTATTGTTCCGTGCTTGGCATTACGGCCTATCACTTCCCAGTTCATAATATGTTTCGGCTCAGGTGACGGAACTACCCTGCGGTATCCTCCTTTTTGCTTCTTCTCCTCTTTGAATACCCAGCCCTTTTCTTTGGCCAGCTTGTCAGCTTCTTCTTTAGTCACAGTACGACCTATTCGTTTACGGGGATTTTTGAATGCCTCATCTTCAGGGTCTACTTCAACCATTGTCATCAATGTCAGAACGTTTCGAGTGATACCGTGCTTTCGCAGAACATTCTTCAACGCACGTTCAATCATATAACCGATTCCCCCCTGTGAATCAGCAACACAAACGTCCAATGGCATCTGCGGTATTCCGTATACCTGTTCACCGGCATCGTTACGCATAACAATATTCCCCACTTGCGGGCCATTACCGTGTGATATAACTATGTTGTATCCTTTTTTCAGAAGAAACACAATATTTTCAAGTGTTTCTGTTGTATTCTGCTCCTGTTCTTCGATAGTTCCCTGTTGATTGTCACGTAACAAGGCGTTCCCTCCAAGAGCTATTACTGCCAGTTTGCTCATAGACTTGTTGTAATTTTGGTTAATAATAATTTTTAAACCACATTAAATGTCAGCATGTTACTGCCGGCATAATGGCTTAATTATACTTAGGTGTCCGGATGCCAATATAGTGTTTTTTAGTAAAACAAAACAATGACTTTTGGTGTTATAAAATACATATCAAAAATGACTTATTATGTTTGTAATGCCATTTTAATTCCCCATATTAATATTATAATTTAACAGTATAAAACAAGTATGTCTGTCAAATTATTTTATTAAAACATTTTATAATTTAACTGACATTACGATAAATTACTAATTTTGCATAACTGCAATTGGGGATGCAGTTTAATTTTTTTTATATGCGACCTTTATTTACAGCTTTAATTTTTATTGTGTTAACATACGGCTGTACCAGTGAAAACAAACGAGTTTCCGGTAAAACCGAAGGCGTTATCGAATATGAAATAAAATATCCTGAGAGTCTGAATAGCCGGGGAGTAACAACATTTCTACCCGACAAAATGACTACCTCCATAAAAGACAATAACACATTACTTAAAATAAATGGCGGATTTGGATTGTACAGTTTAAGATATATCTCGAAAAACTCAGGAGATTCCTGTTATACTTTGTTTAAACTTTTCGATAAAAAACTTTACTATCCTATGGGCCCGCATAAATCATTGTTTGTTTTCAATGAATTAGGTAAACCTAAAATAAAACTTGTAAAAGATTCGGTTAAGGTAATAGCCGGTTTTAACTGCAAAAAAGCAATTGTATATTTTTCTAATCCGGGGATAAAACCTGTACTGGTATATTACACAGAAGAAATAGGCACAAAAAAACCAAATATAAATACTCCGTTTGAATCAATACCGGGGACAATGCTGGAATTTAACTTTTTTTACAAAACACTCTCTTTCAATGTCAAAGCAGTCAGATTCACCCCTACTGCCATTGACGATTCTGAATTTAATATCCCTTCTGACTACAAGCTTACAAATGAAAAAGAAATTGAAGGCTTTATAGAGACCCTTTTACAATAAAACTACTCTTTCCCGTTTATAAAAATAGTATACATATAATGCCCTTTTTTGCCAAGGCATTACTATTTTTGTTGATGATAAAAAAAGCACCGGACTCAATATGACAAAAAGAAAGAAAACAAAAACACAAAAAACACCGCTTAAAATACGATTTGCCCTTTGGAGGGAAAAGATGAAGTTACAGTTACGGGAAAATAAACTACGTTTCATAAGCGGCTTTATTCTCATTGCATTCTCTGTTTTTCTTTTGTTATCATACATATCATTTTTTTTCACCGGCTATGCAGATAAAAGTAAATTTGACATTTCCTGGTGGAAATTAATAACATCGACCGATATAAATGTAGAAAACTGGACAGGAAAATCAGGAGCATATCTTTCAAACCTCATAATAAACGAATGGTTTGGTATATCTTCAATTGCTCTTATCTTCATGCTTTTCATAACTGGTGGACGGTTGCTGGGGAAAAGATGGTTTTCTTTGCGAAAAACCGTTTATCACTCTCTATTTATAATGGTTTGGATATCGCTGACACTCGGTTTTTTAACCATGGGCAGTGTTGATGAACATTATGTGACCCTGGGCGGAGCTCACGGCTATTTCATGAGTATTTGGTTAAAATCATTTGTCGGCTACATAGGAACCGTTTTAATCATTCTAATCTCCCTGATTATATATCTTTATGTAACTTTTGAATCGGTTGCTGTTTGGTTTCATAAAGGAACAGTTAAAGCAGATAAATCGACAGAAAAGAAAGAACCTGCAGATATTATTGAAGAACCCGAAGACGTTACGGTTGAAGAAGAGAAAACACCGGAGGCAGCCAGTTTTGAAGTAAAATTTACAATTGACAACAAAAATGAGAATCAGGAGAAAATACAGAAAGAAGTCTCAGAAACTTCTGCCGAAGAACTTGAAATAAAAATTGAAAAGCCACGTGAAGAGGAAATTTCCGGAAAGATTAAAATGCAGGCAGAAGGCGATTATGATCCCACTCTTGATCTTTCATCCTACGTGCTTCCTCCTATCGACCTGCTAAATGAGTATAACAATAAAAATCAGACTGTAACAAGGGAAGAGCTGGAATCGAACAAGCAACGCATTGTCAGTACCCTTGAAAATTATAAGATAAAAATAGATGATATAAAAGCGACTGTTGGACCAACAATTACTTTATATGAAATAGTCCCCGCTCCAGGCATCCGTATATCTAAAATAAAAAACCTGGAAGATGACATTGCACTCTCTTTGTCGGCGTTAGGTATTAGAATCATAGCTCCGATTCCGGGAAAAGGAACAATCGGTATCGAGGTTCCTAATTACAAGCCGCAGATAGTATCAATGCGCTCAATAATTACATCATCAAAGTTTCAGAATTCGGATTTTGAATTGCCGGTGGCATTCGGTAAAACAATATCGAACGAAACATTCATGATAGATCTGGCAAAAGCTCCTCACCTGCTGGTTGCCGGTGCTACTGGACAGGGGAAATCGGTTGGTCTGAATGCGATTATCACATCACTGCTATATAAAAAGCACCCTTCTCAGCTTAAATTTGTTCTTATCGACCCGAAAAAGGTTGAACTTAACATTTACAATAAAATAGAACGACACTTTCTGGCAAAGCTGCCTGATGAAGAGGATCCTATAATAACCGATGTTAAAAAGGTTGTGAACACATTAAATTCACTTACCATTGAAATGGATACTCGTTATGATTTACTTCAAAAAGCTCATGTGCGAAATGTTAAAGAGTATAATCATAAATTTGTTAAACGCAAGTTAAATCCAGAAAACGGCCACAAATTCATGCCATATATTGTGGTAATTATTGATGAGTTTGCCGATCTTATTATGACTGCAGGAAAAGAGGTTGAGCAGCCAATTGGTCGTATTGCCCAGCTTGCCCGGGCTGTAGGAATACACATGATTATTGCAACGCAAAGACCATCAACCAATATTATTACCGGTGTTATTAAAGCCAACTTCCCTACCCGGGTTGCATTTAAAGTTGCTTCAATGATCGACTCCCGGACAATTCTTGATTCTCCCGGAGCTAATCAGCTTATAGGACGTGGAGACATGCTTATTTCACAAGGGAATGATCTTATTCGTGTCCAGTGTGCATTTGTCGACACTCCCGAAGTTGAGAAAATAAATGATTTCATAGGAGAACAACGAGGATATCCGCAGGCTTTTATGCTGCCTGAATATGAAGGTGTTGATTCTGGCGAGAGCGAACCGGGAGCTGTCGATCTTTCAAAAAGAGACTCTCTGTTTGAAGAAGCCGCAAGAGTTGTGGTGATGAACCAATCCGGTTCTACTTCGCTTATACAACGTCGTTTTAGTATTGGTTACAATCGTGCCGGACGAATAATAGATCAGCTTGAGGCTGCTGGCATAATCGGACCTTTTGAGGGGAGTAAGGCACGTCAGGTACTGGTGAGCGACGAAGTGCAACTTGAGCAAATTTTAAAGAGTTTATGATTTTGGAACAATTATTGTTTTTAAATAAGACATTAATAAAAAGATTACACAAACCACAAAAACAAATAATATGAAATATTTAATCACATTAGTTTTTTTACTGTTTATTATTAATTCCTATGGGCAGGATAATTACGAACAAAATGTAAAAAAAGCAAAGGAGATTTTAGATAAGGTTTCTGCAAAAACAAAAAGTTTTAAAACTATAAGTGCTGACTTT
>JAADEM010000107.1 GCA_013153405.1 Chlorobiota bacterium
GAAGAGAAACTATTGTATTTCTGGAAAAAGGAAAGTATAATCCGTCACTAAAACTTGCTCATGAAATAGCACGTGTATTCAATATGACTATTGAAGAAGTTTTCATTTTTAATGATTAAATAACATCAACAAAAAATAAATATCATCTATTTTATGTATATTTCTTTTTCAAATTAAAAACCATGGATCTGATTTATAAAAAAGACATAAAAATAAACGCAGAATTGTGCGACACCAAAGGCTATATGAAACTTCCTGCCTTACTTGATTTACTACAGTCTGCAGCAGGAGAACACGCCGACTTATTACATTTCGGCATAAGAGACCTTAACAAAGGTAACGACACCTGGGTGTTGTCTCGATTAAGAATAGAGATTGATAAGTGGCCGACACTAGAAAATGTTGTAACCCTGAAAACATGGCCTAAAGGAATTGAACGCCTGTTTGCTGTACGGAACTTTACAATAACAGACAATAAAGAAACCACTTTAATAAAAGCTTCTTCGTACTGGATAATTATAGACCGGGAAACCAAAAGGCCTAAAATACCATCTGATACTTTTCAGAACAGAGAATACCCGGATCTTCCGGCAACAGACAAAAAACCAGATAAGATACCGGCTTTAAAAACTCCTGAATATTCTTCAACAATAACAGTCTCTAAAAACGAAATAGACATCAACGGCCATGTTAATAATGTCTGGTATGGGCAGTGGCTCATTAACACACTTCCCGAAAATATAAAAACCGAAATGCAAATATCCTGCTTCGAAATCAACTATCTTGCCGAAGTATTCGAAGGAGAAACACTTAACATTACACTAGGTAAGAGCAACGATAATTCCCGGCTAATATTGGGTAACATCAAAAGAGACAATAAGGAGGTATGCCGGGCAAAAATACTTTTCACTTAATTCTCTAAAAATAATAGTTTTTTAGAATACAGAAAGCTACACAACAAGCATTGGCTCCGGATAAGGAAAACCAGCTGCCAAATCTATCAGTATCGGAATAAGAATTGCTGAAACATTTTTTGCACATAACTTATATTGTAAAGCAGATGAAAATATCCTAAAAGCAAAAACATATCATGTCAATGCAAGGAAAAACAACTAACCAATTTGTTGGCAATTAATTTAAACATCCAGCAAGACTCCCTGCTTTATTAAAACACATAAAATATTTTATTGATTTTAGTTATTTATTATTTTTACAAAACAACGTCACAAATCCGGAATATGAAACGAGTAAGAATATTAGTTGATGGAAGGGTTCAGGGAGTTGGTTTTCGTTATTATGTTTCAGGCAAAGCGAAAGAACATAACATAAAGGGATATGTAAGAAACATGCCTGACGGAAGAGTTGAGATTGATGCCGAAGGCGTTACCGACAATCTGCACAGGTTCATTTCCGATTGCAGGAAAGGCCCTTCAATGTCAAGAATTGATGAATTTATAATGCACGAGGTTCCTGCTTTCGGATTTAGTAATTTCTCGATAAAAACGTAACTTCTTATTTCCCCTGGAGAAAACGATCCATTTTGTTTAATAATTCCTCTCTGTTAATAGGCTTAGACACCAGCTCATCATATCCGGCTTTCAGAATCTCTTCACTATTTTTCAACGCATCTTCAGAAGTCTGAGCTATTATCGGCACATTTATTCCCTGCTTTTTCATCTCTTCAATAAAGCTGACTCCATTAACATCCGGCATTTGAATATCCATCAGGACCATACTTATATCTCTTCGTTTCTTCAAAAGTTCACGAGCTGAGCTACCGGTCCTGGCAGAAATCACGGTAATACCTGTTTTTTCAAGATACTTCCTTAATTGTAAATGCACGCTACTGTTATCATCAACAAGCAAAACCATCTTATCGGGCCATTCATATTTTTTGTTTGGCTCAATATGATGAACGATTGTAACTTTCTCTTTAGGTTTTTCATCCAGTGGCTGATCTACAGGCACATAAGGTATGGTAAAAAAGAATTCGGCTCCTTCTCCAGGTTCCGAAAAAATTCCTATCTCTCCACCCATTGCATTAACCAGGCGTTTACAGATAGTAAGTCCCAGACCGGTTCCTCCGTATTTTTTAGATATTGCTTCCTCAGCCTGCCTGAACTGATCAAAAATAACACTATGTTTTTCCTGTCTGATACCGATACCTGTATCCCTTACATAAAAACGAATAAAGTTTTCATCCAGAGTATAACCAAACTCCACATATCCTTTCGACGTAAACTTAAGCGCATTACCCAACAAGTTGTTAAAAATCTGAACAAGCCTGTTTTCATCGGCAAGAACATTCAAACTACTCATAGTGGGCGGAATAGACAACACAATGGAAACAGCATCACCTTTCTCAACTTTAGCACGCTGTTTAAAGGTGGTATAAAGGGAGTGCAGCATCCGGTGTACATTGACTTCACTGCGGAGCAAATTCAGCTGCCCGCTCTCAATCCGGGCAAGATCTATGATGTCATTAATTAACATCATAAGATTGTCGGAACTTTTGTTTATAATATTAATGTACTCTTCTTTCTCCTCTTTATTAATAAAATCTTCTTTAAGCAGATTTGCAAATCCCACAATGGCGTTAAGAGGAGTTCTTATCTCGTGACTCATATTGGCAAGAAAGGCAGATTTCAGCTTATCGGCGGATTCTGCTTTATTCTTGGCAACAACCAATTCCTGTTCCGCTTTTTTCCGTCTCGTATAATCACGCCCAACTACTAAAACCGAGTGCGCTTCTCCGGCAACATTTGACTCGGGAGTTATTGACCAGTCAAAAACCAAATACCTGCCCTTGTAATGAATAACAATTTCGATATTCTCAGGCACTCCGCTTCTGAGCACATCAGATATTTTTGGCCATAAGCCTCTTCTGAACTCTTCAGGAATATTATTTATTTCCATAAATGTTTTTCCTATTACATCAGACAACCCGAAACCGTACTCTTTAAGGAACGAAGAGTTACTGTAAGAAATCCTGCCGGTATGATCGATACGAAGAATATGATCCCTTGAGTTTTCGGTAAGTGTTCTGAATTTCTCTTCACTTAACTGAAGTGCCTGACTATTTTTTATCCTGCTTGTAACATCATGCAGCGAGAAATAATATTGTCTTTTATTATCTAACATAACGGTTGTACCCGACACTTCCATATAAACATATTCTCCGTTTCTGTTCACTATTTTTATTTCACCATTATACTCATCATTTTCATCAATCTGCTTAAATGCCTTAAGAGCCTTTACCATCTCACGTTTATCGGTAAAAAATCTTTGAACAGGAACCCTGTTTAATTCCTCGAGGGTATAACCTAATAATTTAGAACACGCTTTATTAACATATGAAAACACATCCGGTTTCTCACAAATAAGAATTCCGTCAATTGTTGTTTCTATTATGGTTTTTATCCGGTTCTGGCTTTCTATAAGTTCAACCTCTGCATTTTTAATTTCTGATATATCCTGAGAAATCATCAAAAAAGTATCGTCCTCATTACCGTAAAATGCCCTGGAACCTGTAAGCTGAATCGGAATTCTTTTGCCGCCTTTGGTAATACCAGTAATTTCCATATTACCTATCCCTTTCAACTTTATACTTTCATAAAAAGCATCTATAGCATCCTTACCAAGTTCATCAAAATCGTAAAGAAATACAGGATCCTTACCGATTATCTCTTCTTTCTGGTATCCGGTTTCTTTAACAACCCTGTCGTTCACAAAGGTCACTTTTCTATCTTTTATCATAGAAATACCCACCGGAGCGGCACTCAGAATACTTGACAAAAAGCCTTCTTTCTCTTTTAACTGCTCATTTATCTTCAGAATATCAGCATGATTTCGTCGGTTCTCCTCATTCACCTGTCTGCGCTCAAATGCTCCTGCAAGAATGCCTGATATTGTTTCAAGAGCATTGCGCTGCATTGACGACCACTCCCGCTTTTCTTTACTGGTTTCAAAACCTATAAATCCCCAGAAATGATATTGTGATTTTATGGGAAATACAATGAGCGACGCAACTTCTCCGGAATTGAAAATAACACTGCGTCCGATTATCCCTTCCTGATTGTAAAGATCGGTTGATATATATCCTTTTTCCAAAAGGGTGGTTTGCCAGCCGGGCAAGTCCGTACTGTAATTCAGAATCCGCAAATCATCACCTCTGGGTAAGACATCCGGCCCGTGCCATTCTGTATTAAATGTGCAATAACCTGTGTCTGCTGAGTTCTCATACACATATGCCCTGTCCACTTTAAAGAAATGTCCTAAAGTATCAAGAGCTTTCTCCAGCTGTCTTGAAAAACTGTCAGAAGTAATGAAAAGATTTGATATATCAAGAAGCAGTTCCTGTAGCTCAATAGTCTCCCTTATCTCCTTCTGAGCAAACTGATTCTCAATAGCATTACTAATAAGCTGTGCTGTTACATTAAGAATGTTCACCTCAAAAGGAATCCATTCTCGCTCAAAGCTGCACTCGTCAAAACCAATAAATCCCCAGAATTCTCCATTAACCCATAACGGAAAAGCAATAACCGACAGAATATCCTGGCTCTCTAAAATATCCCAGCATGATTCAGGCAATTGCTCTCTGATGTTTGACACAACGATTGAGCCTTTTTCTATCAGAATCTTTTTCCAGTAAGGATAATCATTATAATCAATATCGTCTAGTTTATTCCTTTGCGGAACAACTCCGTCATTAACCCACTCATATGTATTTCTGCACTTCCTGTTTTCATCAAAGTTTTCAAAAATATATACACGGCTTACATCGATATACTCGCCCAGAGTTTTTAACACCTCCATTAGTTTCTTATCCAGAGGCATGTCAGCCATCAATACTGATGATATCTGTATAGGCAGAAAATCAATACTCTGTTCTGGTTGATCAGCGGAACTTCCGGCACGCATCATCCCCATAGCACTTTTAGATATACGCTTAATCATGCGCTTCAGGCGCTCATTTTCCAATAATATCTGATCTATATTCTTCTCCTGTTCCGCCAATATATGTCCGAATTTAATTTTACTTACAATACCTGTGGAAATGCACTACTTTTGCATTTAGCAAGATAGAAAATAGACACCATAGCGCAAAACAGCAAACAAGTTAAATGCTAAAAAGTATCAACATTTTATCAACATGTCAGCATTGCCGCTATCCCCTGTATCACTACCACTTACGCGCACTGACCCCCGAAGTACAAAACATTGTTGAAATATTTTTTCCAAAAAATGAAAATAAAACAGCCAATAAGTGCAACCTAATCAAAACAGATACGTTACAAAATGCATCCAACATTCTGAAACACATCTTAATTTTGACTAATAAAAAAAGGAAAGTCGCCTTGTGAAGTGTGCTTATTTTCTTATTTTTGCGTCAATAATTTAAGAGCATATAAATGAACGAATTGAAATCCATAAAAAGCGCCTTGATTTCCGTTTACCACAAAGACGGATTAGATGAGATTGTGACCGCTTTAAACGAATTAGGAGTAACAATTTTCTCAACCGGCGGAACTCAGTCTTTCATCGAAGGGCTCGGCATAAATGTAACACCAGTAGAATCACTCACCGGATATCCGTCAATACTTGGCGGAAGAGTAAAAACACTTCACCCAAAAGTATTCGGCGGAATACTGGCTCGAAGAGATAACCCCGGAGATACCGATCAGCTTAAAGAGTATGACATTCCGGGCATCGATCTTGTTATTGTTGACTTATATCCGTTTGAAGACACTGTTGCTTCCGGAGCATCAGAACAGGATATAATTGAAAAAATAGACATCGGAGGCATTTCTCTTATCAGAGCCGCCGCTAAAAATTATAAAGATGTAATTATAATTGCATCAAAAAACCAGTATGAACCACTACTTTCTCTGTTAAAAGAGAAAAAAGGCAATTCATCAATTGAAGAAAGAAAAAAGTTTGCACGTGATGCCTTTGCTGTTTCATCACATTACGATGCCGCTATTTTCAATTATTTTAATGAAGAAGAAGGAACCGAGCGGATTTCACTGAATAATGGTCACATTTTACGTTACGGAGAAAACCCGCATCAGAAAGCAACATTTTATAAATTCGCAAATACAAGACACGGCATAAACCTGGCTGATGCAAAAATTCTTCAGGGAAAAGCATTATCATACAACAACCTCCTTGATGCCGATGCATCATGGAAAGCTGCAAGTGACGCCTACCATTCAGTATCACACATTGAAAACAAAGTGGCAGTAGCAGTTGTAAAGCACCTCAACCCCTGTGGTCTGGCAGTGAGCAACGACATTATGAAGTCACTTGAACTTGCATGGGAAGGAGATCCCATTAGTGCTTTTGGCAGCATCATCACATTTACTGACACTGTCACAAAGGAAATTGCCGAATGGTTTGCCAAAAAATTCATTGAAATAATCATTGCTCCGGAATTCACACCTGAAGCTCTCGAGATATTAGGAAAGAAAAAGAACCTCAGGTTACTTGAAATTCCTGTTAAAGAAAAAGAAACAGGAGAAAAACTGTACCGCTCTATCAGTGGAGGAATGTTGGTACAGGACGAAGATGAGGGTGAAGATAAAGAGTTCAGAAATGTAACCAAGAGTAAATTCGCCGAAAACAAGATGAACCTTGCAAAATTCGGCGTTACAGCTTGCAAATACCTTAAGAGCAATGCCATTGCACTGGTAACTGAAAACGAAGACGGCTCATTTTGGCTCACAGGAGCAGGAATGGGACAACCCAATCGCCTTGACAGTCTTCGTCAGCTGACAATTCCAAGATTCAACATGAAGGAAGGTGTTAGTATTTCTGAATCAGTACTAATCTCCGACGCTTTCTTTCCTTTCAGAGACAGCATTGAAGCTGCAAATGAATTCGGTGTGAAATACATTGTTGAGCCGGGAGGAAGTATCCGTGACGATGAAGTCATTCAGGCCTGTGATGAATATGGTATTGCAATGGTTTTTACAGGAACACGACATTTTAAACATTAACAAAACAAAGGAGAAGGAATGGGCTTATTTTCATTTTTAACACAAGAGATTGCCATTGACCTTGGTACGGCAAACACTATCATAATCCATAACGACCGAATAGTTGTAGATGAACCGTCAATTGTTGCACTTGACCGTCATACCGACAAACTTGTTGCCATTGGCGAAAAAGCAAGACAGATGCACGGTAAAACACACGACAACATTTATACAATCAGACCACTCCGCGATGGTGTTATTGCCGACTTTAATGCCGCCGAACAGATGATCAGGGGCATGATTAAAATGATAAACAATAAATCAAAATTGTTTACACCTTCGCTTACCATGGTAATATGTATTCCATCGGGAAGCACCGAAGTTGAAATAAGGGCAGTACGAGACTCCTCGGAGCATGCCGGAGGCCGTGAAGTTTACATGATATATGAGCCTATGGCTGCTGCTCTCGGTATTGGCCTTGATGTGGAAAAACCCGAAGGAAATATGATAGTGGATATAGGCGGGGGTACAACAGAAATTGCGGTTGTATCACTGGGAGGCATTGTCACAAACAAATCGATAAGAATTGCAGGTGACGACCTCACTGCCGACATCATGGAATATATGCGCCGCCAGCACAACATTAAAGTTGGTGAACGTACTGCTGAAGAGATAAAACTAAATGTTGGCTCTGCACTGTCAGAACTGGAAGATCCTCCGCAGGATTTCATTGTACAGGGACCTAACCAAATGACAGCTTTACCCATTGAGGTTCCTGTTTCATATCAGGAGATTTCTCATTGCCTTGAGAAATCAATTTCCAAAATTGAAACAGCCATCATGTCTGCATTGGAACAGACACCCCCGGAACTTTATGCCGACATTGTAAACAACGGCATTTACCTTGCCGGTGGCGGTGCGCTGTTACGAGGCCTCGACAAACGGCTGACTGAAAAAATAAACATTCCTTTCCATATTGCTGAAGACCCGCTGCATGCAGTAGCAAGAGGAACCGGAATTGCTCTGAAAAACAGAAACCGGGGATTACCTTATCTTCTCAGATAATAAATCCTTTTTATCCGACACCGGAATTATCACTTAATTATGTACCGGGGAAAGTATATATACCCGGACGGAAAAATACACAGCAGTTTGAAGAATGAAACTATCAGAATGATATGAGGAATTTTTTCCGTTTTATAATAAAACATCACTTCTTTTTTCTCTTTCTTTTGTTAGAGATAGTTTCATTTGCACTTATAATAAACTACAACAGCTACCAGCGAGCATCCTGGATATCTTCTTCAAATAAGTTATCGGGAAGCATCTACAACAGTTACAGCAACGTAACACAATATCTGATGCTACAAAAAATAAACGAAGAGCTGGCTAAAGAGAACAGTTATCTCAGAAGCCAGCTGCCTACTTCGTTTAAGGATTCAAAAGACTACTTCAGTCTTGTTTACGACTCACTAAACAAAAGACAATATACCTACAGAAATGCTAAGGTTATAAATAATTCCACAAACAAACACTTCAATTACATCACTTTAAACAAAGGATATCTAAATGGTATCAGAAAAGAGATGGGGGTTATTTCAGCAAAAGGAGTAGTAGGAATCGTTAAGGATGTATCAGACCATTACACTTCTGTTATTTCCATCCTTAACACACGCCTGCACATATCGGCCAAACTAAAAGAAAGCGGATTTTTCGGTTCATTAAACTGGGACGGTAAAGACTACAGATACGCCTGGCTGAATGAGATTCCGATACATGCCCCCGTTGATGTTGGAAACCTTGTGGTAACCAGCGGATATTCATCCATTTTCCCCGAAGGTGTACTAATTGGAACAGTAGAAGAGGTAGACAAGGACAAAGGTGAAAGTTTTTTCAGAATAAAAGTAAAATTAAGCGTTGACTTCAAAGACCTGTCATACGTAGAGGTCATAAGCAACAACATGAAAGAAGAACAGAGCAAATTGGAAAATAACAATGATTAACAGATTACCGGGCTACATATTCATTTACTTTATACTTGTATTTCTGCAGGTACTGGTATTTAACAACATCCAGTTCAGCGGATATGTCAACCCGTATGTCTATATCCTTTTCATATTCATGCTTCCGTTCGAAACTCCTGGCTACCTTTTATTGTTACTGGCTTTTATACTAGGACTTACCATCGACATTTTCAGTAACACACCCGGAATGCACTCTTTTGCAACTGTATTTATGGCCTTTATACGACCTTCTTTACTCAGGGCTATTGCTCCCCGTGACGACTATCAGCCGGGAACACTCCCTACAATACACGATTACGGGGCAGGATGGTATTTCAAGTATTCAGTAGTTCTTATACTCGTGCACCATACTGTTCTGTTTTTTATTGAAGTTTATGACTTCTCATATTTCTTCTCAACAATCTGGAGAATACTGGCAAGCTCTGTATTCACACTGATATTTGTATTTATAGCACAACTATTTGTTTTCAGAAAAGAAAAAAGGAGATAATCGTGGCAGCAGGAGGAAGCAATAACAGAACGATTTCAATTGCATTGTTCATAATTTTACTGGGATTGGTATACGCCGTCAAGCTGTTCATTCTGCAGGTTACTGATCCTTCTTATAAATTATCGGCTGAAAGCAACACCAGACGTAAAGTAATACAATTCCCCTCACGCGGACTAATATACGACCGTAACGGAAAACTACTGGTATCGAATCAGGCAGTATACGATATCATGATTGTTCCAAATGAACTTGCACCGTTCGACTCACTCGACTTCTGCGAATCAGTAGGAATTACCATAGAGCAACTCAGAGGGATGTTTGCCACAATGCGCAAAGATCTGAAACTAAAAAAGATACTTCCATTCAAACCATCGGTTTTCTATAAGCAGTTATCGGCTGAAAGGTATGGCAGATTTCAGGAGAAACTTTACAAATTCAAAGGTTTCTTTGTTCAGCGTCGTACTCTGCGTAAATATGAATATCCCTACGGTGCCCATGTATTGGGATATGTTGGTGAAGCTGACAAAAAACTCTTAAAAAAAGACCCGTATTACCAACAGGGAGACTATGTGGGAATCAGCGGTATTGAAAAAGTTTACGAAGAACAACTAAGAGGCCAGAAAGGTGTGATATATCAGCTTGTTGATGTTCATGGCAGAATAAAAGGCTCGTATCGCAACGGAAAGTTTGACATTCCTGCTATTTCGGGAAAAAACATTAAACTGGCCCTTGATATTGATTTGCAGCAATATGGTGAAACTCTGATGAAAAACAAAATAGGAAGTATTGTTGCTATTGAACCGGCTACAGGACAAATACTGACAATGGTGTCAGCACCAATGTATGATCCGTCATTGTTGGTAGGCAAAGTGAGATCTAAAAACTTCTCCATGCTTTTTGCCGATACATTAAAGCCGCTATTCAACAGGGCTGTTCAGGCTCGTTATCCGCCGGGTTCAACGTTTAAAACAATAAATGCTCTGATAGGACTTCAGGAAGGAGTACTTACTCCCTCATCAAAGTATGAGTGCCAGATGGGATATCACACAAAAACCTTATCGGTAGGTTGCCACAACCATCCGTCTCCGCTCGATCTACCCCACTCCATAATGATGTCATGTAATGCATATTATTGTCATGTTTTCCGGAACATCCTGGATAACCCAAAATATCCGAATATTGAAGCAGGGTTTAATGCCTGGAAAGATTACATGGTTAAATTCGGATTCGGATACAAACTGGGCACAGACATTACTAATGAGGCCAGAGGATTTATTCCGAATGCTGCTTATTATGATAAAATTTACAACAAAAGCTGGAATTCACTTACAGTAATCTCTTTGGCCATAGGTCAGGGAGAAATCCTGACCACCCCTCTGCAGATGGCTAATATGGCGGCAATGCTGAGCAACGAAGGAGTATACTACACTCCCCATGTTATAAAAGAAATAGAAGATGGCACAGTTCCTGAGAAATTCATGAAACTGCATCAAACCGGGATTGATACAAAAAACTTCACACCTGTACTGGAAGGTATGGAACTGGCAGTTCAGGGTGGTGCACACAGCACAGCCGGAATAGCCAGAATTCCGGGTATAACTATTTGCGGAAAAACGGGAACAGCACAAAACCCACATGGCAAAGATCACTCTATATTTATTGCTTTTGCACCTAAAGAAAACCCACAGATAGCAGTAGCCGTTTATGTTGAAAACGGCGGCTTCGGTGCTACATGGGCAGCCCCGATAGCCAGTTTAATAATCGAAAAATATCTGAACAGGGAAATTTCCCAACGAAGAAAATGGTTAGAAAAACGAATAATGGAAGGAGACCTTATTCATGGTAAGTAGAAGCGGACACGGAGCAGGAGTTGACTGGATTACAGTTTTCATCTATCTGTTACTTGTAACATTCGGATGGATGAATATCTATGCTGCAAATTATACTCCTGATAACACTGTATTTTTTGACATTGGCAGAGAACATCTCAAACAAATCATATGGATTGTACTGTCATTAGTGCTGATAGGCATTATTTTTCTTATTGACAGTCAGTTTTACGTAGAGTTTGCTTACGTTTTTTATGCATTCACACTTTTGCTTCTTATAACGGTTTTATTGTTTGGGAAAGAGATAAATGGTGCCAAATCATGGTTCGAACTCGGCCCGGTACGATTTCAACCGGCAGAACTTACAAAGGTGGCAACCGCACTCTCTCTTGCCAGAATGATGAGCCGTTTTGGGTTTGACCTTTCAAAACCGGTAAACATTCTAAAGGTAGGTGCTTTAATTCTCATGCCCGTACTTTTAATCCTGTTACAGAACGACACCGGCTCTGCTCTTGTATATTTTGTTTTCATAATTGTTCTTTACCGCGAAGGTATGTCTCCTTACATTCTGTTTTTTGGTTTTATAGCGGCCATCGTTGCAGTTTTGACCCTAATCATGCCCAACATCTATGTAATGGGATTAATATTTGCAACAATAGTTACAGCTCTTCTTTTTCAGGGATTAGGAAAAATTTTATGGTACGGAATATTTTCGGGTGTTTTAACCGGTGGCATATTTTATTCGGCAGCATTATTTCTTAAAAAGCCGGTAAATCCTGTCTACATTCTGATTTCAGGCCTGGCTGCAATGACTGTTTTTCTGATTTTTCAATCATTCAAAAAAAGACTTAAAACAGTACCAATGTACCTTCTAATTTTATGGGGAGCTGTTATTCTTTCTTTTTCGGCAAATTATTTTTTCACTCAGGTTCTGAACGACTACCAACGAACAAGAATAAATGTCTTGCTGGGAATTGAAGAAGATCCTCTTGGAGCCGGATACAATGTTAACCAATCAAAAATTGCAATAGGTTCTGGAGGCCTGCTTGGAAAAGGCTTCCTTGAAGGTACACAAACAAAATTTGATTTTGTTCCCGAACAAAGCACTGATTTTATTTTCTGTACAGTAGGTGAGGAATGGGGATTTGCAGGTTCTATGTTTGTTATCATCGGATTCATTTCTTTAATTCTCCGTATCATATTCCTTGCCGAACGGCAACATTCTGATTTCAGCAGAATATACGGCTACAGTGTAGCCGCCATATTTTTCTTTCATTTTGCAGTAAATATCGGAATGACCATAGGCCTGGCACCGGTAATCGGAATTCCACTGCCATTTTTCAGCTACGGGGGGTCATCATTATGGGGGTTCACTCTGCTATTATTCATTTTTCTGAAGCTTGACACCAACAGAAATGAACTCATAAGATAAATTTCCCGACATTTATCAGAACCAGCTGAAAGCCAAGCCGACACTGAAAACCAAGAGATTACGCCTTTTGAAAAATTGTTTTTTTTTATTACCTTTGTGCCACTTTCCTCAAAAAAGGGAAAAATTGCTCAATCATTCCGGTCATCAATAAATTACAGAGTCGGTTTTTACACCTTCCGTTGAGGCCTTTTTGAGCGCTCCTGTGTGTTTTCGTGCAAAAGCACAATCATTAAAAAGGATAAGTATGAAGTACAAAATCTTTGCATTACATAATTTCAGAGAGATTCCTCAGATTGCTCTTTTACCGGAGGAAGAACAATTCAACATTGAAGTAGTTGGACATGTTTTACCATTCAAAACAAACAACTATGTTGTTGACGAACTTATTGACTGGAATAATTATAAGAATGACCCAATATATATTCTTAATTTTCCTCAAAAAGGAATGCTCAGCGAGGAGGATTTTGAACACATGGCAAAAGTTATCCGCAGCGGAGCAGACAGATACACCATAAAAAAAGAAGCAAATAAAATTCGCGAGAAACTGAATCCTCATCCTGCAGGGCAACTCGAATATAATGTGCCCGAACTTAATGGCGTTAGATTAAACGGGATACAACATAAGTACAACGAAACTGTTTTATTTTTTCCCTCACAGGGACAAACATGCCATGCATACTGTACATTCTGTTTCAGATGGCCTCAGTTCACAGGAATGGATGAGCTGAAGTTTGCAATGAAAGAGGTTAATCTTTTAATCGAATACATAAAGCAGCATCCTGAGGTTACAGATATCCTCATAACCGGTGGCGACCCGATGGTTATGAAAACCAAGATTCTCGACATCTACCTTTCAAGCATAATAGAAGCAGACATTCCTCATCTTCAAAACATAAGGATAGGTTCGAAATCACTGGCATTCTGGCCCTACAGATATCTGACCGATAATGATGCCGATGATGTACTAAGGTTATTTAAAAAGGTTGTGGACTCAGGTAAATCTCTGGCTTTCATGGCTCACTTTAATCATTACAAAGAACTGAAGACTGAAGCCGTACAAGAAGCAATAAAACGGATAAGAGCTACCGGAGCCCAGATTCGCACACAAAGTCCGTTACTAAACAACATAAATGCCGATCCCGAAGTGTGGAGTACCATGTGGAAAAAACAGGTTCAGTTAGGTTTAATTCCATATTATATGTTCATAGCCCGTGATACCGGAGCTCAGGAATACTTCGGAGTGCCATTGGCAAAAGCATGGGAAATATTCCAGAAGGCATACATCAACGTTAGCGGAGTAGCCCGTACGGTAAGGGGCCCGAGTATGTCTTGTACACCGGGGAAAGTCCGCATAATAGGAACAACAGAAGTAAAGGGGGAAAAAGCTTTTGTTCTTGAATTCATACAAGGAAGAAAAAACGACTGGGTTTGTCGTCCGTTCTTTGCCAAATATGATGAAGAAGCACTTTGGATTAACGACCTTAAACCGGCATTCGGGAATGAAAACTTTTTCTTTGAAGAAGATCTTTCAGAAATATTACTCAAATAGATATTGCCGGCAAAACACGAATCCACAAATCAGACGAAAAAAATTTGTTTTTATTACCTGATCAGCAATATTCAAGATGCCGGCAAACAAACAAATAAAAAATATAATCAAGATCATCCTGAAAATTCTGTTTTCGGGTACTGCAATTTATTACGTCGCAAACAACATCGATCTTCGCCAGGTATGGATATATATATCAACGTCAAACCCTTTTTATCTTATTCTGGCAGCAGCACTTTATGTATTAGCCGTACTATTCGGAACATACCGGTTAAACACAATATTCAAAGCTCTTCCGTTGCACATAAGTAACTGGACAAATATCAAACTTTACTGGATGGGCCTTTTTTACAATTTTTTTCTTCCGGGAGGTGTAGGTGGTGATGGTTATAAGGTCTTTCTTTTAAATAAATATTTTAAAACACCTGTTAAGAAACTTATTTCGGCTGTTCTGGCCGAAAGAGTAAGCGGTCTCTCAATAATACTTGCCTATATTCTGGCACTGGTTTATTACATTAATTATGACATTCCTTACAAGGGATGGTTTTTTATTTTAATACCTGCCGTGAGTGCCGGATATTATCTGTTTCTGTGGATCATAAATAAATCGCTCACAAAAGTATTCTGGAAAGTAACAATATGGTCTTTGATTATACAAGGTATACAAATGCTTGTGGTTGTATTTATACTTAAAGCTATGGGAGCATCGGTAAACGGCCAATGGGGCAATTACTTGTTTTTATTTTTCCTCTCGACCATAGCAGGAGCTGTGCCGATAACATTAGGAGGAATAGGTGCCAGGGAGCTAACGTTTGCGGTAGGCGCTGAATATTTAGGAGTAAGCCAGGGACAAGCCGTGGCTTTAAGCCTGATATTCTATTTCATCTCTTTAATTACGTCAGTCCCCGGACTTTTCTATTCTCTTCAGACAAAAAGGATATTTAAAAACGAATTCATTCACGATGAACCATCCGTATAATCTGGATTAACAGCACAACAAAAACCTGATTAACCATGAATGAAATCCTTAACCCGCTCAACGTTTCACCCTCAATATGGCTGCTTACCCTGTTTAGTGCTTTTCTGGTAGGAATGTCGAAAAGCGGACTAAAAGGGATAGGAATGGTTACAATACCTCTAATGGTATATCTGTACGGAGCAAGACCCTCTGTTGGCATCTTGTTACCTATACTTATTTTTGGCGATATAATGGCTCTGATCTACTATCATAAAAGTGGAAGATTCAAAGAGATACTGCGCCTGTTTCCTTTTGCTGCCCTGGGAATTATTGCTGCAGTTATAACCGGGAACCACATTAATGATGAACAATTCAGGGATACAATTGCAGCAATTCTGCTTATAAGTCTGGTAGTGATGCTATGGAATGAACTGAGAGGTAAACGAAAGAGCCTTTCCGATAATCCATTATTCCGCGGATTTTTTGGAATTGCCGGAGGGTTTGCAACAATGATAGGCAATTCGGCAGGTCCTATTTTCAATCTTTATATTTTATCAATGCGCCTTCCTAAAAACAGTTTTATAGGTACAGGAGCATGGTTCTTTCTCACACTGAACCTTTTTAAAGTGCCTTTTCATGTTTTTTCGTGGCACACAATTACTGCCCACACTTTTCACATGGATCTGCTAATGATTCCGGGAATTGTAGCCGGTGCATCGGCCGGCAGGTTTGTGGTAAAACTGATTCCGGAAAAAGCTTACCGCCTATTCATTTATACAATTATATTTTTGTCGTCAATAATGTTATTTTTTAAGTAAAAACATGTTCTGTAATATGACAAATACCCTTTTATATTAAGCACATATTGTATTATCTTTATTGAAAAATAAACGTATTAACTAAAAAATAAACAATCATGAGCAATATAGACTGGCAAAACCTGTCTTTCAGCTATATGAAGACAGACTATAACGTACGCTGCTGGTATCGTAACGGCAAATGGGGCGAACTCGAAATAAGTTCGGACGAACACATTAATGTTCATATGGCAGCTACAGGATTACATTACGGACAAGAAGCATTTGAAGGATTAAAGGCCTTTATGGGCAAAGACGGGAAAGTTCGACTTTTTCGGGTAGAAGAAAACGCCAGAAGAATGTACAGCTCGGCAGAAGGTATAATGATGGCTAAAATTCCCGAGCAGCTCTTCATTGATGCTGTTATAAAGGCAGTAAAACTTAATATGAGATTTGTACCTCCATATGAATCCGGAGCAGCACTTTACATCCGGCCTTTGCTTTTCGGAGCAGGCCCTAAAATAGGAGTCTCACCTACAGATGAATATCTTTTTGTAGTATTTGTTATGCCTGTGGGACCTTATTTTAAAGAAGGATTCAAACCTACAAACATGATGATATCACGTCAGTTCGACCGTGCAGCACCTTTGGGAACAGGAAAATACAAAGTAGGAGGAAATTATGCTGCAAGTCTGAAAGCCGGAGAGCTTGCACACTCTAAAGGCTATGCCGCAGTATTGTATCTTGACAGTAAAGAAAAAAAATATATCGACGAATGCGGCCCTGCAAATTTTTTCGGAATAAAAAATAACACATACATCACTCCGGATTCTGACTCCATCCTTCCTTCCATAACAAATAAAAGTCTTATACAGCTAGCAAAAGACATGGGGCTAAAAACAGAAAGACGTAAAGTTCCCCTGGAAGAACTTGAAACATTTGAAGAAGCCGGAGCCTGCGGAACAGCTGCTGTAATAAGCCCGATAGGCCGTATTGATGATATAGACACCGGAAAAACATACATTTACAGCAAAGACGGGAAGCCGGGGCAACTGTCAGAAAAACTATATAACAAACTACGTGCTATTCAGTATGGCGACGAGCCTGATCCTTACGGCTGGATAACAATTGTTGAATAGCAATACTGACTAAAACAAAAAGAGGAAGTTTTGAACTTCCTCTTTTTGTTTTTATATTACTGAAATACTCTATTTCAGCCGAGTGGTAAGTTCTGAAATAATATTAGCATATTTTCTTAAAACTCGGTCCCACTCCCGGTATTGTTCATCTCTTTTTATACTTGTTCCTGGTGCGCCGGAATATTCAGATACAAGTTTCATTTTATATGTCAATGGATTAGTAGATGCCTCTTTAACAATAAAGCGTGTACGGATAGTATTTTGTTTAAAACTCTGAGCAACCCATGCAGTACGCAGATATCCGGTTTCTTTATCTGTTATTTCTATGACATCAAAATAGGAGGTAACGATCTGATTTATCAGTTTCCAGGCCTCATCTTCACTTTTCGATGTCTTTAATTCTATATCATTATTAGCAATGTCCGACCTTATAGATGCATCATACGAATCATCACGTATCATCTCAAAGAAATATGCTTTTGGCGGTTTTGCCGAATATTTATTATTACAAAATTTTACTTTCTGAGTCAGATAACCAATCTTTCTGACCTCTATTGTTGCACAACTATTTGACACAATAACAATCTCCACCTGTCCTGTCCCTATAAACTTGCCATTTTTATATATCTTGGCATCCGGTTCTGAAGCACTAACAACGATAGTCTTCTTCATAGCAAAAGAGGAAACCGATAATAGCAACATTAAAACAAGGGGAAATGATTTAAAAAACTTTTTCATAGATATTAAATTTTCATGATTACAGATTAATATATTTTTACGAACTCTAATATGAAATGTTACAGCACTTGTAACTATTAAAGTTTTTTCAATGTATAAAAGTAATATGTTTCTGAAATAAATACTAATTTGTGTTCTTACAATTTATTTAACACATAAATCTATACTAACTAAAATTTACAAAAATGAAAAAAATCTTAATCTTCGGAATGCTTATTATGGCTTCAACATGTATGTTTTCGCAAAAGATTATTTCCTCAAAAGGTGAGCAAAAAGAGATAAACGGTATGACATACCTGATTATTAACTATAACTGGAAAAACGGCGGACGTTCCGAAACAACTGTTGATATGGGAGACGGACTAACATGGCAGTTCTTCGATCAGATTGCCAAAAAGCAGCGTAAAATTTTTGCCAGCCAGACCGAACTGCTTAATTATATGTACAGCCACGGCTGGAAATACAAAAGTCACATCCCGGGTTATACTGCTGAATACCAAAAAATCATTTTCATTCGTCAGGAATACGAATAAATCAAAACATAACCTAAAAAAAGAATGTCCGAAAAGCAGTCATATTCTGATTATGCCACAAAAAAAATTTTGGATAAAATCTACCAATGACGGAGTTGTTTAATAAGTTAGCATTCATTTTCTTAATGTGTCATTGCGAACTCCATTTTATAGATTAAAGCAATCCCCGGCGAAAGGGAGACTGCTTCTTCGCCAGCGCTCATCACAGTGACGAGAATGTTCCGTCATTTACCCATTATACCCAAAAATTCGGGGTGAATTCTCGGAATGACGTCTTTTCGGACATCCTCATTTTTATATTAAAGCAATAATCACATAATATGCAAAGGAGAGATTAATCCAATCATTATTCTACTGGTACTGTAATCATTAAGATTCAACCCCGGCCTGTTTTTGGCATAATCAGAATAGTTATACCATCTGCCTACATAACCGAGGAAAAACTTAAGATTGTAATCTTTAAACGGAAAAAGCTCAACAGTTGGCACCACGCTGTATACTGTTCTGAAATTATCTTCATTTTTCAACGGATCGGCATCATCTTTCCATAAAGCACAATCAATAAATGCATCGAGGCTAAAATGCCATTTCTGAGACATTTTATAGGTAACTCTTGTCCAGTGACTTCGATAAACAGTATTACGTACAGAATAATTATAAAGATCATCGGGTATCTCATTACTTATTATTCCGGTCCGGTCTAAATCCTCAAAACTTATTTTGAAGTCATAAGCAACATCCAGTTTATCAGAACGAAACTGATTACCCAATGCAATATAATTCATTCCCATTCCTTTTGCTTCGGTAAAAAGCGAGTATGACCATATTGTGGAAAACTTACCGTCAAGGAATTTACCTCTCCAGTTAAAAACCATTGCAAGAGGAACTTTCGACGCTGTTACATTAGGGACTGTATCATAAAGTTCCTCAAATGTTCCGGTACGCGAATCAAGTAATTGAAGAGCAAAGCCATTGTTCTCATTTGCCTGGTAATAAACCCCTGCACCAGTCAGAAAATTATCAGCCATCTCAATAATATCGGAATACTCATAAATATCAATTGGATTCAGGTCAAACTCAACACCTCCCCAATCGGCACACATTTTACCTACCGAGAGCTGCCATTTGTCCGACAAATCGAAACGAACATAAGCCATATCAACACCTTTAATTATCTTATCCACCGACTGTGGCTCAAAAGTACTGGTATACCGGTGCCTGAACCTGAAAAATATATTTTCATGAATATATCCTTTAAGCTCAAATCTGAATTGCTCAACTTTAAAGTTAGAACCTATATAATCGCCGTCGTTAAAATCATTTCTGAATCCCATCTGGGTATTGGCAATCATATCAACATTTTTAAGCAACGACTGTTTTTCTTCGGGAATTAAACTCCTGTATGCTGTGCTTCCCTCCGTTTGCCGGTCCTGTGCAGTTGCTAAAACCAATCCTGCAAAAACAAACCAAAGCAATAATTGTATTTTTTTCATAGCAAAAAGGTTTAACCCATGCTCCATTCATTATGAACAAAGCACAGGTGTATAATACAGAAATCAATAGTTAAGGAAAAGGTTCTGAATGTCTTCCCGGCTTCTGTCTTTAAGAAGGGCAAGCATCAGTAAAACTCTTGCTTTCTGCGGATTTAAATCCATCGATGAAACGGTACCATACTCGGCATCATTAACCTCTCCGTGCAAAAGCACAGTGCCTATAGGAACTCTTGAAGCCCGCACTACGACAACACCTTTTGATGTTGCTTTTTTTGCTGCCTCAAGTGTTGCTTCTGTCATATTACCATCGCCCACACCTGCTACAACGATTCCTTTAGCACCTGCTTTTACCAGCATCGGAATAAGATCGGGTGACATATCGGCACAACCATAAATTATATCAACACGGGGAAGCTTTTTTACTCCCTCGACTGAAAACTCACTTTTTGTAGTATGAATACCAAATGGATAATGGAAATAAGTTACGTCACCGAAAATAACAGTACCAAGCAATCCGTGCTGCGGCGATTCAAATGTCTGAACAGGAGTTGTCATCATCTTTTTTACGGCATGTGCACTGTGAATCTCATCATTCATAACTACCATGACTCCTCGTCCTTTTGAGTCCGGACTGGCAGCTACGGCAACAGCATTGTACATATTGAGCGGACCATCGGCACTCAATGCTGTGGAAGGCCTCATGGAACCGGTTAAAACAACTGGTTTATCACTTTTAATTACCAGATTCAGAAAGAATGCCGTCTCTTCCTGTGTATCGGTTCCATGTGTAATAACCACACCATCAACATCACCCTCGAGCAGCTCATTAATCCGTTTTGCAAGGTCGAGCCAAATTTTTACACTCATATCCTGTGAACCAACATTCGAAATCTGTTCACCTTTCAGATCAGCAAGTTTACGTATATTCGGAACTGCATCAATCATTGACTCAATTTTAACCTGACCGGAAGTGTAGGCAGAACCTGTTGAGCTTTCTCCTGCCCCTGCAATTGTTCCGCCCGTGGCAAGAATTACAATTTTCGGAAGTTTTTCCTGTGCCACAGAGTAAGGCACCAATACCAGCATCAACAGTACTGTAAATATCAAATTAATTCTTTTATTTGTTTTCATGGTGTTATAATTTATGCCCATAACGGGCGTTTTTATACAATTACTTTATCTATTTTCCTTCATATTTTGATTTATCCAGTCCTACCATATTCTCAGGATCCAAAAGTTTTTGAATCTGTTCTTCTGTAAGAAGCTTTTTCTCTCGTACGAGCTCCAGAATACCCTTGCCCGTTTCTTTAGCTTCTTTCGCCAGTTCATCGCCAACATGATGTCCAAGAATCGGATTTAATGCAGTAACAATTCCAATTGTTGTTTCCAGGTTACGTTTATCAACATCTTCATTAATAGTAATTCCATCAACACAATCTTCGCGAAATGTCTTCATAGCATTAGTCAGAAGTTTTTGTGATTCAAAAATGGTAAGTCCCACAACAGGTTCATATGCATTTAGCTGCAGATCGCCATCTGATGCAGAGATATTTACAGTAACATCATTCCCTATAACCCTGTAACTAACCAGTGCCATAAGTTCAGGAATAACGGGATTTACTTTTCCCGGCATAATTGATGAACCCGGCTGACGAGGAGGCAGATTTATCTCAAATATTCCGTTACGCGGTCCCGATGACAAAATTATCAGGTCATTCGATATCTTTGATAGTGTAGTTGCCAATGTTTTCAAAGCAGATGAGTAAACCACAAAACCATGCAGGCTTGATGTTGCCGCAATCAGATCATCGGCATTTTTAAGATCATAACCCGAAATCTCACGCAAGTATTTAATTACATATTCATCATAACCTTCAGGAGCATTCAGCCCTGTTCCTATTGCTGTACCACCCATATTCATTACTTCAATTGATTTCTGGGCATTATTAAGATTTGCAAGTTCCCATTCCAGCATTGATGCGTATGAATGAAACTCCTGTCCCACAGTCATAGGAACGGCATCCTGAAATTCTGTCCTGCCCATTTTCAAAACGTCGATATACTTGTTTCCCAGCGCACGAAACGATTTTGCCAGGGCTTTCACCTGTTCTTTTAAATCATCATTCTGCATAAGCATAGTTAATTTCAGCGCAGTGGGGTATGTATCGTTAGTCGATTGCGACATGTTAATCTCATCATTGGGAGATATTTTATCATATTCACCACGCTTATACCCTGCAAGTTCAAGGGCACGATTGGCAATCACCTCATTAGCACACATATTGGTTGATGTGCCTGCACCACCCTGATACAGATCAATACTGAACTGATCGAGCAACTTCCCGTCAATCAGCTCCTGACAGGCAGGTTCAATCTGTTTCAGAACATCTTCTTTCATTTTACCTGCTTCGGTATTTGCACGGGCACAAGCTAGTTTAACCATCCCCCAGGCTTTCATAAAGTCGGGATAATCATTCACATACTGTCCTGATATTCTGAAGTTCTGCATGGCTCTTGCTGCCTGTGCTCCATAATATGCATCAACAGGAACTTTAACATCACCGAGAAGGTCGGTTTCTGTACGGTATTTCTCCTGTGCAAAAGACCATCCGGCAGATACAAGAAAAAATGTAATAAAAACTGTTAGTAACTTTTGTGTATTCATTTTAAAAACATTTAAGAATAATTTCAATTAAAGAATTATCGAGGTCAGCATCAAAGCTATAGCCACAGCCGAGATCGTAGTAATAAGACCCGGCAACATAAAACTGTGATTAAGCAGATATTTTCCTATCCTGGTCGTCCCCGTCTGATCAAATGACACTGCGGCTATAACTGTTCCGTAAGTAGGAAGAAAGAAATAACCATTAACTGCAGGATAAACACCTATAAGAATTGCAGGTGGTATCCCCAAAGCTACTCCAACAGGAATAAGGATAGTTATTGTGGCAGCCTGGCTGAAAAGCAAAATGGAAAGAATAAATAATCCGAAAGCAAACACCCACTGATGCCCCTCAATTAAACTTTTAATGCTATCGACTATTACTATCTGGTTCGCCTCATAAAAAGATGAGCCGAGCCATGAAATTCCCAGTATTGAGATCAGGGCAATGATACCGCTTTTCATGGTTTTACCTGATACAGAATCGGATGCTTTAGCCTTGAATAAAAGCATAATCAATCCGCCTGTTGCAAGCATAAGAATTATAATGGTATTTCCCATTGAAATCTGCCCCTCTTGAATAATCCCATCAACAGCGGTTTCATAAACAGGCCGTAACGAGGGAAATATACCAACTATTACAACCAAAACAATAGCAGTGAAAAAAAGCACCGTTGATCCTTTGGCCCTTTTTAATTCTTCCTTTCCGAATACTCTTCCTTCCATATCTGAAGAGTCTTTGATTAATCCTTTTGCAAGTCTGTCAAGATAAACAGGATCATCTTTCAGTTCTTTACCTTTTTTCATTACCGAAAGTGCACCAATTACAACGGCCAGCAATGTTGCCGGAATAGTTATCATCATTATTTGTCCTAGAGTAACATCAAGACCGGCCAATGAGCCAACAAGAGCCACCGTTGCTGCCGAAATAGGAGAAGCAATAAGTCCGTGCATTGCAGCTATAACGCTTATCGACACAGGCCGTTCAGGCCTTATTCCGGCTTTAACGGATATTTCCGAGATAACAGGAAGCAATGCATATATAACATGCTGGGTTCCCGAAGCAAATATCAAAACATATGTTACAAGTGGAGCTACAATCGTAATACTTTTAGGATTTTTTCTCATTACCTTTTCGGCAACGCCAACAAGATAATCAAGGCCTCCTGCCGCTTCCATAGCCGAAAGAGCTGTAATTACGGCAAGAATCATACCCAGTACAATTACCGGAGGATTTCCGGGAGGCATCCCGAATATGAACACAAAAATGATTAACCCGAGTCCGGCTACTGTACCCATTCCGATTCCACTAATACGGGAACCTATAATAATACATGCCAGGAAAATTGCAAGTTCAATCCAAATCATAGTTATCGGTTTAAAAAACTTATGTGGTATTAAAAATCAAACTACTACAATCCCTGCCCACATTACCAATAACAATCAGCGGGTAGTTTTGTTTTTATTTTTTTAGAATATACAGGCAACAAAGTCAAAAACGGCTATTGTATAAAGCTCAGCTGCTCATCGAAATAATCCCCGATATAAGGAAGAAACCTCATACTTCCCGTTAATGCATAAACGATTCCAAGCACCCAGTACATAAATATGATAAAACTGAAGGCGTTCAAAACAAACCACAGATTAAACATGCGGGCGAGCAGGTAAAAAACAAATCCCCCGGCCAATGACAACAAAATAATTCCTAACGACTGACGCAGATGAAACTTTAAGAAATTATTTTTAGGTGTTTCATTCTGAAAAACAACGAGTACTATAATCCAACCGATTATACCAAGGTAGCTTAAAAATGCCAAAAGTTTGTCTTTTGTTGTAATCATACTTCAATGTTTTTATCTTATTACAATTTAAGGAAACTATAGTCAATAAAAAACTGTTTTCCCCATTATTAATTCAACGGCCTGCTCTTGATGCGTTTTACATTGCAATATTTAAATTCTAACGGAAAAGTATATCTGTTTGTTTTTATCCTACAAAAACTTTAACAAAACAGGTTCCATAACATATTTTCAATCTGAATTTTGACATATTATCTTTTTGTTTGTCTTTTTAATGCACTTATCTTTGAACCATAAGCAATAATTAAATTTAAAATTATGAAATCAAAAGCATCTCCCATTATTATCATTCTGATAGTTGCGGCAGGACTGTTCGTGTTCTTTTTCGGAGCCCGGATGTTCTGGACAATACAACCCGGCGAACGTGCCATTGTGTTTAAACCGTACACCATTGGACTCGACAAGGACCACGTTTACAAACCGGGGTTTCATATTATTGCCCCCTGGAATAAGATGATTATTTATAACGTGATGGAACAGACCCGTGAAGAGAAAATGGATGTACTTGACAAAAACAGTCTCTCCATTTCTATGGATGTATCTATTCGTTACAATCCTATTTACAGCCGCATAGGTTATCTGCACGAAACATTCGGGCAAAATTATTCCGATGTGCTGGTTATTCCGGAAGTACGATCGGCAGTAAGAAGCGTTACTGGTCGCTATACGGCCGAAGAGATATTCTCAACCAAACGGATGGAGGTTGAAAATACCATAAAAGAAGAGACTGCAAAGGTTCTAAAAGAGAACAATATCGACATGAGAGCTTTGCTTATCAGATCCATCACACTTCCACCACAAATAAAAGAAGCCATTGAAAATAAACTTAAACAAGAGCAGGAGGCTCTTGCCTATAAATTTAAGCTCGACAAAGAACGTAGTGAAGCAGAGAGGAAAAGAATAGAAGCAGAAGGTATCGCAAATTATAATCAGATACTCAGCTCCAGTCTTACTGATAAAATACTGAAACAAAAAGGTATTGATGCAACTATTGAGCTGGCTAAATCACAAAACACAAAAGTGATTGTTATCGGTTCAGGCGATAACGGTTTACCTCTGATACTTGGAAATCAGTAGATAATGTTTTAAACATAAAGATTCAATTCAACATGGTTTTACCTTAACCCCTGTCTGAATTTGAAAATATCATTTAAGATCGCATTCTCTCCCCCTCCCCTTCCAGAAGGAGAGGGGACAATGGAGCTGAGGTAAAAAAACAGACATAGTTATCCGGTTAAAAACTAATGATATCTAAATCAAACTGCACAGAGCACAAGACATTAACGACCCGAATAATACTCAATATCTCAGCTTCTTTGTATTAGTCATTTTAAAATATAAACACGATGAAATATCTTTTAATTTTACTGATGTCGTCCCTGTATCTGACAGGTTGCACATCAAAATCACCGGAAAGCAATAAAACGAACACAGACATGCCGAACATTTCGGAAACAACAATTAATAATGTTGTTAAAACATTAAAAGAAGATGCAGACAAATCATCTTACGACAGACTTGAACGAGGAGTAAAACATGCAGCCTCGCTCTGGCGTAAATCGGACGGAACCGAACAGGATTTTACCGCATTTTGCAAAAACAATTTCATTACTAATCCTGACGAACTTTACACTGTTTTCAAAAAAGCTGAACGAAACGTTGAAATTCTGTACGGTTATTTTAACGAAATAACCCTCGGCCTTAGAAAGCCGCTTGACGAGCCTATGGGGGAAATAAAGCCAATAGATGAGATGTTTGGCAGCTACTCTGTGGGAGCACACCTGATTGAGGATATGTACAGGAACAAAATCGCTTTTTACATTGCCTTGAACTTCCCGTACTATTCACTTCAGGAGAAAAACGAACGGGGCAGAAACTGGAGCCGGAAAGAGTGGGCTTATGCCCGTTTGGGAGATCTGTTTACCTCGCGTATTCCTTCAGAACTTATCAGCAAGGCCGGAGAGGTTTCAAGCAGGTCTGAAATGTACATTGCCGAATACAATATTTACATGGGCAATGTAATTGATGAATCAGGCACGTCACTTTTCCCCGATGACATGGTACTTCTGTCGCACTGGAACTTACGAGATGAGATAAAATCGAACTATGCCAACAAAACCAACGGACTTGAAAAGCAGGAAACCATTTACAAGGTAATGACAAGGATAATAGACCAGACTATTCCTGCAGATGTAATTAACAATAAAGATCTGAAATGGAATCCTGAAACCAACATAGTAACCAAAAATGGCAGTGAAATAAACTCAACTCCTGAAAATTCGGAAAGATATGCGATGATCCTGAACAACTTCAGGGCAATGAGTGCAATGGATAAATATACTCCATTAAACAGTGCAATAAAAAGAGCATTTGAAGGAGATATGGAAATTACCCAGCCTGAAGCCGAAAAACTATTCAGAGAATTTCTTTCATCGAAAGAGGTTAAACAGGTTGCTGAATTAATCAGCAAACGTCTGGGCCGCAATCTTAAACCCTGGGATATCTGGTATGACGGTTTTAAGGCACGAAGCGGAATTGATGAAACAAAGCTTAATAAAATTACGGAAAAACGTTATCCCGATGCAACTGCTTTTCAGAATGACCTGCCCCGTATGCTCATGACTCTGGGCTTCAGCAAAGAAAAAGCAGACTACATTGCAGATAAAATTGAGGTAGATCCGGCAAGAGGTTCAGGACATGCATGGGGTGCAGCAATGAAAGGAGAAAAAGCACATCTGCGTACACGTATACCTCCCTCCGGAATGAATTATAAAGGATACAACATTGCTGTTCACGAATTCGGTCACAATGTGGAACAGACAATATCTCTTTACGATGTCGACTACTACTCTATGCATGGAGTTCCGAATACGGCATTTACCGAAGCACTGGCATTTGTATTTCAAAAGAAAGACCTTATGTTACTGGGAATACACAACGAGAATCCGCAAAAAGATGCACTCGAGACACTAGACAATTTCTGGTCACTCGTTGAAATAATGGGAGTGTCACTGGTAGATCAGGAGATGTGGAAATGGATGTACAACAATCCTGATGCAACACCTGAACAATTGAAAGAAGCGGTATTAAAAATATCAAAGGATACATGGAATAAGTACTTTGCACCTGTTTTTGGCATAAAAGATCAAACTATTCTTGCCATATATTCGCACATGATAAACTCACCGCTTTATCTTTCAAACTATGCTTTCGGATATCTTATACAGTTCCAGATTGAACAATACCTGAAAAGTTCAGATTTTGCAACCGAAGTTGAACGTATTTACAGCTTAGGCCGCCTTACTCCAGGACAATGGATGCAGGAAGCTGTTCACAAACCCATATCCATTACTCCGGTTTTGAAAAATGTTGCCAAGGCACTAAAAACAGTAAAATAATCCATCATAGAGGATGTCCAAAAAGTAAAAAACAGACGTCATTGCGAGGAGAAACGACGAAGCAACCTCCTGACTCTCCGTATTTATGAATTTGGAGATTCCTTCATTTCATCACCAATGACGGAATTACTTAAAATACTGATTATCAAAAATACTTATGCGTCATTGCGAATCCGTCGGTAGACGGGTGAAGCAATCTTAAAGCGGTTGAGATCGCTTCTTCGCTCCCGCTCATCGCGATGAC
>JAADEM010000028.1 GCA_013153405.1 Chlorobiota bacterium
TTTGTAAATTTAAATTCAAACACATTTCAAATGCCACCTAAAGCACCAATTAAAATTTTCCCGGGGACTGCAACAAGGTATCTTGCAGAAAAAATAAGCAATATCTCAGGTCGTGAGATTGGTAAAATCAACACACTAAGGTTCAGCGATGGTGAATTTGCCGTCAGTTATGAAGAAACAATCCGCGGCTCGCACGTTTTTCTTATCCAATCAACGTTCCCTTCCACTGACAACTTAATGGAATTGTTGCTGATGATTGATGCTGCCAAAAGAGCCTCAGCCTACAAAATTGTTGCAGTTTTACCATACTTCGGCTTTGCCCGTCAGGACCGGAAAGACAAACCCCGTGTTTCAATTGGAGCCAAGCTGGTAGCCGATCTTCTTACAACAGCAGGTGTTGACCGTATTATCACAATGGATTTGCATGCCGATCAGATACAGGGATTTTTTGATATCCCTGTTGATCATCTGTACGCATCATATATTTTCATGCCCCGGATGCGCCAGCTCGATCTTGATAACCTTGTCATTGCTTCTCCCGATGTTGGTGGAACAAAAAGAGCTAATGCATATGCAAAATATCTGAAAACCCCAATGGTTATATGCCATAAACAAAGAGCAAAGGCCAACGAAATTGAGGAGATGCGAATAATAGGTGACGTAAAAGGCAAAAACGTGATCATAGTCGATGATATGGTAGATACGGCCGGAACACTCACCAAAGCTGCTGATATGATGCTTGAGGAAGGTGCGGTCAGTGTAAGAGCATTTGCAACCCATGCCGTATTAAGCGGTCCGGCTTACGAACGCATAAACAATTCAGGCCTGACAGAACTGTATGTAACAGATACCATCCCATTAAAAGAAGAATCTCCGAAAATTAAAGTTTTATCAATTGCAGGGCTGATTGCCGATACAATTGAAAAAGTTTACAATTATCAGTCAATAAGCAGCCAGTTTGTAATTTAAAAATATTATCTTTGCGCCCACATTTTTGCTAAGTGTGATGGGAAATTAAGCTTCCCCGCCACAATAGCGGACTTAATTTTGAGTAGCACAATTAAATTTTTTAACATGAAAAGCATTGAAATCAAAGGTTTCAAAAGAGAAACCTTAGGCAAGAAAGCCACCAAGCAGTTGAGAAAAGATGGTAATGTACCATGTGTACTTTACGGAGGAGAAGAGATTGTTCACTTTTATGCTCCCGTAAACGAGTTCAGACATTTGTTCTACACTCCTAACGTTTACACTGTAAACATTAATGTTGACGGAAAAGTTTATCCTACAATTCTGAAGGATGCTCAATTTCACCCTGTAAGTGAATCTCCTTTACATGTCGATTTTCTTCACATTCAAGACGACAAGCCGGTTACCATTGATATTCCGGTTAAAATTGAAGGATTTGCAAAAGGTGTTCAGGCCGGTGGTATCCTGCGTACAGAGAAACGCAAACTTACAGTCAGAGGGTTACCCAAGCACCTACCCGATGAACTGGTAATTAATGTTGATGACCTAGATCTAGGTAAAACCATAAAGGTTGGAGACCTGAACTTCGACAACCTGGAGTTATTAAATGCAAAAAATGCAGTAGTTGTTGCAGTTCGCCTTACACGTGCAGCACGTGCAGCACAACAGGCCGCGCAACAACAATCATAATAAAATTTGCATATCGAATTTTAAAGCCGGTTTTTTACCGGCTTTTTTATTTTAAATTTGCACTAAAATAATCGGTATGCTAAAATCTGTTTTTAACCTGTTCTTTAGCAAAAAAGAATCATCTGATAACGAAATGAAATATCTTATTACCGGACTGGGAAATATTGGTGCCGAATATGCGCATACAAGACACAACATTGGTTTTGACATTGTTGATGCAATGGCAAAAGAAAAAGATATTGAATTTGAAGATAAACGATACGGTGCCATTGCCAATTACAGATTCAAAGGCAGAACATTTATTCTGCTTAAACCGAACACTTATGTCAATCTGAGCGGACGCGCCGTTAATTACTGGCTTCAAAAAGAAAAAATTCCGGTAAGTAACCTTCTTGTTGTTGTTGATGATCTGGCTCTTCCTTTCGGAACTCTGCGCCTGAAACCCAAAGGCGGTGATGCCGGACACAACGGACTTAAAAGCATTCAAAGCACATTGGGTACAACTAACTATGCACGTCTCAGGTTCGGTATCGGAAATAACTTTAACCGGGGGCAGCAGGTTGATTATGTTTTAGGAAAATGGAACAGCGAAGAAGAAAAATTATTGCCTCAGAAAATAGAACAAGCCATACAAATGATAAAAAGCTTTGGAACAATTGGAGTAGCACAAACAATGAATCGATTTAACAACAAGTAAAAATGGATAACAGGGAAAATGTAAGAGTGGATAAATTCCTGTGGGCTGTACGTCTGTTTAAAACAAGAAGCATGGCTGCCGAAGCCTGTAAAAAAGGAAGGGTACAGATAAACGGCATTGCCGTAAAATCTTCCCGAACAGTAAAACCCGGAGATACAATCGACATAAAAACACCTCCTGTTATCCGAAAATACAAAGTCCTGAAACTGGCTGAAAAACGAATGGGTGCAAAACTAGTTCCCGACCATATTAAAGATATAACTCCCGACGACCAGCTTGAAATACTGGAACTTACACGGCTTGCATATAACCAGGGCAGACGAAAAGGCTTAGGCCGTCCCACAAAAAAAGACAGACGTGATTTGGAACGCCTGTTCAACGAAGATTAAAACCCGGTTTAACAACTTAACACTATAAATCATGATTATTGCACATCAGAAAAAAGACGACAACATAATAGAATACCTGCTTTACATGTGGCAGGTTGAAGACCTGGCAAGAGCCTATAATCTTGACATGAAAGAGATTGAGAAAAATGTAATCAGTCAGTATAAACAACCTGAAGAAACCATGTCGCAGATAAGAGAGTGGTGGGAAAATCTTGTTGCAATGCTGAAAGCAGAAAAAAAAGAAAAATCAGGACATCTTCAGGTTCTTGAAAATACCCTGAATGATGTAAACAGGCTTCATCTTCAATTATTACAAGACCCTGCTGAGGTTGCCTACAAACACACATATAATTCAATCGCAAATCTTATTAAAGATTTTGACAACAAAAGCGGAAATAAATACAGTAACGATATTGAAGCAATGCTTGCCGCGATATATACAACATTCCTTTTAAAACTCCAGGGAAAAGATGTTTCCGAAGGAACCAAAGATGCAGTTCAGAGATTTAGCAAACTGCTGGCAATACTTGCAAAAAAATATAAAGAAGAACTGGAAATGAAAGACTGAATGAAGTAGTTAAATCGTAAGATAAAAATGGCCATCTCTGTGATTTAAACCAATTCACACATTAAACAAACTCAAGAGATAAAACCTATTAAAATGAAATTTAATATATTTGTAGTAGCGTTAATGCAATACTACAAGAAATATGATCATTAAAAGCATCTTAATAATCTCCTTTCTTTTTTTCTCTTCTTTGTCATTTGGTAATACTGAATTTAAAAGAATTACCACAAAAGACGGATTAAGTTCAAACCGCACCTACAGATCTGTTCAGGACAAAAACGGTTTTGTATGGATTACAACCGACAATGGAGTAGATAGATATGACGGTAATAACATTGTTCACTACAACCTTGAAAAACAGGACGAGATTGCAGGTATAGGCTACCAGTTTAACATGCTGGTTATTGACGATGACGACAACATATTTCTTGTAAACAACCGAAATTACATATACAGGTTCAACCGGAATACCGACAGATTTGAATTAATAAAAAAGTTTAAACCATACTTTGGAAAATATGTATTTGATGCAATCATAAGCTCAAACAAAGAACTCATAATCGGAACTCCGTCAAACCTTCTTATATACGATTATAAAAACGACAGCTTAAGAAAACCCAGACAGGCACTGAATTTGTTTGCGATTCATTCTCTTATTGAAGTGCAGGATGGCTTTATTATTTTAAAAAACAATAAAGTAATTAAAGTAAACTATGATTTTACCGAAACAAAAACACTTGGTGAACTTATACCTTCCGAAGGAGTACAAAACACAACTTTCCGCGCTCTTGCCTATACTTCAAAAGACAGCAGCCTGTGGATTGGAACTGTAAATTCAGGACTGTTGCATTATGACATGGCTCATAATAAATTTTCCCTGGTAAAATCTTATGAAAAATATAAAGACTTTCCCATCAGAGACCTTTTGCCCGTAAATGATTCCGTTTTACTTATAGGCACCGACGGTACCGGTTTAATAGAAATAAATACAAACACCGATAAAACAATTGCTCATTATCGTTTCGATCAGGACGACGAAAGTTCAATAGGATCCAATGTTGTTCACGGAATCCTGCACACTATGGATTCTCTTTATTTTATCACAACCGATATTGGAGGGGTCAGTATTATGAACCCCAAAAAACCGGCATTCATTTCTATAAAAAGAGAAAAAGGCAATCCTAATTCTTTGCGGAACAATGTAATTTATACTATCCGGGAACTTTCGCCAGGAAATATTGTTTTCGGGACCGACAGAGGGTTGTCTTTTTGGAACCGCAATACCGGAAAATGGAAACATCCGGGATTAAACTCCGCTAACAGCCGGAACAATGTGGTAACCCAGATTGCAAATGCAAAAAACGGAACATACTGGGTAAGCTACTTTATCGATCAAACAAAAGTTTTCAATGCAAAAGGAAAATTCAAATATCTACCTGGTGAGATTGCCAATACCAGAAATTCAAAGGCAATGTTATTCGATGACCGGAACAACACTTTATGGATAGCCCGTAACGGACAAAACGTCAGATTAATTTCTTACAATTTCGACGACAATACCATTAGCCATTTTAACATTCCCGTTGTTCAGTCCCTGTTGAAATATGGAAAAATCAGAATTCTTACTGGTACTTCAGACGGACTCTATGTTATCGATATCAGAAATAATGATTTTACCGTGATTAACAGTTTAAAGGGCAACCTGAAAAGAGTTATTTCCATGGCATACGACGAAAGACCTTATGTATGGATTGGCTCTGACGGTGGCGGACTTGCAAAACTGAACCTGAAAAACGGGAAATATAAACTTTTGACAACAGAAGATGGATTATCATCAAATCACATCTACACTTTAAATATTGATAATCAGGGAAACATCTGGGCAGGATCCGACAAAGGATTATCAAAAATCAACATAAAAACAAATAAAATATACAATTACTTTGAATCAGACGGAGTAATTAAACTTGACTACATGCATAAAGCATCCTGCAATCTGCATTCGGGAGAGATAATTATCGGAGGAGCAAACGGGGCCATTATTTTTAATCCTTTAAAAATTACGCCTCCAACATACACAAACAATATTATTTTCACATCATTATATGTTAATCAGAAGAAAATTACAGTAGCAAATTCCAAAATATTAACCACAGAACTCAACAAAACCAAAAGCATTAAACTAAAATACGGAGAAAATTCATTTTCAATTGAATTTACAAATATTGACCTTATTCATCCTAAACAGCATAAATACACTTGGAAACTGGAAGGTTTTGATTCAGACTGGTCAAAACCCACATCTATTGGCACAGCAACATACTCCAAACTTCCTCCGGGGGATTATACCTTCAGGGTAAAACTTGTGTCCAATATTATTTCGGATGAAAAAGGCCGGGAAAGAATTCTTAAGATATCAATTACGCCTCCTATCTGGAGATCTCCGATAGCTATTGTAATATATCTGCTTTTCATCCTGTTTATTATCCTGCTTGCTCTTTACTACAACAAGCTCATGCACGATGTAAGAAGCACCAGAGATAAATTACAATACATTGCCAACATGGCTCATGAAATCAAAACACCGCTTTCTCTTATCAGAGCTCCTATAGATGATGTTTTGCGAAAAACAGAAGATGACACAGTAAAAGAAAAACTTAAACTTGCCATAGAGAATATTGAAAAACTGCATAAGAAAATAAGCCAGTTCCTTGATTTCAGAAGAATTGACAAAATAGAACAAATACATCCCGAAAGAATAGATGTTATCGCATTTTTAAAGAAAAAAATATTTGCATTCAGCTTAGTGGCTGAAAAAAGAAACATTAAGCTGAATTTTGAAAGTGCTTACGAAAGTCAGATTATTTTTTCATCACCCGACATTCTTGACAGAATTATAAGCAATTTGCTCTCAAATGCCGTTAAATACAACAGGCCTGGAGGCTTCATTAATGTGCGAATTCTAATCGAAGAGCCTTACTGGACACTTATTGTTACCGATTCGGGAATAGGAATTCCTAAAAAAGAACTGAAAAAAATATTCAGACCATTTTACAGAGCCGAAAATGCTATTAAAGCAAATAAACCGGGAAGCGGTGTTGGACTGGCCCTGGTTTCCGACATTGTTAAAGTTCTGAAAGGAACTATAAAAATAAAAAGTAAAGAAGGAAAAGGAACAACTGTATCTGTTAAATTTCCTATCGGTAATCCTGACATTTATAACGAAGAAAAAGAACAGGCCTTTAGTGATACAGAACAATATTCCGATGAATCATCAGATACAACCAACGATAAGGATAAAATCAAAATTCTGATTGTGGAGGATGATTCAGAACTCAGAAATTACATTAAAAATGAACTGGCCGAAAAATATCAGGTAATTGAAGCCTCAAACGGCGAAGAGGCATTCAATAAGGTACAGAAAGAACTTCCCGATCTTGTTCTTTCTGATGTTGCCATGCCCAGAATGAATGGGCGCCAGCTGTGCATAAATATAAAAAGTAAACCTGTCACATCTCATATCCCTGTAATTTTATTATCAGGACTCGACTCTAAAGAACATATATTAAAAGGCCTGGAAGCTGGTGCCGACGACTATATAACCAAACCTTTCGACTCTTCAATCCTGATTGCCAAGATTGAAAACCTTATTAATAACCGTAAAAAAGTTAAAGATTTGCTCCTCGACCCGCAAAAAGGAAACCCTGAAGCAGAAATTAAAAATGACTTCGACAAGGAATTTGTTGCTCAAATAACACGTTTAGTTGAAGAAAACATCTCTGATCCCGAACTGTCTGTCAGGCTTCTGTACACTTCCGTAGGAATGAGCCGTACTGCTTTTTATCACAAATTGAAATCTTTAATAGACATGTCACCTGCCGAATTTATTCGTCTTATTCGTTTAAACAAGGCTAAGGAGTTATTACTTTCAAACAAATATAACATTAACGAAGTTGCATATATGTGTGGCTTTTCCGATGCAAAATATTTCAGCACCTCTTTCAAAAAACATTTCGGGAAATCACCTTCGGCTTTTGTAAGCGGTAAATGAAACAAACATTAAGATAAAACTAAGAGAACTCAACACTGTCAGACAGATACCTGAAAACGGAGAAACAATAACGTATAAAAATTATACTCCCTGCAATGTCGAAGAAATACAAATAAAAATTTGTGTTACCTGACAATTACTTTACTATTTCAGAGTTGTTCCACACCTCTTTATAATTTCTGTTTTTCCGCCGGTTCCGAAGTATTTATTCATAGCCATATAATTTAAAACAAATCGATCTTAATCATCCATTTCGGGTAAAAAAAAGATAATCATCTACCCTGTATTCACTCTTTATAATCACATGTTTTTATTGATAATTATGGCATTAATTTATTCGAAAAAAACACCGGTTTGTACATTTTTTAACCTTTTTACACAATATCAAACCCCTGCTTCACACATCCTATCTCTCTGATTTTCTAATGTTTTAAAAATTTCAGGACAAAATCAGCACCAATACTAAGTGTTAAATACATTAAACCAACCACAAACAACAATTAAACTAAATATAACAGGATTTAAACCCTGAGGCATATTCATTGAAATAAATTTGGCATGAATTTAATTAGTCAACAAAATTATTTAAAAGCTCATGCTTATGAAAACCTTATTTTCAATAATCTTTTTAAGTATGCTTACCAGTCTGACTTTTGCTCAGATTTTAATAAAAGGTAAGGTAACAGATGTTTCGGGTGATCCTATCCCCGGTGTTAACATCTATATAAAAGGTACAACCAACGGAACTATTTCCGATATAAACGGTAAGTACCAGTTAAATGTGAATAAAAACGATGTAATCGTATTCAAATTTATTGGTTACAAAACGGTAGAAGAAGTTGTCGGCGATAAAACTACCATAAACGTAACATTAAAAGAAGACACAAAACAACTTGCTGAAACCGTAGTTGTAGGATATGGTACAATGCGAAAAAGCGATATCACAGGTTCTACTGTTTCGGTAAAAGTAACTGATGATGTTGCTCAGCAATATCCTACAGTTGATCAATTGCTGCAAGGCCGCGCACCTGGTGTTCAGGTTATCAGCAATGACGGAACTCCCGGCTCAGGAATTAGTGTAAGAATTCGTGGAACAAACAGTTTACGCTCAAACAACGAACCTCTTTATGTAGTCGATGGAATAATAATTACAACTGCCGGTGAAGATGCATCCACAACTGTTGATTACAATGACTATTCTGAAAATCAGAATGGGCTAAACGGTATTAACCCCGCCGACATTGAGAGCATTGAAGTTCTGAAAGATGCTTCAGCAACTGCAATTTATGGTTCAAGAGGTGCAAACGGTGTAGTTCTTATTACAACCAAAAAAGGGAAAAAAGGAAGAGCTAAAATTGACGCATATTATAATGCAGCCTTTACCCAGATAGGTAAAGAACTTGATGTTCTTGACGGCCCGGGATTTGCCCAGTATATGAACGAAGCTGCCTTACTTAACCACAACTCTCCACGTTACTATATCGATGGAGATAAAGTTTACGGTATTTCCAACGGAGAAATCAGCAGCCAGCCGTTTAAAGAAGTTTACTGGCAGGACTATGCTTACCGTGTAGGTGTTTCACACACTGCCGGAGTGTCATTCAGTGGAGGTAGTGATAAAGGGTCATACTACATTTCAACCCGCTACAACGATGCTCAGGGTGTAGCGGATAATTCGCAAATGAAAAACGGTGACATGAGAATTAATATTAACCGTAAGCTGACCGACAAACTTAAACTCGACGGCCAGATATCTCTTTTTTACAGCAATGGTACATTCCCTCAAAGCGGATCTAAGCTGGGCGCAAACGGTAGTTTTGTTAAAAGTACTGTAACTTTCAACCCGCTTATTGGTGACGATATAGTAGACTACCAGAATGAGCTTCAGGTTTCGAACCCTTATTCATGGATAAATGACTATGAAGAGAAATCAAAAGAGTTCAAGGCTTTAGCCTCACTGACGCTTACTTATGAATTGCCTGTAAAAGGCCTGAAATACCAAATAAAAGCCGCAGGTAATAACCGTATTAAAGACAGAAGAAAGTTCTACGGCCTTACTACATATGTTGGTTCAGGAGCTAACGGAAAACTATCGATGGCAAACCAGGAAAAATGGGCTTGGAACATAAACAACCTGCTTATGTATTATCATGCTTTCAAGAAAGTTCATAAGCTGAATGCAATGATTGGTTATGTGTATGACGGGAATTTTATGGAAGACAGATATTATACCGTTGAAAACTTCTCGACAACACAATTTATGACTGACGGCCCCGAATACGGTACCGTTATTAAACAACCACTTATCACTTATCCGCGTGAACAAACTATGAATTCGTTCCTTGCCAGGGCTAACTACAGCTACAAAGGAAAATATATAGCAACTGCAACATTCAGAGCTGACGGTTCGTCTAAATTTGCTGAAGGACAGCGTTACGGATATTTCCCCTCCTTTTCACTTGCTTGGAGAGTAATGGAAGAAAGGTTTATGGATAATCTGACATCTGTTTCAAATCTGAAACTAAGAGCAGGTTGGGGACAAACAGGTAACCAGGCTATCACACCGTATCAGACTATCACTACTTACGCCGTTGCTCTGTATGCAAATCCAGATAATTCAACAAGCAATGTTTATGTTCCTTCAAACATTGCAAACCCGGATTTAACATGGGAAACCACAGTTCAAACAAACGTAGGTCTTGATATCGGGCTGTTCAAAAACCGCCTGATCTCCACAATTGATGTTTACTATAAAGAAACCAATGACCTTTTACAACAGGTTGCATTGCCAACATCTACAGGATACAGTAAAATGTACATCAACAGAGGTACCATTTCAAACAAAGGTATTGATTTCAACATTAACGGAGTTATTCTTCAAAGTAAAGATCTGGAATTATCGGTTGGTGCAAACATATCAATAAACCGTAACGAGATACTTGAACTCGGAATTCCGGATGCTCCTGTATATATTGATGGTGCAGAAGAAATGCGTTCATATTACCTCGGTGATAATGTTTCGACAGGTAATACATTCAAATGTCCTGCAAACATATTCATGGCGGGTGAATCTATCGGAATGTTTTGGGGATTCAAAACCGACGGAATTTATCAGGAGGACGATCCCGACCTGGAAACATACGGTGCTCAACCGGGTGATGTTAAAATTCTTGACCTTAACCAAGATGGAATAATTGATGAAAATGACCGTACATTTATCGGGGACCCGAATCCCGACTTCCTTTACGGATTCAATATGTCACTTAGATACAAAAGATTTTCGTTTAACATGGATTGGAGTGGTGTTTACGGCAATGAAATTGCCAACGGTTTTGGAATAAATTACTATACAGCCACAGGAAATTCACAAAATATTCATCCTGCCGCTTATTATAATGCATGGAGACCTGACCGTCCTTCAAATACTTATCCAAGAATTGGATACAACGAAGAGAATGCAATTGCAATGACCGACAGAATTATTGAAGACGGCAGCTATCTCAGACTAAATAACCTTACTTTGAGTTATAACCTGCCAACTGAAAATCTATTCAAACAGTTCCGCATTTATGCATCAGGAAAAAACCTGCTTACATTCACAAAATACAGCGGATACGATCCTAACGTAACAAGTTTTATGTGGAACAGCAATATTCAGGGCGTAGACTGGAATCCGTTTCCTAATGCCAGAATATACATTGTTGGTATAAACATTACATTCTAATCTTAAAATCGACTAAAAATGAAAATAAATAAATTCATATTAACAATTGCAACCGCTGTTCTGATGACTGCCTGCAGTCTTGAAGAGGAGCCTCCGTTCCTGTCAAAAGATAATATTTTTGAGAATTTGACAAATGCCAGAAACGGTTTAAAAGGTGTTTATCGGGGTCTTGCCGACTGGGGTAACTACTCATATTCGGCGCACGTTCTGTATGAAGGTTTTTCAGGACATTTCACATACAGACATTATAATCAGGGTGTTAATTACGTATACAATCAGGAATTATTTGCCCTTAAACCAGCTCCCAACACTACAGAAGTGGAAGCTGTATGGAGAACACATTATACAACCATATCAAGAGCCAATGATATTATTTCTGCATTGTCGCCAATCGAGAATCCTGCAAATGACAATGATAAGGGAATGAACGATGTTCTTGGACAGGCATATTTCATCAGGGCTTTCGAATATTTTGATCTTGTACGCCTATGGGGTGAAGTTCCTCTGAGACTTGAGCCCATGAACACAGAAAATATTCATAAGCCAAAGTCTCCGGTTAAAGATATATATGCCCAGATAATGGCAGACATTGATATAGCTAAAAAACTCATGCTTCCTGCAGGTGAACAACTTGAAGGTTTTGCAGCCAAAGAAGCAGCAAATATGCTTTTAGCCAAAGTATACATGACTCTTGCAACTGCAGATCCTGAGCTTCAGGAAAAAACACCTGAAGAATACTGGAAGCTTGCTTATGATGAAGCCATTCAGGTTTACGGAAAATACAGCCTCGTTTCCGATTACAAACTGCTTTGGGATGAAACAACAGGTAGCAATACCTCTGAAAGCATTTTCGAAATTCAGTATAATGAGGTTTCCGGTTCGGGTATGCCGCGCCTTTACACTCCACGTGGTGCTACCATTGGAAATAACACCTGGGGACGTATATATGTGAATGCAGAGGCATATGACGACCATGCCGACACATACCCCGGCGATCCCAGAATAAAAGCAACTTTTATCGGCGAATACACTAATGTTGTCACAAATACAGTGAAAAGAAGCTATCCTGCCGTTTCAAGAACAAGTTTTTACACCGGTTATCCTTATGCCTATAAGTACTGGGCTAAAAATGTAAATATGGTGGGAATTACCAACAACCAGAACTTCATCATTTACCGCTATGCCGATCTGCTGTTAATGCTGGCAGAAATATCAAATGAACTGCAAAACGGAGAACAGATGAAATACGTTGAAGAGGTACTCGCAAGAGTTGAATTGTCACCTCAGGCAGAATACTACGGTGGACAGGATTCATTCAGAGAAGCAATTATGAAAGAATACAGATATGAACTGCTGGGTGAACTGCAAAGTGTATTCAACGACAGAAGACGAGGTTACGAATGGTTTAAATCTCATGTTATCGACGTCCACAACAATTATGACAAGTGGGATGAAACAATAGATATATTGCTCAGCGATGATCCGGAATACGTAATGTATCTTCCGATACCTTCATCAGAAATAAACACAAATCAGGAAATTAACAATTAAGAACTATGAAAAACATATATAAAATATTATCGGGTTTCTTTCTTATTGCAGGACTGTTCTACATGTCATCCTGCGAAGAAAGGGTAGAACTGGATTACACGGTATACTCTCCGGATGCTCCGGCAAAGTTCACTTATGCCGAAAAAACCTTTTATCCTATGAAAACAGTACTCGCTTCTGATACTCCTGTTTTCAGTGTTGAAGGTTTATACACTCTTAAAATTGATTCGGTTTATGCCGCAAGTATTGACGATTACGATCTTACCAACTTCAAGATTGATGATGAAACAGGTGTGATAACTTATAACAATGCCGGGGGAACTATAAATCCCGGACAATACGCTCTTGATATTTCAATTCACACCATCAATCATATAGTAAACATGGAAAAGGCTTACTCGTTTACCGTACTTGATGTGCCTGTTTCCATTACAGCATCAGAAACAGAAGTGTACACAGGAGCCTTACAACAAGGTGTAATATCAACTATCTCTTATACCGACGAGTCTCCTGAACAAAATCTGATTGTTGATTCATACTCAATTTATCCTTATGTAGTTGGTTATTCTATTAATGAAAATGGTGAAATATTAAAGAGTACCAGTGCTATTCCGAACACAACCGATAGTTTATCAATCACAGTAAACACAAATCTTGGTTCAAAAACATTTAAAAATGTAGTGGTAGTTCATGTTGGACCACCACCATCAATCCTTTATACAAAAACATCAGACAGCGATACTCTTAAAAATGTAATTATGGCGCCTACCTCTGTATATTCTACCGTTCAGCCTGTACTTGAAGGAATGAATTCAGACGGAGGTTGGGAACTTGTACTTGCCGATACTGTTCCTCAAGAGGTTATTGATGCTTTGACTATTGATAACAATGGAATTATAACATACAATGGCTCAGGAAACGTTCCCGATGGTGTTTATACTGTAAGTGTAAAAGTGACCAACTCTACCGGAGTATCATTTGAGTTTAAAGATCTGTTCACTTTAACAATCCAAACAAAATGGAGCCAGGTATTTTACGGTGGTGATGAGTTTGGTGACGGTACTATAACATATAGTAAAGATCCTACTTCAGTATACATGTTTGGTGACGGAGGAGGATATGCCAAAGGTTATCATGCTGATGGCGACATTTTCTACTCAATGGTTACAGCACAGGTTGATATAACATCTGATTGGAACGGAAATAAACTTCTTATTTCATTCGATGAGCTCAACGGATGGGGTGCAAACCAGGAACCTGTATATGCAGAGTTTGAACGAACTCTTGAATATTCATATGACCAGGCAAACTGGACAACAATAATGTCACCTGATGATACTGATTGGCCGATGACTGGTGCCGGATCTTATGTCTCTGTTAAAGACCAGGATGCCGGAAGTATTGACACCAGTAATAGTGCACTCTATATAAGATGGACATACAACAACTCTGCTTCCGATACAAAATCTAAATCGGTATGGAAACTTGACAACTTCTTGTTTAAGTATACTGTCGATTATGATATTATTGAAGAGTAAACATTTAACTATTATCAGGCGCTGCATATCAGCAGTGCCTGATATTTCACTCTTAATCTTATGAAAATAATAAATGAAAAAAGATATGTATTTATTCAGGCCGGTTTAATTATCATTCTGCTAATAATGATTACAATGATGGTTTTGTATTTGTAATATTTAGAACAAAGAACCCGGGAACAAATCACTATTAAACGAAGAACCGGTAATACATAATGAGTTTATTTGTTCGGATTAAATTAAAAATCTCTCATGTAGCCACATGCCATATGCCGCTTACTGTTTGATTATCAATTATTCAGAACACAAACAGAGTTGAACATTTGAAAATTCTAAACATTTAACTAAACCTAAGATTTAAGATTTTTTGCTCAAAAATAAAGATACTGTATTTCATATTTTTACGATCTTTATCTGTTTTATAAATTTCAAATGTTTATCACAAATAAAAAAAATGTTATGAAAAATCGTTTTAAACTAAAACCCAATGTCCTCCCGGTGCTTCTGACAATGTCTTTTGCACTAATGTTTTTCTCGTCTTGTTCATCCGAAAAAGACAAAAAAGATACAAGACCGAACATCATTTATATCATGAGTGATGATCACACTACACAGGCTATTAGTGCATACGACAGCATCTATGCCAAATATTTTCCTACCCCTAATATCGATCGGATTGCTCACGAAGGAATTCGTTTCGACAATGTTTATTGTGCAAATGCCATCTGCGGCCCAAGTCGTGCAATTATAATTTCCGGCAAATACAGCCATCGTAACGGATACTATAAAAACGAAAGCGGAGGCCACTTCAACCCTAATCAGTGGACATTCCCCGAAGAACTTCAGCGAAACGGATACACCACCGCTATGGTTGGCAAATGGCACCTTGGAACCAATCCCCGTGGCTTCGACTTCTACATGTACCACAACAATCCCGGACAACAGGGATACTACTGGAATCCGGTTTATGACTACAACGGCAAACAGGTTAGAATTGAAGGTTATGCAACTAACATAACAGCCGATACTGCTATAGCCTGGATCAACAGAGTTAAAGACGGAGACAAACCTTTCGCTCTTCTACTTCACTTCAAGGCTCCCCACCGTAACTGGTTCCCCGACAAAAAATACGAAAACATGTATCCCGATACAGACATGCCTTACCCAAAAACATTTAACGATGATTATAAAACCCGTGAAAAAACTGCCGGTGATACATGGATGACAATGGATTATCTGAACCATAAAGATATGAAACTGACACCTCCCGAAGGTCTGAAAGGTGAAGAACTTGAAAAATGGTACAACTACGGAAACAACCCTGGCGAAGCATGGATGCCTCCCGGTTGTAAAACAATTGAAGAAGCCCGTAAATGGAAATATCAGCGTTTTATTAAAGATTACCTTGCCTGCGTTAAGTCTGTAGATGACAATGTTGGTCACCTTCTTGACTACCTCGACAAAAACGGTCTTGCCGAAAACACTATTGTAATTTATACCGGCGACCAGGGATTTTATCTTGGTGACCACGGTTTCTTCGACAAACGATTTATTTACGAACCTTCGTTCCGTATGCCATTCCTGATGAGATATCCGGCAAAACTGAAAGCCGGACAAACAGACAACCACCTGATATCAAATGTGGACTTTGCTCCTACATTCCTCGATTTTGCAGGCATAAAAGTCCCCGACGAAGTGCAGGGACACAGCTTTAAAGATGTGATTGAAGGTAAAAAAGATGTGAAATGGAACAATAAGGTTTATTTTCACTATTACGAATGGCCTTTCTGGCATCATGTTCAGCCACATTACGGAATGAGAACAAGAAGATATAAAATCGCCCATTTTTATTACAATATTGACGTATGGGAACTTTACGATATGGAAAAAGACCCCGATGAATTACGCAATGTAATTGATGATCCCGAATATGCAGATGTTGCTAAAAAAATGAAAGAAGAATTAAAACAATTAATGATCGAAGTTGGAGATACTGCATCGCTTGAAGAATTCAGAGAAATAACCGATAAAGATTTCGGAAGTTTAAATTAAAAAACAATTGATTGTCCTGAAAACAAGAGCGTTCACAGCTCTTGTTTCAGGACAGTCATAAGTAAATACACCATGCATAAATTTAAACTAAACCATATAATTGTATTTATTACTTTTTCTTTTCTCTTTTTTGCCTGTTCTACAAAAAATACAACAGACAAGGAACAGAAAAAAAGTGAAAAGCCAAACATTATCATACTGCTGTCCGATGACCAGGGATATGGCGACCTTGGTATTACCGGAAATCCTGTCTTTGAAACTCCCAACATCGACAAATTTGCCAAAGAAAGTGCATCCATGACAAACTTTTATGTAAGTCCTGTTTGTGCTCCCACACGTGCCAGTTTAATGACCGGAAGATACAACTATCGTACTGGTGTTACCGACACATACATTGGAGGTTCACTAATGCTAACAGAAGAAGTAACAATAGCCGAAGTTCTGAAAGATGCCGGTTACTCAACAGGCCTGTTCGGCAAATGGCACCTTGGCGACAACTACCCCATGCGCCCGATGGATCAGGGTTTCGAAGAAGCACTTTACCTGAAAGGCGGCGGACTGGCACAACCATCCGATCCGTTCGAAAACCACGGAAGATACACTAATCCTGTTCTGTTCCATAACGGAGAAAAAGTTCATACAAAAGGATTCTGTACCGATGTATACTACAACTATGCAATCAACTTCATGAAAGAAAGCCTGAAAAAGAACAAACCGTTTTTTGCATACATTGCCACTAATGCCCCTCACGGTCCGTTTAACGATGTACCCGAAGACCTGAAACAATACTATCTGACAAAAGAAAAAGAATTAGCATCAATATCATTCGAAAAAGAACCTAACATAGACAAACTTGCTGCCATAGGTGCCATGATAACCAACATAGATCAAAACGTTGGAAAACTTATGAAAGAACTTAAAAGTTTAGGCATTGACAAAAATACCATTGTAATCTTCATGAGTGATAACGGACCAAACTCAAAGCGTTATGTAGGTAACATGCGTGGACACAAAGGCGAAGTAACCAACGGCGGTATCAGAACAATGTTTTACATGCATTGGCCTGCCGTTTTCAAAGGAGGAGAAAAAAGTGACGTATATGCAGCCCATTATGATGTGATGCCTACCCTGCTTGATGCTGCCGGAGTAAAAATTCCCGAAAGTGTTAAACTCGACGGACGAAGTTTCCTGCCTTTGCTGACAAACAAAGAAAAAGACTGGAAAGACAGAGCTATTTTTATTCAGTGGCATCGCGGTCTTAAGCCTGAAGAATTCAGAAATTTCGCAATGGCTCATCAACAATGGACACTTTTAAGCCCGGACGCTTCACACTTCGAGCTATACGACATTACAAAAGACCCGAAAGAAGAGAATGATTTGGCACAGGATTACCCCGACAAACTGACTGAAATGAAAGAAGGCTATATGCAATGGTTCAATGATGTCTCTTCAACCAGAAAAAACAACTATGCCACCCCCAGAATAATCGTAGGTAATGATGCTGAAATAAATTCTGAACTTTCACGTCAGGATTGGATCAAAGACGAAGGCAAGTTGTGGGGTACAAAAGGTCACTGGCTTCTTACCGTTGACCACGATGCCACATTCGACATCACTGTGAAAACAGCCAAAGCATTACCGGGCTGGAATGTTGTATTAAAAATTGATGACACAACGCTAAACGGAACTATGACAGACAGCACTGCTGTTTTTAAAGATATAAAACTTAAAAAAGGTGACATAACCCTGGCTGCTTCTGTAACCAGAAACGGTCATGTCTTCCCTAGAATGCATGTCTTTGTAAAACGTGTTTCTGAATAGTTTTTTAGCATAAACTTAAAATACAGGATATGAAACGAGCTTTATTTTTGCTTTTTATTACACTGATTTCAATGCAGACATATTCACAGAAAAAGAATGTGCTCTTCATTGCTGTTGACGACCTTAAACCCCTGATTGGAGCATTCGGCGATACTTATGCTATTACTCCTAATATAGACAAGCTGGCTGAAGAAGGATACATGTTTGAAAATGCCTACACACAACAGGCTGTTTGTGCCCCTTCCAGAGCCAGTATGCTTACAGGTTTAAGGCCTGACAGAACAAAAGTATGGGACCTGAAAACTAAAATCAGATCAAAAAACCCTCAGGTTGTCACTCTGCCTCAGGTTTTTAAAAAGAATGGCTATACAACATATGCCATCGGTAAAATTTTCGACCCGCGAAGTGTAGATAAAGGGCATGATGCTCGTTCTTGGACTATCCCGTATATATCACCTGATAAATTACCGGGGCCCGGTCCTAAACCGGCCCTGGGATATTATCTTTCAGAAAAGAATCTAGACAAAATTAAATTTTATGAAGGACTGGCACAGGCTAAAGGACTGAAAGGAGGTGCAAGATATAAGTTCATTGCCTCAAACTTCAAACCATCAACCGAAATGGCCGACGTGCCCGACGAAGCTTACATAGACGGACGAATCACCACTGAAGCATTAAAAAAACTCGATAAATTTGCGAATGAAGATAAACCGTTTATGTTAATGGTTGGTTACAAAAGACCTCACCTCCCGTTTGTTGCTCCAACAAAATACTGGAACCTCTACAAACGTAATGAAGTACCGGTGGCAAAATATCAGAAACACTCCAAAGGCGGACCGGCTTTAGCATATCACAACAATCCCGAGCTAAAATCGTATACCGATATTCCTGACGCCATCGATGAATACGGAGATTTAAATATTGAGAAGCAAAGAGAACTTATACACGGATATTATGCCGCAACATCGTACATCGATGCGTTAATAGGCCGCCTTATGGATAAACTTAAGGCAACAGGCCTTGATAAAAATACAATTATAGTTTTGTGGGGAGACCACGGGTTTCATCTTGGTGATCATGGCTTATGGACTAAACATACAAACTTTGAACAGGCAACACATCTGCCTCTGTTAATTGTTGATCCGGGCTATAAACCCGGTAAAACAGATATTCCGGTTGAAACACTTGATATTTACCCTACTCTTTGTGAGCTTACAGGAGTTAAACCGCCAAAAGACATACAAGGACAAAGCCTTGTTCCTTACCTGAAAGGCGGTAGTGTAAAACAAACATTTGCTGTTTCTCAATGGCCGTCACGTGGCTACAAGGGAGGAATGGGCTACACTATCCGTACAAAAAGATACCGCTACACGGAATGGTATAAGGCTTACCGAAGCACGATGCCCCGTAATGAAAAAAATCTTGTTGCTACCGAGCTTTACGATTACGAAACCGATCCGCTGGAAACCAAAAATCTTGTTAAAAACAAAAAATATGCAGAAGTTCTGAAACAACACCAGAAACTTTTACACGATTTTCTAGACAAGCAGGTTATTAAAAACTCAGGAATGGCAACGGGAGTGCTTACGGTTACCGCCAATGAAATTCCGGCACAACCAAAAGGAACACCAATCCGGGATATTGTGGAGAAAAACTTCAAACCAGGCTCTGTTTACATCGGTTGTACCGTTAGTCAGCAGGACATACCTTCGGCAAAAACAAAATTACTGGCCCGACAGTTTTCTTATACAACTCCTGCTAATGCAGTAAAACAACATGCAGTACACCCAACCCCGGATAAATGGGACTGGAGTAAGATTGACAAAGTGATAAAATTTGCCGATAAAAACAATATGGTAGTAAGACTGCACGGGCCTGTAAGTCCGCAATGTTCACCATGGGCAAAAGACGATAACCGTAAACCTGATGAACTGTTAAAGAACATGACCGAATACATGACCGCAGAATGTGAATATTTCCGGGGGAAAAGCAATGTGGTAAAATGGATGGATGTGGTTAATGAAACGGTTGCACAGGGCGGTGAATGGTTTGGCCCCAAGCCCGGAACCGACCAATGGGAAAATCCATGGCTTCAGATTGGACTCAATGATGACGGAATTCCCATATACATAGTCAAAGCCTTTGAGATAGCAACAGAGAAAGCAGACCCTGACATCAAGCTGGTTTACAATCAACATCTTACAATGGAACCTGCAGTTTGGGAAAAAGTAAAATCTACAATATTGTACCTGAAGAAAAAAGGATTGCGGGTTGATGCTATAGGATGGCAGGCTCACCTTAAAGAAAGGGACAATGTTGGTCTTGATCCTGATGCTTTGAAATATCTGTCTGACCTGATTGACTGGACCCATAAAAACGGAATGGAGTTCCATGTTACCGAAATTGATTACAAAATGGATGGAACATACGATGACATAGCAGCACAAAAACAGGCCATTGCATACTCAAATGTATTAAAAGTACTGTTAAGTAAACGTAATCAGGGGGTGGTAGCTTATAATATCTGGGGACTTGCCGACGGCCAGGGAAAATATTCAAACGGGCACAGATATATCTTTGATGAAGAACTCAGAGCTAAGCCTGCGTTCTATGCAATACAGAAAACACTTGAAAATCCCGATGATCTGAAACTAATATTTGATATTCCCAAGCCCGACATATCAGCTTCAAATGCCTCTTTCGACAGCGGAATTATAAAAAATGGTGGTTTTGAAGACGATCTGAACGGATGGCTTAACTGGGCTGACAGTGAAGTCGATTTTTCCGGAAATCAACACTCCGGTGAAGCTGCGTTAGCCTTACGACCGAAATCGGGAATTAAACAAAATGTTAAACTTAAGCCCAACACCAACTATGTACTGACTGTATGGGTGAAAAACGAGGAAGGTGATCACACCTCCATTAAATTAAAAATTGATGGAGTTGATAAACCTTTAACCAGGGGTTCAACCTCAAACCAATATACCATGCTTACCATAAACTTTAACTCCGGAAAAAGTCACGGAGCTACGGTTTTTGCCCAGAAGTGGAAACCTTCGGACAAAGGCACATCATGGGTGGATGACTTTAGTTTAAAGGAAGTTAAATAGTTGAAGAAACATCTTATTTAAGAAACCATGAAAATAAAAAAAGCATTACAGGTGCTTATTATGGCTCTTGTAGTAATCAACACGTATGCCCAAAAAGACAGGCCTAACATTGTTTGGTTTACCTGTGAGGATATCAGCCCTACTCTTTCTATGTACGGCGACAGCACTGCTAAAACCCCCAATCTGGACCAACTTGCAAAAGAAGGGATAGTTTTCGATAATGTATTTGCAGTGGTTGGGGTTTGTGCCCCGAGCCGCTCTTCCATCATTACAGGTATGTATCCGACCTCGATAGGAACAATGCATATGCGCACAGCAAAAGACATACAGTCGTGGGGCTTAAGAAAGTATGACGGAGAAAGCATGGCTGTGGATATTAACGGCGAAAAAGTACCTCATTATTCCACAGTAATCCCATCTTACGTTAAATGTTTCCCCGAGTACATGCGTAAAACCGGATATTACTGCATCAACAATCAAAAAACCGATTATCAGTTTGCTGCACCGGTTACTGCCTGGGATGAAAACAATGGTAAAGGAGACTGGGCTCACACTCCTAATGGAAAACCGTTCTTCTATGTTTTTAACCACGGAGTTACTCATGAATCGCAGATTTGGAAAAGAAAAAACAAGCCAATGACAGTAGATCCCAAGATTGTGCCTTTACCCTCATATTATCCTGACGATTCCATAGTACGGCAGGATGTAGCACGGAACTACTCTAACATCGAAGTTCTGGATAAACAAATAGGAGAAAAGATACAACGACTCAAGGACGCAGGACTGTATGAGAATACCATAATATTCTTTTTCAGCGATCATGGCGGGCCGCTGCCCAGAGGAAAACGTCTGCATTACGACTCTGGACTAAAAGTACCCTTTATTGTGCGTATACCCGAGAAATACAAGGAAAAGTATGGCATTGATCCGTCCTGGATAAAGAATGGTCATGTGGATAAACTTATATCTTTCGTAGATCTTGCCCCTACCCTGCTTTCAATTGCAGGTTACGAAATACCTGAATATATGCAGGGAAAAGCATTCATGGGGCCACAACGGGTTAAAGAGCCCAGGAAATATATATTCGGTTCTGGCGATCGTTTTGATGAACACACTGACCGTAACCGTATTGTCCGCGATAACAGATATCTGTATGTAAGGAATTATCATCCTGAGCTGCCTGCCTACAAAGACATAGCCTACAGGAAAAACATTGATATGATGAACCGTCTGCTCGAACTTCATAAACTGGGACGTCTTAACCCGGCTCAGAATTACTGGTTCAGAATGTATAAAACAAAAGAGGAGTTTTACGATTGCATAACAGATCCTGATAATGTCCACAACCTGATAGATGATCCAAAATACCAAGATAAGATTGAGGAATTGCGCCAGGTAATGGATAACTGGCTGTCTGAAACAGGCGACATGGCTGAAGTGCCTGAGAAAGAAATGTATCTGCAAATGTGGCCTGATGGCATTCAACCCATAACAGAAAGACCCGTGATTCACAAAAAAGGCAGAACCGTTACTTTTTCATGTGGAACAGAAGGTGCTTCGATTGCCTATCTGATAAGTGGTAAGGATTTCACCCCTGGACTTAATGCAGGTTGGCAGGTCTATTATCAACCTGTAAAAATTCCTAAAGGAAAATACCTGTATGTGATGTCACAACGTATAGGCTATAAGGAGAGTGAAATTGTAAAAGAGAAATTCTAAGCATGACACAAAAATATATTTTAGTCATAATATTAATATTTTCGGGCATTACCAGTAATGCCCAGAAATATCCTTTTCAGAACACCAATTTGTCTGAAGAGGAAAGAATAAGCAATTTTATCTCTCTTCTTACCCCGGAAGAAAAAGTATCATTGTTATCGTGGGAGCTTAGAGTTCCACGTCTTGGTATTACCGGCACAAAGATTATTGAAGGGTTGCACGGTCTTGCATACAGCGGACCGGCAGGTGCCCGGGTAAAAGGTAAGGATGCTTCTTTTACAACCACATTCCCCCAGTCGATCGGTCTTGCCAACACTTGGGATCCGGAGTTAGTAAAAAAAGTAGGCGAAACCATGTCGTATGAAGCAAGATACCTTGCTCAGAACGATAAACGAAAAGAACGTGCCGGATTAATAATCCTTTCTCCCAATGCTGACATGGGAAGAGATGTCCGCTGGGGAAGAACCGAAGAGTGTTACGGTGAGGATGCTTTTCTTGGAGCAAAAATGAGTGTGGCAATGGTAAAAGGTATTCAGGGTGATGATTCTGTTTACTGGAGAGCCGCTTCTCTGCTTAAGCACTTTCTGGCAAACAGTAATGAAGAAGGCAGGACATTCACATCTTCTGATTTTAATGAAAGACTGTTTCGAGAATATTACTCTTATCCGTTTTTTAAAGCATTTACCGAAGGTGGAGCAAGATGTTACATGACAGCATATAACAAATATAATGGGGTACCTTGTGCTGTAAATCCGTTCATCAGAAACATAACAATGAAAGAATGGGGCGTTAACGGTATAATCACAACCGATGGCGGCGCATTCAATCTTCTCGTTACAGCTCACAACTACTACCCCGATCTGGAAGCTGCGGCAAAGGCTTGTTTTGATGCAGGAATTACTATGTTTCTTGACAAAAAGTACAAAGCCCCTGTTACCAATGTAATAAACAAAGGTCTTGTAACCGAAGATGAACTTAATGCAACACTTCACGGTCCGGTAAGGGTAATGCTGAAACTGGGACTGCTTGATGAATCACCTGAAAATCCATACTCACAAATAGGTGTTACCGACACCATTGAGCCGTGGAAAAGAGATGAAAATAAAGCTCTTGTAAGGGAAATCACACAGAAATCGGTTGTATTGCTTAAAAATGAAAACAACCTTCTGCCCCTTGACAAAAACAAGATAAAATCGATAGCAGTAATCGGTTCTTATGCCGACAGGGTAATCTCAGACTGGTATGTCGGTTTTCCTCCGTATAAAGTGTCTGTACTTGAAGGAATAAAAAATGCTGTCGGTGAGAATGTGAAAGTTTACTTTGCCGAAACCGATAAAATAGACTCTGCCCGTATTGCTGCCAAAAAAGCTGACGTAGCAATTGTATGCATTGGTAATCACCCTCTGTCCCACAACCTCGGATGGGCAAAAAACCTGATATACAGCGAAGGCCGTGAAGCTATCGACCGCCAGGCATTAATAACTGAACAGGAAGATCTTGTGAAGATAGTGAAAAAGGCTAATCCAAACACCATACTCGTTATGGTTGCCAGTTTCCCGTATGCCATAAACTGGTCGAAAAAGAATGTGCCGGCAATATTACGCATAACTCATTCAAGTCAGGAACTTGGGAATGGCCTTGCAGATATTATATTCGGAAAAGTAAGCCCTGCCGGCCGGCTTGTTCAGACCTGGCCGGAGTCAATTGACCAGTTGTTGCCGATACTTGAATATGACATTACCAAAGGTAGAACATATATGTATGATGAGACAGAACCACTGTTTCCGTTTGGTTACGGTCTGACCTATACAACATTTGAATACAGTGGGCTGAAAACATCCCAAAAAAGCATAAAAGACGGTGAAACCGTTAATGTAAATTTTACAATAAAAAATACAGGTGAATATAACAGCGACGAAGTACCGCAGCTTTATGTTAGTTTTCCTGAATCTGAAGTTACAAGACCTTTAATATCATTAAAAGGTTTTACAAGAATACAAATACCCAAAGGTGAAACAGTTGAAGTTTCAATTCCGTTAAAAGCCGATGACCTGAAATACTGGGATGAGCATAAACATAAGTTTGTGCTTGAAAAGGGTACCGTGAATTTTTTCATTGGTACATCATCCAGATCACCACGGCTTAACGGCAGCTTATTAATAAAATAAAAATACAATATGATGAAATTTTTAAGTTTAATACTAATACTTGCACTATATTTTTCGGGAACTGTCAATGGACAATATGTTATATCTCCCGATAATGAACGAATTGAGCCGGGAGGAGCCTTCTTTATTATCCGAACTCCCGAAAAGCTGATTCTCAACCGTCATCTGCCGGAAATAATCAACATGCCCGAAACAGAGGCAGCACCGCGAAATGCATTTGCTCAATCCGGAGTATCCATATCTTTTATAACCGACAGCAAACACATAAAAGTACTTATGGAACCCAGGTTGGAATCTTCTTTACGTTATGCCATTTTTGGTATTTATAAAAACGGGAAACTCGTAAATGAGATAAAAGTCTTACCTAAAAATACAGAAATCTTCGATGGTATATCATTTGAAAATCCCGAAGGTGAACTTGCACAATGGAAGGTACTTTTCCCAACTTATTACGGAGTGGACATAAAAGGTATACAACTGGATGAAGACAGCAAGTTTAAAACTCCCGAAAAAGATGAAAGACCAGTTTATGTTGCCATTGGAAATTCTATAACACAAGGGACCGGACAGGCTGCAAGTTTCCAGACATATCCGTATATTCTTGCTGATAAAAAAGGCTGGCAGCTTTACAATATGGCAGTAGGCGGATCAAAAATATCATGGCCTTTTGCTCTTGAAATAAAGAATAAGAAAGTTGATGTAATTACTATTCTCTGGGGTTTCAATGACTGGAATAAAGGTTATACTCCCAAAGGCGAAATCATCCCAAGATATACAAAATTATTAAAGATGCTGGCCGATGACCATCCTGAAGCCAAAATATATTGCATAACTCCTACATACACATATGCCACAAAACCCAAGAACGGGAATGTTTCATTAGACGAAATACGTGAAGCAGAAAAAAAAGCCGCAATGAAACTGAAAGACAAAGGTTATAAAAATATATTCATCATCAACGGGCCAGATATTTCAGGTCCCGAAAACTTAAAACCACAAGGCAGCAAAGACAAAGTGCACTTTACGGTTGAAGGTGCTGCAAAATTTGCAGAATCATTATCCGATGCCATAAGTAAAATAGCTGACTGATTAATTATTATTTAAAAATCTAAAACAGAAACCATATGAAAAATATTTACATTCTGATTTTTTCATTACTATTTTTATCAAATGCCAATGCTCAATCTGATTTTTTTCATGACGATTGGCAACCAAAAATGTTTGTACATCCCGGCTCTTCAATGGAATACACCGGTAGCAGTACAGGTGGGCTAGCCGATATAACTATTAATGTTGATGATACATTAAATAAGATATTGCCAACCATTATCGGCAATAACCTGCCGGCATGGCGTAGCTCTCTGCTGAATAACACTACAATTACCGAACATATTGAAAGATTAAATATCAAAACCATTAGAATTCCGGGAGGAAACTGGTCTAATTTATGGTTGTGGGACGGAATAAACCATTGGGACGGCAGTAACCAGGATGGATATTCCGGAACTCTGAAAGCTTATAACGATACTGAAAATTATATCGATGAAGTTAAAAGTGAACCAACAACTTCATGGAATCTTTCAACTGATGAGTTACTCCAGATTTGTGATGAGTGGAATGCTCAACCTCAGATATGTGTAAACTACTCTCTTGCCCGTTATATTGATGCTGCGAACCCAGTACAGCAGGCTGCCCATTATGCAGCCGAATGGGTAAGATATGTAAAATCAAAAGGTATTGATGTCAAATACTGGGAAATAGGAAATGAACATTACGGCTCCTGGGAAGCTGGTTATATTGTTGAAGGAGACACTATTACCGGAGCAGAATACGGACGTGATGCCTGTGTATTCATCGACTCTATGAAACAAGCTGATCCCGACATAAAAATTGGTATTGTCGTATATCCTGCCGCCGACTATCGAACTATGCCCAACTACACTCCCGAAGTTCTTCAGGAAGCCGGTGATAAAGCTGATTTTCTAATTTGCCATGAATATTTTACCTGGGCAAGCGATCCTAACGATGTGGAATATTCTGAAATACTGAATGCAATTCCTACAATAAAAACAGATTACGATACTATCCAGGCTATGGTAAAGCTGTATACCAGCAAAGATTATATGCCTGTTGCCATGACAGAATATAATTATGTTGCCGGATTGAAACAAACTGAAGGCGTATCTGCTCTTTTCTTTGCACATGCCCTGGGAGAATATATGACAAACAATTACGGATTAGTGAATTTCTGGGATATTCAAAACGGAAATGGTGAAGAAGACCACGGAATGTTTACACTCGGTGAAACCGACGTGGATGACGACACTCCGCATCCAAGTTTCTTTCCTTACTTTTTATACAATAAAATGTTTGGAGATGTACTGGTCGAAACCACATGTAATGATGACGATATATATGTGTATGCTTCCAGATTCTCGAACGATTATGCTGCAATTGCAATCATTAACGAAACTGCTTCGGATAAAGATGTAAGCATAAGCATTCCCTATTATGATTTAAATGATACTGCATTCAGATATGAACTTTCCATTGATGATTTGTCTTCCAGAAAAATATACATCAATGACATTACATCTCCCGACGGAGAACTGTATGCGTCTCAGGACTATTATAACATTGCTCCGTACAGGCATCTCCTGACCGATAATAAGATTGAAACGGGGATTAAGAAATACAGTGTTAACTATTTTGTTGTGGAA